>NZ_JAJGQG010000001.1:0-401304 GCF_020783795.1 Xanthomonas sp. NCPPB 1067
CGGCCAGCCACGCGCGGCGTCGCGGTCGCGCGCAGGCAGGCCGGCGCCGACGATGCGCAGCGCGGTGGTGCCGGGATGACGCCGCAGGGCGGTGGCCAGATCGGGCATGCGCTCGGCCGTGCGCAGGGCCGCGGGCGCTTCCGGCAGGGCGATCACGGTGTCGCCAGCCGCGGCCTGCAACGCCGCAGCGCTGGCGCCGGCGGTGGCCACCACCAGGGTTCCCGTGCCGCCGGGCTGCGAGGGCGGCAGCAGGGCGCAATACAGCAGCGCCGCGCAGACGGGTTGCAGCACCAGCACCGCGGCCTTGCGCCCGGCCGGCAGGCGCGCACGGCGCAGCCGCCACCAGGCCAGCAGAGTGATCGCGATCACGGTCGCCAGGGCAGTCCATGCCGGCATCAGGGGCGCTCCGGTGCGTGCAAGGCATCCAGATAGCGTTGGCCGCCGGCATCCGGCGCCACGCGCGCTTGCACGGCGGCCGGTGGGCGAACCAGCAGCGGCCACAGCAATGCGCGCAGGCGCTGCCGGCATGTGGCGCAAGCCGGCGTGGTGCGCAGGGTCTCCACCGCGGCGGCCAGGTCGAGCGGTCCGTCGATGGCCGTGGCGTGCGCGGGCAGCCAGCGCGCGAAGGCGTCCAGTGCGGCGCGATCGCCGCTGCCGACGGGTTCGCCCAGCGCCTGCCACAGCGCCACCGGCTGCGGATCGGCGGTGGTACGTGCCACCAGCGCATCGGCGCCGCGGACCAGCCCGTCGCGCTTGCCGCTCATGCGCCGGCTGGGGTCGATCGGCGGCAGTTGCGTGCCCACGCGCGCCAGGTAGATGCGCTCGGCCTGCTGCACCTGCTTGATGAAGCCCAGCGCCTTGTTCGCGTAGGGCAGCGCGCGCTCGGGATGGCCCTGGCGCAACTCGCCTTCCGATTGCCACATCTGGTCCAGCGCAGCGCGCAGCAGGGCACGGGTCTGCGGGTCGAGCAGGGTGGCGGCTTCGGCGTGGTCGTGGGTGTGGCCGAATTCGGCAAGCACGTTCTCCGCCTGGCCGAAGCCGCTGCGCTCGGGCCGGCCGTTGCCGCCGCCGTGGTCGTGATCGTGATCGTGATCGTCCAGTGCGGCGGCGCCGGATTCGGCGGAGTGGGCGTCATGGTCGTGATCGTCGTGGTCATGCCCGGCGTGCGCATGGATGTCCGAACGGGCGGCGGGTGTGATTGGCGCATCGGCGGTGGGCATGTCTGCGGTGGGCAGATCGTCGGCCGGCGCGGCGTTGCCGGGCGCGGCGTCGGCGGTGGGCGGGGCCTGGGGCGCGCCTTCGCTCTCTTCGCCCAGGAACTGGCCGTAGCGCAGCCGCAGCAGGCGCTGGTCCACGCCGATGGCGTCGGAGCGCTTGAGGAAGGTACTCGCGTCCAGGCGCGGCTTCTCCTTCAGCAGCGCCTCCGCGTCGATGATGATCTGGCGCTGGCTGCGGAAATAGGCGGGCAGGGTGCGTTTGACGCTGGCCTCCAGGCCGGCGGCCATGGTCGCTTCCGGCGGCGGCCAGCGCAGGATCACGCTGGCGCTGCGCGCTTCCTGCGGGCCGGGTTGGCGGGTGTCGTGGACGATGAGCTGGGCGATCAGGTCGTCGCCCGCAGCCATGCCCAGCGCCTGTGGCTGCACGGTGGCGGCGAAGCGGCGGCGGTTGGCCGGGCCGCTGCCGGTGAGCGTGCGGCGCTGGGTGGTGAAGGTGATGTTCTCGCCGCTGCCCTGGGCCAGGGTCAGCCGCAGCTCGGCATTGGCGGCCACCGCATAGTCGTCGCTGGCCTCGAACTGCAGCACCCAGCCGCGGTCGCCGGTGGGTGCCGGTGTCCACAGCACCAGGCTCTGCTCGGGCGCCAGCACCCGCACCTGCGGCGGGCGGTCCGGCAGCACGTCCAGCCGGTGCAGCGTGCCGTCGGCCGGTGCGCCGTCGATCAGGATGCGATACAGCGCCGGCCGCAGGGCCAGCCACTGGCCGTGCCAGTGGTCGGAGCGGCCCTGCCGGGTCAGCGCGACCAGGCGGCCGTCGCCGAGCCGCAGCGCCACCGTGCGCGCGGCAGGGCCGACCTGCAGCTGCCAGTCCAGCCGGGTGCCGGCGGGCACCCGGGCGTCCAGGCCGGGCAGCCGTGCGGCCGGCAGGCCGGTGTAGGCCGGCGGCGTGCTCTGCAGCCGTGCCTGCCGCAGCGTGGGCCCTGCGCCGATGGCACGGGCGGCGGCGCGGTCCACCTTTTCCGCTGGCGGCAACACACGCGATGGCCATAGCAGCAGCGTGGCGCAGACCAGCACGCCCAGTGCGCTCCAGGGCCCGGCGCGCCGCCACGGCCAGGCTGGGCGCAGGTCGCGCGGGGTGCTGCGCAGGCGCTGCTCCAGTCGCTGCCGCTGCAGCGCCTGCAGCGGGCCGAGCCGATCGGTGGGCACGAACAGCAGATCGCTGCTGTCTTCCAGCTCCGGCGCACGGTCCAGCCGGCGGATCAGCCAGGCCTGGTCCAGCCGGCGTGCCGCCTGCAGCGCCACCGCGGCCAGCGCCAGCAGGCCTGCAAGCAACAGCGGAACGAGGGCGGCCTGCATCTGCAGACGCCAGGCCAGCACCGCCGGCAGCACCGCCAGCGGCAGCCCGAACAACAGCACGCCGGATGCCGTGCGCCGGCGTGCGGCCTGCCACGCGCGCTGCAGCTGTGGCGTGCTCATGGCGCCACGTTCCGGCGGGGTGCGGTGGCCAGCCAGCGCTCCAGGGCGAACAGCAGCAGCACCAGGCCGATCAGCCACGGCGCCAGCGACTGCGGCGGTACACGCAGCCGGATGGCGGCGCCACGCTGCGGGGACTGGGTCTGCGCCGGCGCGGTCTGCGGAGTGGGGGGCGGCTGCAGCGCGGTACGCAGGCGGGCAGGGAAGTCGGCCTCCAGCACGGCGGGCAGGTGCTGCGGTTCCAGCGGCGCACTCCAGCGCAGGAGGCGGCCGCGGCCCAGCGGCGCGGCGTCCAGCAGAGCGTCGCCATCGGGCTCACCCACCGCTTGCAGCGGGGCGGCCGATGCGTGCGGAACCGGCGCCTGCGCCCCCAGCACCAGCTGCCCACCGGCCGCGACCCAGGCGATGACCGATGCGGACGGAGGGGTGGACGACAGCCAGATCACCACCGTGCCGGGCGCCCAGCGCGCGGGCTGCGCTGCCGCAGGCGTGGTCACCGGCAAGCTGCCCGGCAGCGCCCAGGCCGCATGCACGGCGCGCAGATAGCGCAACGCCGGCATGGCAGGGGTGTCGGCCACCGCCAGCAGGGATGGCGGGGCGAGGGCCGGCGCCGGCGCGAGCGGCGAGCGGCCCGGCAGCACCTGCCAGTGCACCGCACGCGCGAGTTGCACGCGTTGCGCATCCAGTGCGCCCCATTGCGCGGGCACGATCACGCTGAGCGTGGCCTCGGCCGGCAGGCCGGCATCGAGTTCGCGCAACAGGCTGCCGATCGGCTGCGGAGTGCCGGGCGCAGTGCGATCGTGGTCCGTGTTGGTGACATCGATCGGTGCAAAGCCCGGCGCCAGCCACAGCCACTGCGCATCGTCGGCATGCGGCAAGGCACGCGCCGCAGCCAGATCCACGCCCGGGCTGACCGCGATCCGCGGACGGCTGTCCGGCCGGTCGCGCAGTGCCGGTTCGGCCAGCAGCAGCGCCAGCGCGGCCAGCAACAGCAGGCGCAGCAGCAACAAGGGCCACTCGTCCAAGCGCACCCGGTGGCGCGGGCGCGGCATCGCACGCAGCCAGCGCAGGGCGGCGAAGTCGGTGGGCCGATGCTCGCTGCGCCGTGCCAGATGGATCAGCAGCGGCATCAACAGCGCCGCCAGCGCCGCCAGGCCGGCCGGGAAGAGCAACAGCAGGTTCACTGCGGCACCAACCCGACGGCGTGGGCGCGGACCAACAGCCCGCTCATCGCGGCGCGCCTTGCGCGAACAACTGGCGCAATGCGGCATCGGCCGGCGCATCCAGATAGTGCACGGCGTGGCGGATGCCGGCGGCCTGCCAGCGGGCCTGCCGTGCGCGTTGCGCTTCGGCAAAGCGCTGCAGATAGTCCGCGCGCATGGCCGCACCGTCGCCGAGCAGCTCCTGCCCGGTTTCCGGGTCGCGGAAGCGATGGCCACCGTCGAACGGGAAGTCCCGTTCGTCGCAGGTCAGCACCTGCAGCTGTAGCACGTCGCGACGCGCGGTAGCGAATTTCTCCAGTGCGCCGGCCAGCTCCTCATCGAAACCGTCGCCGATGGACAGCAGCAGATCGTGCACGGCGATGCGTTCCCACAGCGGCCGCAGCGCGTCCAGCCCGGGCCAGCGGCCGCCCGCGCGCAAGCCATGCAGGGCCAGCCACAGCCGGTCGCGCTGGCGACTGCCGACACCGGCCGGCACCGCGACCAGGCCGCCGCCATGCAAGGCGTACAGGCCGACCCGGTCGCCCTGCTGCAGCGCCACCTCTGCAGCACAGGCGGCCAGCGTCGCCATCGTCTGCAGGCGGGTGTGATCCGGCCGCGCGCTGTCGGCCTGCCCCGCCGAAGCGGTGGCATCGAGCAGCAGCCATAGCGTGAGCGGGCTTTCGCGTTCGGCTTCGCGCACGAAGAAGCGGTCCGAGCGTGCGTAGAGTTTCCAGTCGATCTGGCGCAGCGCATCGCCCGGCTCGTAGGCGCGGTACTGCGCGAACTCCAGCCCGGCGCCACGGCTGCGGCTGGCATGCTGGCCAACGCCATGCGTGCCCTGTGCGTGCCGCGCACGCAGCTGCAGGCCGCGCAGGCGGCTGCGCACATCGGCGGGAATCAGCGGCGGCAACGGTATCTGCGCCACGGCCCGATCAGGACGGGAACGGCACGGCGTGCAGCAACATGGCGATCACATCGTCGGCGGTGCGTTGTTCGGCCTCGGCGGCGAAGGACAGCAGCAGGCGATGGCGCATCACCGGTGCGGCCAGCGCCACGACGTCTTCGCGCGTGGCCGCGAGCCGGCCATGCAACAGCGCACGTGCTTTCGATGCCAGCACCAGCGCCTGGCCGGCGCGCGGGCCGGCGCCCCATTTGATCCACTGACGCACCGCGTCGCTGGCCTGCGGACCGGGCCGGCTTGCACGCACCAGACGGTTGATCCAGGTCAGCAACTCCGCGCCGACATGCACCTCGCGCACCTGGCGCTGCAGCGCCTGCACGCTGGCGGCGTCCATCACCTTGGGCACCTGTGCGCTGGCCGTGCCGGTGGTCTGGGCGAGGATGTCGCGCTCTTCCTGTTCGCTGGGGTAATCCACGCGCACGTGCAGTAAAAAACGGTCCAGCTGCGCTTCCGGCAGCGGATAGGTGCCGGCCTGCTCGATGGGGTTCTGCGTGGCCAATACGAAGAACGGCGCCGGCAAGGCGTAGGTGGTGCCGGCATAGCTGACGGTGCGTTCGCTCATCGCTTCCAGCAGCGCGGCCTGGGTCTTGGGCGGCGTGCGATTGAGTTCGTCGGCCAGCAGCAGATGGGTGAAGATCGGCCCCTGCTGGAAGCGGAAATGCCGGTGCCCGGTGCCGTGGTCCTCTTCCAGCAATTCGGTGCCCAGGATGTCGCTAGGCATCAGGTCGGGGGTGAACTGCACGCGGCGGAACTGCAGCTCCAGGGCCTGGCCGAGCGAACGCACCAGCAGCGTCTTGCCCAGGCCGGGCGCGCCTTCCAGCAGACAGTGGCCACCGGCCAGCAGGCCGATCAGCAGCTGCTCCACCACCGCCTCCTGCCCGACCACGGCCTGCGCCAGGGCAGCGCGCAGCGCGCCAAGTTCCAAGAGCTGGGCGGCGAGCGTTTGTTCGTTCGGGGACGTCATGCGGAGATCTCGTTATGTGGCGACGTGCGTGGCTGGCGTGATTGAACGGTTGTGCTGACTCTGTGCGGGTTGCCTGCGCGGCCGGTCAGTTGGTCAGCGCGTACATCACGATGTTCACGCCGAACTTGGTGTTGTCTTCGGCCAGGAAGCGTTTGTTGCGCCAGTCGTAATCCCATTCGCAGCCATAGTCCTTGTTGCTGTAGAGCACTCCCAGCCGCCCGTCGATATGGATGCCCTTGAGGTAATCGTGCACCAGATCGTCGCCCCAGCCATTGAGCTCGAAGCTGGTGGCCGGCGGGCCATCGGGAAACTTGAAGAACGCGCTGTACAGGCGATGGGTATTGGGCAACTTTTGCAGGGCGTGGGTGCCGAAGATGGCGCGCATCTGCGCTTCGAACGAGGTGGCGAACAAGCCGTCGATGTCGTGGTTGCAATCGTCCACGAACACGAAACCGCCACTGCGCACATAGCGTTCGAAGTTGCGCCGCTCGGCCGGATTGAACTCCACCAGCTTGTGTCCGGACAGATAGCAGAACGGTGCCTGCAGCATGCGTGGATCGGCCAGGTCGACCACATGTTCCTGCGGGTCCACCCGCAACTGCGTGTAGTCGATCAACGAGGTGATCAGGTTGGACGGCATGCGCGCGTCCACATCCCAATCACCGGAGTCGTAGCGCAACCGCGTGAACCAGAAATCGTAGTTGCCGGCCGCACGCACCGGCCATGGCAGCGCCAGAGTGGCGACGCTACCGAGCAGCAGACCCAGGGCGTGGCGGCGGGAGGTCAGAGCCGGGACTCGGGACCCGGGACCCGGGACCCGGAGTGAGAATCTCGGTAAGACTTCGGATGGCAGTGAAGCGTTCTCGCTTTCGGCGATCAGAGAACCCGGACGTTCGCATGGCATGCAAGGCGGCAATGGCTCGGACTGCAAAGCCCCGCCGTTGCCTTCCGGGTCCCGGGTCCCGGGTCCCGAGTCCCGGCCCCTACTCACACCGCATCCGACAACGAGGTGAACGTGAAATCGCGCAGGCGCATCGGCGGAATCATCATCACGTAGCTGGATTCATCGCCGGCCACGCGCACCGGCTTGCCCAGCTCGTCGATGTTGTTGAGCATGATCACCGGTGATTCGTTGAAACGGAAATTCTTCACCGGGTACTTGATCTGCCCGTTCTCGATATAGAACGTGCCATCGCGGGTGAGCCCGGTGAGCAGCACCGTCTGCGGATCGACCATGCGGATGTACCAGGTGCGCGTGACCAGGATGCCCCTCTCGGTGCCGCGCACCAGCTCGGCGATGTTCTTGTCGCCACCGGCCATCAGCAGGTTGCCCGGTTCGCCGACCGCACGCTTGCCGTTCTTCTGCGCCCAATAGCGCGAATACTGCAGGTTGGCGATCTTGCCGTTCTCCACGATGGACATCTTCTCGCGCGGCAGGCCTTCCTCGTCCCACGGCATAACCGCGGCGCGCGCGTCCCACGGATCGGCGGTGATGTTCACGCGCGGGTCGTAGACCTGCTCGCCGAGCTTGTTGCCGCCGCCCTTCTTGGACAGGAAGCTGCGACCTTCGTCGGCCATGCGCGCATCGAAGTAGCGCATCATGAAAGAGATCAGCCCGGCCGCTGCCGCCGGCTCCAGGATCACGGTGTACTTGCCCGGCTCCAGCGCCTTGGCCTCGGCCGAGTCGCTGGCCTTGCGCATGGCGATGCGGATGTCCTGCTCGGCCTTGAAGTCGGCGGCATCCTTCAGGTTGCGCCCGACCCAGCCCGAGCCGCGGCCGTCTTCGGTACGCACGGTGCAGGTGTAATCGAAGCGCGCGCCGCGCTGATAGCCGAAGTTGCCCTTGCTGTTGGCGAAGGCGGTGAAGTTCTGGCCATCTTCCAGAAAACCGGCCGCGATCAGGCCCTTGCCCTTGCACGGTGCGATCGAATCGGCGGCGACCTGCGCGCGGAACGCCGGGTCCACTGCGGCGGTGGAGTCGCTGAAGGTGGGGCTGGGTTTGTAGGTCTGCTTGTCGACTGCCGGCATAAACTCCGGGTTCTCCGGCGCCAGCCGCGCCAGGTCTTCGGCACGGCGTACCACGCGTTCCAGCGATGCGTCGTCGAACGCGTTGATGGTGGCCACGCCCACGCGCTTGCCGAACGCCACCTGCACCTGCAGGTCGGTGTTGTCGACGATGCCGCTGGTGGACACGTTGTTGAGCGCGAATCGGATGTTGCCGTCGATCGAGCCGGTAAGCGTGGCGGTGCACTCGTCGGCCTTGGACAGTTTGATGACCTTGTCCAGGATGGTCTTGGCCTGCGCTTCGGTAAGGATGCTCATGTGGGTTTCTCCTGTCAGCCGAGCGAGCGGGCGGTGCTGATGACATTGATGCCATCGAAGCGAGCGGTGGACGAACCGTGCGAAACCGCCGAGACCTGGCTCGGCTGGCCCTTGCCGTCGAAGAACGAACCGCCCAGGCGGTAATCGCGTTGATCGGCCACGGCGCTGCAGGCGTTCCAGAATTCCGGGGTGCGGATCTGGTAGGCCACGTCCTCGAGCATGCGGGTGATGGCGCCATTCTTGATTTCGTAGAACAGCTGGCCACCGAATTGCGCGTTATAGCGTTGCTGGTCGATGGAGAACGAGCCGTCGCCGATGATGTAGATGCCGTTTTCCACGTCCTTGATCAGATCGTTCACGCTCAGCGGCGTCTTGCCGGCGGCCAGCGACACGTTGGCCATGCGCTGGAACTGCACGCTGGACCACGAGTCCGCGTAGCAACATCCGTCTGAAGCGGTCTTGCCGAGGATATGCGCCTGGTCGCGGATGGCCTGGAAATCCACCAGCTTGCCGTCGCGGATCAGGTCCCATTGCTTGGTCTTCACGCCCTCGTCGTCGTACCCCACCGCGCCCAGGCTGCCGGGCTGGGTCTTGTCGGCCAGGATGTGCACCTTGTCGCTGCCGTACTGGAAGCCGGCCTGACGCTTGTCCAGCGTGGCGAAGCTGGTGCCGGCGTAATTGGCCTCGTAGCCAAGCACGCGGTCCAACTCCAGCGGGTGGCCGACCGATTCGTGGATGGTGAGCCAGGTATGCGAAGGATCCAGCACCAGGTCGTACTTGCCAGGCTTGACCGAGGGCGCCTTGAGTTTTTCCTGCGCCTGCCTGGCCGCGGCGATGGCGTCTTCCTTCATGTCGTAGGACATGCCGTAGTTCACCACGCCATTGGGCGAGACGAACTTGCCGGAGGCAGCGCCGTCCAGATATTCGTAGCCCATGCCCATCGGCGCGGACAGCCCCTCGCGGGTGCGGAACTTGCCGCTGGCCTTGTCGATGGCGGTCACGCTCATCGGCGCCCAGATGCGGTGCACGTCCTGGTCGATGTAGGAGCCATCGGTACTGGCGAAATACTTCTGTTCGTTGACCACGAACAGCATCGAGTTGACGAAGTTGGCGCCGGCCGCGGTGGCCGCGGCATTGACGCCCAGCAGCAGGTCCACCTTGTCCTTGATCGGCACTTCCATCGCGTTCTTGCTGATCGGCGTCTTCCAGCTGACCTCGCCCACGCCGGGGGTGGGCGCCAGCTGCACCGGCGTACCCTGCACCTTGGCGTTGGCCTTGGCGATGGCCACCGCCTGCGCCGCGGCCTTGGCCACGCCCTGTTCGGTGAGCTCGTTGGTGGCAGCGAATCCCCACGCGCCGCCCACGATCACGCGGATGCCCGTGCCGATGGACTCGGTGTTGACCACGTTCTGCACCTTGTCCTCGCGGGTGATCACGAACTGGCGCAGATAGCGCCCGATGCGCACATCGCAGTAGCTGGCACCGGCCTGCCGCGCGGCGGCCAGACCGGCATCGGCCAGGCGTTTCTTGCGGCCCACATCGAAGGGCGTCAGCAATTGCTCGGCGGCAATCGCATTGCCGAAATAGGCAGGCACGATCAGCCCGCCCATGGTCAGCCCGGTCAGGGCCAGGAAATCACGTCGCTGCACGGGCAACTCCCCAATAGGTCCGCGCGGTGCGCGGGTAGCGTGGTGAGGCGCAGATCGCATCTGCACGGTGTCGCCGATTCTTGCCGGGGGAAGAATGCTCCGTCAAATGACTTTCGGCAGGGGTACGCGTTCAACCGTTGGCCCGTATGAAGCCGGTAGCCCTACCGGCTTGCGTTGATGGGCGGCGAGCGCGGCTGGCGGTGTTCGATGATCATGCTTGTACCTTGGAATGGTCACGCGACGGTGAGCGGGCAAGGACCGGTCACGATGGTCGGTGTGCATGGTTGCAAGCAAGGCATGAAGTGCGTTGCTTGAATACGGTGCGTCGGACGAGTGTACTGATGCAAGCCGAGCAACGGACAAGCTTTGGGGAGGCAACCGACCAACATTCTGGTGCGGTGTCCTTGCCGATTGCGGGACCGTGTGGCGGCATGGATGCCGCCACCGAGCCTACACGGACGTACTTGCGGCGTGTCCCGCGAGCGGTGAGGGCACCGCACCCTCGACTGACCAGGCTGTTGACCGCATCTAAACAAGCAGGACGTCGGTAGTAGCGCTCCGACTATCTCCAGGTAAGACCGCTCTGCCAAAGACACTGCCAACCGTTTGCTCGCAGCCCTCACCCCAACGAACGCGCGGTACTGATCACATTGATGCCATCGAAGCGCGCGGTGGACGCGCCATGCGACACCGCCGAGACCTGGCTCGGCTGACCCTTGCCGTCGAAGAACGAGCCGCCCAGGCGGAAGTCGCGCTCGTCGCACACCGCGCTGCAGGCGTTCCAGAACTCGGGCGTGCGGATCTGATAGGCAGCGTCTTCCACCAGCCGGGTGATCCGGCCGTTCTCGATCTCGTAGAACAGCTGCCCGCCGAACTGCGCGTTGTAGCGCTGCTGATCGATCGAATACGAACCACGGCCATGGATGTACAGACCGCGCTCCACGTTCTTGATCATGTCCGCAACCGCCAACGGCGTCTTGCCGGGCGCCAGCGACACATTGGGCATGCGCTGGAACTGCACGTTCGACCACGAATCGGCGTAGCTGCAACCGTCGGAGGCGGTCTTGCCCAACAGGTGTGCCTGGTCGCGCGTGCATTGGTAGTCGACCAGGATGCCGTCCTTGACCAGGTCCCACTGTTTGGTCTTGACGCCTTCATCGTCGTAGCCCACCGCGCCCAGGCTGCCGGGCTGGGTCTTGTCGGCGACGAAGGTCACCGTCTCGCTGCCCCAGCGGAACTTCGCATCGCGCTTGTCCAGCGTGGCGAAGCTGGTGCCGGCGTAGTTTGCCTCGTAACCGAGCACGCGATCGAGCTCGAGCGGATGGCCCACCGACTCGTGGATGGTCAGGAACAGGTTGCTCGGGTCGATCACCAGATCGTACTTGCCCGCCTTCACCGATGGTGCGGTGAGCTTGGCGCGTGCCTGCCTGGCCGCGGCAATGGCGTCTTCGCGCGCGTCGTAGCTTTTCCCGTAACCGACAAGCCCGCCCGGCAACGCATGCTTTTCGCGCGCATCGCCATCCAGGTATTCGTAGCCCATCCCCATCGGCGAAGACAATCCATCGCGGGTGCGGAACTTGCCGCTGGCCTTGTCTACCGCGGTGACGGTGAAGGGCAGCCACAGCCGATGCACGTCCTGATCGATGTAGGAGCCATCGCTGCTGGCAAAGTACTTCTGCTCGTTGATCGCAAACATGCGCGATGCGACGAACGTGGCGCCGGCATTGAGCGCAGCTGAGTTGACGTCCATCAGTAGCGCCACCTTGTCCTGCAGGGGCACTTCCATTGCGTTCTTCCTGATCGGTGTCTTCCAGCTGACCTGCCCGGCTGGCGTCACCGGCGCCAATTGCACCGGTGTGCCGCCCAGGCGCGCATTTGCCTTCGCAATGGCAACCGCCTGCCGGGTGGCGGCTGCCACGCCATCGCTGGTCAGCGTATTGGTCGCGGCAAAGCCCCAGGCGCCATCGGCCAGCACGCGCACGCCCACGCCGCTGGATTCGGCATTGACCACGTTCTCCACCTGCGCCTCGCGGGTGATCACGAACTGGCGCAGATAGCGCCCCACGCGCACATCGCAATAGCTGGCGCCAGCGGCCTTGGCCGTGGTCAGCGCGCTATCGGCCAGGCGCCGGTTGCGCGCCGCGTCCACGGGCGCGAGCAATTGTTCGGCAGCGATCAGGCGGGTGTGCGGCAGCAGCAAGCCGGCAGCGCCGATGCCGGACAGGGTGAGGAAGGTGCGACGGTCCACGTGCGGATTCTCCGATCGATGCGCGCAGCGCAAGAGGTGCACGCCAGCACCCGAGCCTCGCCGCGTGTGCCGATTTGGTCAAGTGCCGTCGCGTGTCTGGCCCGGCGCGCAGGCCACCAGCCAGAATGCTATCGCTGTCGCAGTAAGCGAACGCGAGCGCTTGTGGCGTGGCGCGCGCGCCGTTATCTTCCCCGTCTTCGCGACCTCGCTCCGGTCGCCTCGTGCGCGGCCTTGGCAGGGCGTGCGACGTCTACATCGTTCTGGGGACAACGTGATGAAAACAACGATAGCTCGCCGCGGTGTGGCAGCGCTTATCATCGTGTCCGGCATGCTGCCGATGGTGAGTGCCGCCGCCGACTGGTATGTATCGCCGACCGGCTCGGACAGCAATCCCGGCACGCGTGCGCAGCCATTCGCCACCGTGATGGCCGCGCAGGCCGCGGCCAGCGCGGGCGACACCGTCATCCTGCGTGGCGGTACCTATCGGCCCACCACCGCCAATGTGAGTGTCGTCGGGCGCACCAATGCCATCGTCAACGACATCACCAAGGACGGCATCAGCTACGTCAACGCTCCCAACGAGCGGCCCGTGTTCGACTTCTCCGCCGTGACGCCTGCGGACCGCCGCGTGGTGGCCTTTCGCATCGGTGCCGATCACTGTGTGTTCCGCGGCTTTGAGGTGATTGGCGTCCGGATCACCATTGCCGACCGCCTGACGCAGTCGGAGGCCTTCCGGGTAGAGGGCGGCAACGACAACTTGTTCGAACGTCTGGCGATCCACGATGGCCAGGCGATTGGTTGGTATCTGGTGGCCGGCAGCAACAACCGCGTGCGCAATGTCGATGCATACAACAACAAGGGCTTGAACAGCTTTTCCCACGGCAACATCGACGGCTTCGGCGTCCATCCGGCCGCAGCCGGCAGCACCGGCAACCTCATCGAGGGCAGCCGTGCCTGGAACAACAGCGATGACGGTTTCGATCTGATCAATGCCTGGGAGGCGGTCACGCTGCAGCACAACTGGGCGTTCCGCAACGGCCTGGACGTGGACGGCACGCCGCTGGGCGACGGCAACGGCTTCAAGGCGGGCGGTTACGGCCGCAACGGAAGCGCCTATCCGCAACCGGTGCCGCAGCATCGCATTGCCTTCAACCTGTCGGTGGACAACCGTAGCAACGGCTTCTATGCCAACCATCAGATCGGCGGGCAGACCTGGATCAGCAACACCGCCATCCGCAACGGCCGCGCCAACTTCGACATGCTTTCCACCCAAGCCGACAACCGCACCGACGTGCCCGGTTACGGTCACACCCTGGCCAACAATCTCGGCTATGGCGCAAAGATCGAGATCGCCAATCTGGGCGCGGCCAGTGCCAACACCATCGGACGCAACTCCTTCATCTCTCCGCTCACTGCCATCGCGCGCGATTTCGTCAGCCTGGACGCACGCCAGCTCACCCGCCGGCGCCAGGCCAACGGCGATCTGCCGGTGATCACCTTCGCCACTCTGGCACCAGGCAGCGCGCTGATCGACGCGGGCGGCGATACCGGCGAAGCCTTCAACGGGCGTGCACCGGATCTGGGCGCATTCGAATCGCCTTAGTGCAGCTCAGGCAGGGCGTGGTGGAGCGCGCCTCAGCCGGCGGTCGAGCAGATACCCCAACACGCCGCCGAGGGCAATTGGCAGCAGCGCATAGATCGGGATGAACACCAACGCGATCGCCGACTGCGCATCGGCGCGCAGGTCCAGGGTGCTGTGCGCCCAGGCCAGTGCGCCGTAGCCGAGGCCGCAGGGAATCAGCAAGGCGACCGGCCGCCGATACGCCAAGCTGATGGCCACCAATGCGCCCCACGCGATGGCGTTGAATGCCGCGAAGAACAACCAGCCGCCGAGCGATACATCGGTGTACTGCGCGAGCCAGTCCAGCCCACGCGGCAGGCGCACTGCATAAGGCAGCACCACGCCCACCAGAACCAGCAGCAGTCGGGCGGTGCGCATGTTCATCGCTTCAGCTCGGTTGACGTCACCGCGATAGTGCGGACCGCCGCAATGCTTGTCGATGTCGTTGCGGCCGTCAACGCCCCTGGCTGCGCGGCGGTATTGCTCGAAACGGAGATTGATGGTGGCCGTGCCGAGCGTTACTTCCTGAAGGTGGTAGGACGTTCCAGCTGGTAGATCGCCTCACCCAGATCATCCAGTTTGCTGGCAACGGCGGCCTGCGCATCGTAGATGCCCCGATTGTAGAAGTAGGCTCCTACCTCTTCGGTGAAGAAATCCAGTAAAAACTCGGCGTCGAAGCGGCCGATCTGCTGCTTCAGTTCCTCGGTGAAATACAGCTGGATCCTGCGCGTGATCGCCGCTCGCCTTCGCTGAATTCAATGTCTGCCATAAATGCTCTAGTAAACAGTCGATAATTTTGGCTGGAGCCCGGGATTGGATACCACATCGGTTACCTCGATGTGGGTGCAGTCAAAGCTCCCGCCCAAGCCATAGCAGGGTTCCAGTTCCACCCGCATGGGTAACTGCCCGGATATCGTCAGGTCATCCAGAACGTTCTCCGTAAAGACTCCATTCGAATGTGACGCTGACAACGGTTGATTTCACCAGCACGACCGCAGCACCCACGCGAAGGCGGGTGCCCCTGATCTGCTCAACATGGGCGATGAAAGGACCTTGGTATGTCAGCCCTGCGCCTTTTCAAACTCCAGGTGATACCGCGTGGCCTGGTTCACTTCGTTCTTCGAGCCCAGGAACACCGGCACGCGCTGATGCAGTTGCGTGGGCTGGATGTCCAGGATGCGTTCGCGCCCCGTGGTGGCGGCGCCACCGGCCTGTTCCACCAGCATGCCCATCGGGTTGGCTTCGTACATCAGACGCAGCTTGCCCGGCTTGGCAGCGTCCTTCTTGTCCCAGGGATAGATGAAGATGCCGCCGCGGGTGAGGATGCGGTGCACGTCGGCCACCATGCTGGCGATCCAGCGCATATTGAAGTTCTTGCCGCGCGGTCCTTCGTTGCCGGCCAATAAGTCGCCCACGTAGGCCTGCATCGCCGGCTCCCAGTGGCGCTGGTTGGACATGTTGATGGCGAATTCGGCGGTGTCCTCGGGCACGCGCATGTCGCGCTGGGTCAGCAGGAAACTGCCTTCCTCGCGCTCCAGGGTGAAGGCATGGGTGCCGTGGCCGAGCGTGAGCACCAGCATGGTGCTGGGGCCGTAGATGCAGTAGCCGGCGGCGACCTGCTGGGTGCCTGGTTGCAGGAAGTGCTCGTCGCCGGGCTTTTCGGTGCCCTTGGGGGCGCGCAGCACCGAGAAGATGGTGCCGACCGAGACGTTGACGTCGATATTGGAGCTGCCGTCCAGCGGGTCGAACAGCAGCAGGAAGTCGCCGCTGGGATATTGGTCGGGTACCGGCTGGCTGTGGTCCATCTCTTCGGAGGCGCACGCGGCCAGGTGGCCGCCCCAGGCGTTGGCTTCGAGCAGGATGTCGTTGCTCAGCACGTCGAGCTTCTTCTGCGCCTCGCCCTGCACGTTGCCGGTGCCGGCATCGCCGAGCACGCCGCCCAGGGCGCCCTTGCTCACCGCGATGGAGATGCGCTTGCAGGCGCGCGAGACGATGGTGATCAGCTGGCGTAGTTCCGCATCGATACGGCCGGCATGTTGTTCTTCGATCAGGAAGCGGGTCAGCGAGGGACGCGACATGGAGCGGGCAGCCTGTTGTAGGAAGTGGTCCGCCATTGTCGCCATTGCGCCGTTAGATTTCGATCACTTGATGCGCGTTTTGTATCGTGGCTGATCGAATCTGTGCGAATGGGGGTGGGGTGTTGTGTCCTCCCCTCCAGCCCGAGGGCCCCCATCCGCCCTGCGGGCACCTTCCCCCGCAGGCGGGGGAAGGGAAGCGGCGGGGGAAGGCTGGCGGGTGGAGGTAAGGGAGCGGGTCGCGACCGATCCGCCAGTCGCTCGGCGGCGCAGGCAAAAAGAAACCGGGAGGCTTGCGCGCTCCCGGTCTGCAGTACGTCGATGCGGCTGCGCGCAACAACGGGCTCGCTTACATCCGGCTGACGGTCGCCACGGCCTGGGCCACATAGTCCAGGTTGCGCTGGCTCAGCGCGGCCACGCAGATGCGGCCGGTGCCGACGGCATAGATCGCGAACTCGTCGCGCAGGCGGTCCACCTGGGTCCGGGTCAGGCCCGAGTACGAGAACATGCCGGCCTGGCGCTGGATGAAGTCGAACTCCGGCGCACCCAGCGTGGCGAGTTTTTCCACCAGCCCTGCGCGCAGGGAATGGATGCGCTCGCGCATTTCGGTCAGTTCCTGTTCCCACACATCGCGTAGCTCCGGGCTGGTCAGCACGCCGGCCACCAGCGCAGCGCCATGCGTGGACGGGCTGGAATAGATGGTGCGGATGATGCGCTTGACCTGCGACTGCACCGCCTTGGCTTCGGCCGCGGTGGCCGAGACCACCGACAGCGCGCCCACGCGCTCGCCATACAGCGAGAACGACTTGGAGTAGGAACTGGCGACCACGTAGCTATCGATGCCTTCGGCAGCCAGCAGGCGTACCGCATAGGCATCGGCTTCGATGCCCTGGTCGAAGCCCTGGTAGGCGATGTCGACGAACGGGAACAGGTTGCGCTCTTTCAACAGGCCGGCGACCTGCTTCCACTGCTCCTTGCTGAGGTCCGCGCCGGTGGGGTTGTGGCAGCAGGCGTGCAGCAGCACCACCGTGCCCGGCTCCAGCCTGGCCAGGTCGGCGAGCATGCCGTCGAAATTCAGGCCGTGGGTTGCCGCATCGAAGTAGGTGTAATCCACCACCTCGAAGCCGGCCGCGCCGAACACCGCGCGATGGTTTTCCCAACTGGGGTTGCTGATGGCGATGGTGGCGGTGGGCAGCAGCTTCTTGAGCAGATCCGCACCCACGCGCAACGCGCCACTGCCGCCGACGGTCTGCGAGGTGGCCACGCGACCGGCCGCCAGCAGCGCCGACTCGGCGCCGAACAGCAGCTCCTGGGTGGCCTTGTCGTAGGCGGCCAGGCCGTCGATGGGCAGGTAGCCGCGCGGCTTGGCGTCCTGCGCGAGCTGCTGCTCGATCCTGTGCACGGCGCGCAGCAGCGGGATGCGGCCGTTCTCGTCGTAATAGATGCCCACGCCCAGGTTGACCTTGTTGGGGCGGCTGTCGGCGTTGTAAGCCTCGGTCAAGCCCAGGATGGGATCGCCTGGAACCTGTTCCACGTTTGCAAAGAAGGACACGGCATGACTCGCTGAAGGACGAAAGAGTGGGGTGCTTCCGGATCGTTGCCCGCTGCGGGGCCAAACCAGCGCATCGTAGCAGGGCGCGGCGGGCGTGGCATGCTTCGTTCCGTACGCAACGATGCGGCAAAGGGACGGATAAGGGACACTACCTGCATGTCCAGACCCTCCCTGTTGGCCGCTGCCTGCGGCCTGTGCGTGGCAAGTGTCGCCGCGCCTGCCCTGGCTGCCGATCCGGCCCCGCCCCCGCAGCGGCTGGCCGCCGTCCAGGTGGATGCCGCCCGCGTGCGCGGGGTGGACGATTTCGACCTGCCGGCGTCCTTTACCGTGGTGGCGGCCGACGACGACAACCGCCGCGGCGCGCAGGTGTCCGAGCTGCTGGACGGCATCCCCGGGCTGGTGGCGCGCGATCGCCAGAACTATGCGCAGGACACCCAGCTGTCGATCCGCGGCTTCGGCGCGCGCTCCACCTTCGGCGTGCGTGGAGTGCGGTTGTTGGTGGACGGCATCCCCGCCAGCATGCCGGACGGCCAGGGCCAGTTGTCGCATTTCAATGTGCTGGGTGCGCAGCGGGTGGAAGTGCTGCGTGGGCCGTTCTCGGCGCTGTACGGCAATTCCTCCGGCGGTGTGCTGCAGCTCTGGAGCGCCGATGGCGCTGCAGGAGACCCGTGGCGGCTGCGCGCCACCTACGGCAGCAATGCCACCGTCAACGTGGGCGCGCAGTTGCTCGGCCAGCAGGGCGCGGTGCATTACAACCTGGCCGCCAATCATTTCGAGACCGACGGCTTCCGCGACCACAGCCGCGCACAGCGCGATTCGGTCAACGTCAAGCTGGGCTTCGACCTGGCGCCCGGCAGCCGGCTGGACCTGGTGCTCAACCATCTCGACGCGCCCGACGCGCAGGACCCGCTCGGCCTGACCCGCGCGCAGTTCAATGCCGATCCACGCCAGGCCACGGCGGTGGCCAGCCAGTTCAATACGCGCAAGTCGGTGCGCCAGTCGCAGGCCGGCGCCATCTTCACCCAGCAGTTCGACAGTCAGACGCTGCGGCTGATGGCCTACGGTGGCACCCGCAGCGTGGAGCAGTTCCTGGCGGTGCCGGTGGCCGTGCAGCGCAATCCGCTGCATGCCGGCGGGGTGATCGATCTGGACAGCAACTACGAGGGCGCCGACGCGCGCTGGGCCTGGCAGGGCGAGGCCCTGGGCCGGCCGCTGCAGTTCACCGTGGGTGCGAACGTCGATCGCCAGCGCCAGCACCGCACCGGCTACGAGAACTTCGTGGGCAACACGCTGGGCGTGAGAGGCGCGCTACGCCGCAACCAGCGCGACCGGGTGCAGAACGTGGACCAGTTCGCCCAGGCCTGGTGGCAGTGGAGCGCGCGCTGGTCGGCCCTGCTGGGTGTGCGCCATAGCGAAGTGCGCTTCGCGTCGGACGACCATTACATCGTGGGCCGCAATCCCGACGACAGCGGCCGGCGCGCGTATTCGGCCACTACGCCAGTGGCCGGCATCGTGTTCCGCGCCACCGACGATCTACGCTTTTACGCCTCGGCCGGGCGTGGTTTCGAAACCCCCACCTTCAACGAGTTGGGGTATCGCAACGACGGTGCGGCCGGGCTGGCGCTGGACCTGGGCGCGGCCACCAGCCGTAACTACGAGATCGGCAGCAAGTGGCGCGCGCAAAGCGGCGCGGCGCTGCAGCTGGCACTGTTCCGCGCCGACACCGACGACGAACTGGCGGTGGCCAGCAATACCAACGGGCGCAGCACCTTCCGCAACATCGGCGCCACCCGCCGCCAGGGCGCAGAGCTGAGCTGGCAGCAGCCCATCGGGCAGGGCCAGCAGCTGCAGCTGGCCTATACCTTCGTCGATGCCACGGTGCGCGATGGCTATCTGACCTGCGCCAGCAGCGGCTGCGCCGTGCCTGCCGCGCCGGTGGCCAGTGGCGCGCGTCTGCCCGGCGTGCCGCGGCAGCAGCTGTTCGCACGCTGGCAGTGGCAGCCGGCGCAGTGGCAGTTCGCCGCCGAATCGGTGGCCTCGGCCGCCACCGTGGTCAACGATCTGGCCACCGAACGCGCACCCGGCTATGCGCTGGTGAATCTGGAAGCCTCCAGGCGCTGGACCACCGCGCACGGGGCGCTACGCACGTTTGCGCGCATCGACAACGCGTTGGACCGGCAATACGTGGGCTCGGTGATCGTCAACGACGGCAACGGGCGCTATGACGAGCCGGGCCCGGAGCGCACCTATACGGTCGGCCTGCAATGGGAGTTTGGCGGCTGAGCAGGCCGCAGGCGGTGCGCGACCAACAACGCGCCCGCCAGCCCGAGGGAGCACACCCGGGCGCGACAGCCGTCCCGACAACATGCCCCGCCACGCCGCCGCCACGCCGCCGCCACGGCAGCGTGCAGGTGCATCTCCAATAAAGAACTCCAGATCACGCGATGCTCGTCATCGATCGCGCCTCCGCAGACTGGCTTCTCCTGCGCGAGGGCAACCGCGACTGGCTGGACATCCACTGCGCGATGTCGGTCACCGGCTTCTCGCTCCTGTTGCCTTTGAACGCGACCAAGCTCATCGATGTGTTGGCAGAGGCGCATGACGCGCCGCAGGATCTAAGACGGCGGCTTGAAATCGCGTCGCGCCATGCGAAGAAGGCTGTCGTCTCTCCGCACGTGCGTGATAGCGTTGCTCACTCATTCACTGCATGGAGCGTGACGATGGCAGCCTGGAAGCAAACGTCGACTGTGTCGGCAATGGTGGCCGGCCTGCTGGTCTGCAACGCAGCATGGGCCGATCACGTGGATCTGCGCAGCGTGCGCGACTACCCCGCGGGCGCGCCGGCCATTGCGCAGATCCATGGCTGGCTGCTGCAGCAATCCAGGGCCAGCGATCAGCCCAGGCAGGTGCCGCCACCGGCCACGCCTGCCGGCCTGGGCGCCGTGCGCGTCAGCAGGGTGTCCTTCGACAATCCGCTGGGTACGCGCACGGACGCGGCGTCCGACGCCGTCCCGTTGCCGGCGCGCGGCCGCCCGCGCGATGAGATCGCCATCGATGCCTGCAACGCCGGCCAGCGCTACCGCTGGGTGTACACCTGGCAGCACGCCAAACGTCCCGCCTGGCACCTACGCGCCTACCGCCAGCAGACCGTGGCCGACTGCAAGACCTTCCCGGAGCTGCCGATTGCGTTCGGGACAGACACAGACTCCTGACGATTGCAGGTGATTGGCAAGGTCTCGCGGATGGCCGTGCAGGTGCATGCGCGTCGTGGGACGACGGATGGCCTGCCCTGATCCGCGCGTCGATCATGCACGTTCGCTGGTATCGGCAAGAGACTTGAGCGCCGCTGTCGTGTGCATCTATGCCGACGGCCGCCGTTGATGCATCGCTATCGCTATTGCTGCCGCAGCGCAGAGGCTGCGTGCGCAGCATGGGTGCACCCGACGCGATTTCCGATCCCCATAGCGATGACGCGCTGCAACGCATCTTCCAGCGGACGCGCATCGTGCCGCCTACCTCGCGATGACGCGGCGCAACAGCCTGCGCACTGACATTGCGCTAGCACATTCGGGCGTATACACGTGGCACCGCCATCCCCGCCGGAGACCACGATGAACGCGCAGCCCTCAACCAAGCCGCTCAACACCGATCCGAAGTCAGTCTTCAAGTCGCGCTATGACAACTTCATCGGTGGCAAGTGGGTGGCGCCGAACAGTGGCCAGTACTTTGACAACACCACGCCGATCAGCGGCAAGGTGTTCACTTCGATTGCGCGTTCCAACGCACAGGACATCGAAGCCGCACTGGATGCCGCGCATGCAGCCAAGGACGCGTGGGGCAAGACCTCCACCACCGAGCGTTCCAATGTATTGCTCAGGATCGCCGACCGCATCGAACAGAACACCGAATTGCTCGCGTATGCCGAGACCTGGGACAACGGCAAGCCGGTGCGCGAAACGCTCAATGCCGACGTTCCGCTATGCGTGGATCACTTCCGCTATTTCGCCGGCGCCATCCGCGCGCAGGAAGGCGGCATCTCCGAGATCGACAGCGACACCATCGCCTATCACTTCCATGAGCCGCTGGGTGTGGTGGGGCAGATCATTCCATGGAATTTCCCGCTGTTGATGGCCTGCTGGAAACTGGCGCCGGCGCTGGCCGCCGGCAACTGCGTGGTGATGAAGCCAGCCGAGCAGACGCCGGCATCCATCCTGGTGCTGATGGAGCTGATCGGCGATCTACTGCCGGCCGGCGTGTTGAACGTGGTCAACGGGTTCGGCCTGGAGGCCGGCAAGCCGCTGGCCAGCAATCCGCGTATCGCCAAGATCGCCTTCACCGGCGAAACCACCACCGGCCGGCTGATCATGCAGTACGCCAGCCAGAACCTGATTCCGGTGACGCTGGAACTGGGCGGCAAATCGCCCAACATCTTCTTTGCCGATGTGATGGCCGAAGACGACGACTTTCTCGACAAGGCGGTGGAAGGCTTCGTGCTGTTCGCCTTCAATCAGGGCGAGGTGTGCACCTGTCCCTCGCGCGCGCTGATCCAGGAATCGATCTACGACAGGTTCATGGAAAAGGCGCTCGAGCGCGTGGCCGCGATCAAGCAGGGCAACCCGCTGGATCCCAACACCATGGTTGGCGCGCAGGCATCGAGCGAGCAGCTGGAAAAGATCCTCTCCTACATCGACATCGGCAAGCAGGAAGGTGCGCAAGTGTTGATCGGTGGCGAACGCAACACGCTCGATGGCGAGCTGGCCGAGGGCTTCTACGTCAAGCCCACCGTGTTCAAGGGCCACAACAAGATGCGCGTGTTCCAGGAAGAGATCTTCGGCCCGGTCGTCTCGGTCACCACCTTCAAGGACGAAGCCGAGGCGTTGGCGATTGCCAACGACACCTTGTACGGCCTGGGCGCCGGCGTCTGGAGCCGCGATGCCGCGCGGCTGTACCGCATGGGCCGCGCGATCCAGGCCGGCCGTGTGTGGACCAACTGCTATCACGCCTATCCCGCGCATGCTGCGTTCGGCGGCTACAAGCAATCGGGCATCGGCCGCGAGAACCACAAGATGATGCTCGACCACTACCAGCAGACCAAGAACCTGTTGGTGAGTTATTCGCCGAAGGCCTTGGGCTTCTTCTGACGGCCGGGGCGTGACGCGTGGACGCGCTATCCCGGCGTCCACGCCCGCGCAAGCGAGCGTGGCACACCGGCTCGACACGCGGCGGCATGCGGGGCGGCAGCGGTCCCTGCCGCCCCGCACGGCACGCCCGGTCCGTGGGCCGCTTACATCGCCATGGCGCGATTGGTTTCGCGCGCAGCGGGCTGCTCGACGCCTGCCGGCAGATCCTGCTGTAGCTTTTGCGTGGAGTGCGCCAGGGTCTGTTGCGTTGCCTGCTCGCGATCGACATAGGCACGCCGGTGCGCCGGGTCGTCCAACCCCCCTTCCACCGCGAACAGGCCGTTGCCGGCCTTGTTGGCCACCACGTGGTCGATGCGCGATAGCCCGCTGATGCTGGCATCGTGCACCAGGGTACCCGCCGCCTGCTCCAGTTCCCGGCGATCCTTGAATCCGCCCGCAGCGCCGAGCCGTTCCAGCGCACCGACGGCCTGCTGATACATCGGGTAACGCGGGTGCGCCTGATCCGATAGCAGCGGGCCTGCGGTGTCGCTGCGTTGCTCCGGCACCGCGGCCGACTGCGCGGGCCGGCGCGGCTGGGCGTCTGCCAGCGCCTTGAAGGTCTCGCGGCCGGCGATGCCGTCGTCGCTCAGCTGATGATCGCGCTGGAAGGCCTTGACCGCCTGCTCGGTCCGGTCGCCGAACTTGCCATCGGTGCCCAACGGCTGGCCGCTGGCATCGGTGTAGCCCAGGGCATTCAGCCGCTCCTGCAATGCCTTCACTTCCGGGCCATGCTCCTTGTTGCGCAGCAGGCCGTCGGCCATCGGCGCCGCGCCCGCCGCAGTGGCCCCGACCGGTGCGGCAACCGTGCGGCCGTTGCCGGAGAGATGAGTGACCTGGGCCGGGCCGGTGAGATTGGGTTGCGCCGGCTGCGGGCGCTGCTCGCTGGTGATCGCACCGCTGCCGATATCGCGCACGTAACGCTCGGCCTGCGGCAGGTAGCCGGTATTGATGTCCACATGCACATGCTTGCCGAATGCGCTGGGGTTGCCCTTGTTGAAGCCGCCCTGGATTCCGATCGGCTGCCCGTACTCGATGCGATCGCCGGCCTCGAGTTGGGTATTGCGCAGGTCCAGATGCCGGTACTGGGCGATCATTTCCCGGCTGGGATCGGAGGCCGGCTTGTCGTAGATCTGCACGATGCCGTTGCCCGGATCGATCCCCCCGACGTAGCCGCTGGCGATCGCCGGAACCGGCACCGCACTGGAATCGCCGATCTTCAACACGAAGTCCTTGGAGACGAAATAGTCGCCGTCGGCCGAGACGGTAGCCGTCCCGCGATAGTTGCCGAGCAGTTCCTCGCGATCCCCGTTGACGGTGGCATAGACACGTCCGGATTCGTTGCCGCGGGTCGGATGGTGGCGTTCGAGATCTTCATAGTCGTGGACGTGCTGGACGCCTCCCCCCACGGACTCCAGGATGCTGTACTTGGGCATGCGCAATCTCCTTGTCGATGTCGATGCAGCGAACGATCGCCGCGCCCCGGCGGGCCGGCGATCGGCCAATCACCGCAGATGCTGGGTCAACAGCCAGCACCGTTGCGTGTACTCGAACACATAGGCCTCCGGGGCGCCGAAGGTCCGGATGACCTCGTCGTCGGCAGAGAACTCGGCCCTGACGAAATCCGCGCGCATGCGCTCGCCATCGGGCTTGAGGTCGAGCTTTACCCGCGCAATTTCGCCAGGTTCCTTGCCGGGTTCGTCATACGACCAGCGGTAGTCGATCAGGGTCAGGCGGAACGGTTCGGCTGGCCGGTCCACCCGCCTGGACGGGTCGCGCAGATCGCGCTCTTCGATGGTGGGAGCGCTGTAGGCGGCCCGCACTGCCGGATCGCTCACGATGGTTTCGAAGAAGGCGGCAAACCCGTCTGCATTGCGGGCGCAGGCTTCCAGCGGAAGCGGCGGGCGGTTGGCGGTTGGCGTGGCCGCCACCTGCGCCGGTGCGGCGGCCGCGACAGTGGGCGCGGCAGGCGAGGTGGCCTGTGCGGTGGCAGCAGGCTGCGATGCGTTGCAGCCCTGCATCAGCAGCGCGAGCACGATGGCGGTCAACAGGCGTGGGGTCATGGGATGGCGTCCGTTTCCAGGAGGTCTGCAAGCGTAAAGCACTGGCTTGTCGCCGCCGTGTAAACCGAACGCGACCATGGATCGGTAGCCGCATCGGCTGTGCGGCGTGCAGCGCACCTGGAGCGATGCGTGCGCGAGCCGGCGCGCTGTCGCGGCAGTGTCCTCGCCCTGGCGCGCCGCCACTGCCGACCCCAGGCGTGCGTGCAGGCTGACCCATACCGCGCACGCCTAGACACGCTGCTGCGGCGCACAGGCGTATCGTGCGTGCCGGGCCGCCCCGGGCCCGCCGCAGGAGAACGCGATGCACGACACCGTAGCGCGGAGCGATCCACCAGCGCAGGTGATGGCGACACTGGCGGCCTTGCAGCTGATCGACACCCTGCGCGCGCGACACGGCGATCTGCTGTTCCATCAATCCGGCGGATGCTGCGACGGCTCCTCGCCGATGTGCTTTGCGGTGGGCGATTTCATCGTCGGCGACCGCGATGTCCTGCTGGGCGAAATCGGCGGCGCGCCGTTCTATATCAGCCCATCGCAGTTCGCATACTGGAAGCATACCCAGCTGATCATCGATGTGGTGCCGGGGCGCGGCGGCATGTTCTCGCTGGAAAATGGCGAAGGCGTGCGCTTCCTGGTGCGCTCGCGCTTGTTCAGCGATGCGCAGATGCAGCAACTGGAGGCAGCCGGCCGGGTGTGAACGCAGGGCCGGCGCCGGATCTCAGGCGATGGCGCGCCCGGCGCGGCATTCCGAGACGGCAGGTGGCTACGGCGTGTATGGCACCGGCGTTGCTGTCCGCTCGAAGTGCGCCGCGATGCAAGTGCCGTGATTGGCGCACACACCGCAGCGCGCGGATGCCGCTAGGGCGCGCTGCCTGGCATCTTGCTGCCCGGTGTCTTGGCAGGGGTGGTGTCGTCGGCGGGAATCAGGGTGTCGGGCGCGTCGCCCGCGCCCCGGTCTTCGTAGTGCTCGGCATCGCGCTTGCCGCGTTGTTCGCCCGGCTGTGCGGGCTGGTCGCGAAGAGGGTCGCGGGACATGGCAGAACTCCTGATTGGACAGGCGCCCAGTTCACCGTCGCGCCGGTGAAGGGCACGCAAATCGCGCAATGCATGCGGATTTCTCACGCATGGCTCACGGTTCCGGCGTTACTCCTGTGGCCCCCGATGCATTGCCGTGGAGCAGACCCATGCGCCCCCAGGATCGCCGCCCCGATCGACGCCTGTTCCGTGCCCATGCCGATCCCACGTCATCGCCACCGTTGCCGCGCCGGCGGGCCGCGCACGAGACCGCGGGCATCGCGCAGGATTTCCGCTGTTACAGCCGTGCCGATTATCAGCGCCGCCGTCGCCGCGGCGGGCCGACCTGGCGCGATCTCTGCCCGGCCTACGCGTTCGCGCGCATCACCCACGCCGCCGATTGGCCACGTGGCGCCGATGCGTACTGCGAAAAGGCGTTGGCGGCGCAATGGGAAAGCATGCGCGGCGCCTCCCGGCTCGACTGGGCACATGTGCGCAACATTGTCGAGGACGCCTGGCTGGCGCTGGACCATATTCCCGATGCGGCCATTCATGGGGCGGCGCACTGATGGCGCGGCCGATCTGGACCGGCACGCTGTCCTTTGGCCTGCTGAACGTGCCGGTGTCGCTGATGTCCGGCGAGCGCAAGGTCGACCTGCATTTCCGCATGCTCGACTCACGCGACAAGAAGCCCATCCGCTTCGAACGCGTCAATGCCGAGACCGGCGACGAGGTGCCCTGGAAGGAGATCGTCAAGGCATTCGAATACGACAAGGGCAGCTATGTCATCGTCGAGGAGCAGGACATCCGTTCGGCGGCACCGGAAAGCCATGAGACGGTGGAGGTGGAAACCTTCGTCGATGCCGCCGACATCGACCCACGCTATTTCGAAAAGCCTTACATCCTGGTGCCGGGCAAGAAGGCGGAGAAAGGCTACGTGCTGCTGCGCGAAACCTTGCGCGACACCGCCAAGGTCGGCATCGCCAAGGTGGTCATTCGCACCCGCGAATACCTGGCCGCGGTGATGCCGCAGGGCGATGCCTTGATCCTGCTGCTGCTGCGCTACCAGCAGGAAGTGGTGGACCCGCAGGACTACAAACTGCCGGCCGGCGCGGTGGGCGACTACCGCATCACGCCCAAGGAGCAGGAAATGGCCAGGCAGTTGATCGAGTCGATGTCCGGCACCTGGCAGCCGGAGGACTATCACGACGAATTCCGCGGCAAGCTGGAAAAGATCCTGCGCAAGCGTATCCAGGAAAAAGGCGGCACCACCAGGGTGGACAGCGAGCCGCCGCAACGGGAAGACGCCACCACCAACGTGGTGGATTTCATGTCGCTGCTGCAGAAGAGCCTGCAGGCCAACACGCGCACGCCAGCCAAGAAGGCCGGTGCAGCGCCTTCCGCCCCGGCGGCGAAAAAGGCCGGTACCAAGAAGGCGACGAAGAAGGCCACCCGCAAGACCGCAGGCAAGGCGGCCAAGAAGACGGCGGCAAAATCCGCACCGCGCCGCAAGGCCGGGTAGCCGATGGCCGCGCGCAAGCCAGTCGCCCGGCGCCGCGGGCTCCACCCTGCGGACACGGCAGAACCGCTGCGGCCTGCAGGGCACAAGACCGACGAACAACGCTGGCACGCCCGCGTGCTGGCGCTGGACAACGCCCGCGACCGCGTCTGCCCTGGCGGCTTGCGTGCGCAGCTGACGCTGTTGCGCGACCAGGCGCCGGATGGCGATGCATGGCTGCACGAGATCAAGTGGGACGGATACCGTGTGCTGGCCGATCTGATCGACGGCAAGGTGCAGTTGCGCTCGCGTAACGATCAGGCCTGGACCGACCGGTTCTCCGAGGTGGCCGACGCGGTCCGGGCGTTGCCCGTGCGCGATGTGCGGCTGGATGGCGAGCTAGTGGTGCTGGATGAGCAGGGGCGCAGCGATTTTTCGGCATTGCAGGCGGCGCTCGACGGCAGTGCCCAGCGCACGCTGCGCTACATCGTGTTCGATCTGCTCGGCGTGGCGGGCGTGGATCTGCGCGAGACACCGCTGCTGCAACGCAAGCAGTTGCTGCGCGCGCTACTGGGCGAGGCGCCGGGCATCCTGGCCTATAGCGACCATGTGATCGGGCGCGGCCCGGACGTGTTCGCCGCCAGCGCCGGCAAAGGGTGGGAGGGCATCGTCAGCAAGCGGATCGATGCGCGCCATCAGGGCGGGCGCAGCGCGGACTGGGTCAAGACCAAGCACGCCGACAGCGACGAGTTCGTGGTGGTGGGTTATACCGAACCGAAGGGCGCGCGCAGCGGCTTCGGCGCATTGCTGCTGGCCGACAAGGATGGGCAGTCGCTGCGCTACGTCGGCCGTGTCGGCACCGGCTTCGATGCGGCGTTGCTGGCGCACATCACCGCACAACTGCAGGCCCTGCACAGCGACACCCCCACCGTTTCCCTGCCTGCGCACGTTCACGGGCAACCACGCGATGTACGTTGGGTGCGGCCGGTGTTGATCGCCGAGGTCGCCTTTCGTGGCTGGGCCAGTCAGGGCCTGCTGCGGCAGGCCGCATTCAAGCGCCTGCGCGAGGACAAGCCGATCGACGAGCTGGGAGGCGACCGGGTCGCGCCGGGCAAGCCGCGTGCTGCACGTCGGAGCAGTGTCGTGACCAAGGCCACCGCGCTCGCACGCAAGGCGGCGACGAAGCAGACCTCCAGAACGACAGTGGAAGCATCCACCAGGACCACCAGCCAACGCGTACGGTCGACGGCATCGAAGACGATCGCGACAGCCAAAGCGAAGGCATCCAGGTCCGCCGGGTCCATATCCACATCCACGTCGACCGATGGCGTCACCATCACCCATCCCGAACGTGTGGTGTTTCCCGCCTTGGGCATCAGCAAGGGCGATGTGGCCGGGTACTACCGCGCAGTGGCGCCGCTGGTGCTGGCAGAGATCGCACGGCGGCCGCTGTCGCTGCTGCGCTGCCCCGATGGCGTCGGCGGCGACTGCTTCTTTCAGAAGCATCAGGGCCGCCAGCTGGGTGCGCATATCGAGGCGATTGCGCTCCGGCAGAAAAGCGGCAGGGAGGACTACCTGTACATCGAAGATGTAGCCGGCCTGCTCGAGCTGGTGCAGATGAACACGCTGGAGCTGCATCCATGGGGATCGCGCATCGACGACCCGGAGTACCCGGACCGGCTGGTGTTCGATCTGGATCCCGGCGACGGCGTTGCCTGGAAGGAGGTCGTGGCTGCCGCGCGCGAGATCCGCAGCAAGCTGCGCGCAGCCGGGCTGGAAAGCGCGGTGCGCCTGTCTGGCGGCAAGGGCCTGCACGTGGTGGTGCCGATCGTGCCCACAGCGAGCTGGGAGCAGGCGCGCGATTTTTGCGAAGCCTTTGCGCAGGCGCTTGCCACGCAGGCGCCGGAGCGCTATGTGGCGACCATGAGCAAGGCCAAGCGCGAAGGCGTGATCTTTATCGACTGGCTGCGCAACGGGCGCGGCAATACCAGTGTGTGTTCGTGGTCGCTGCGCGCGCGCGAGAAGGCCACCGTGGCGGTGCCGCTGCGCTGGGAAGAGCTGGGCAAGCTCGCCGGGCCGGATGCATTTTCGATGGACAAGGCCCGGCAGCGTGCCAGGCGCCAGCGCAGTCACCCCTGGGCCAGCGTACTGACGCGCAAGCAGTCTCTGCCCGGCGAGCTGCCAGGCACAGAGCGCGCTGCCGGGAACACGGCATCCTGATGGCACCGCATACCCCGTAGGAGCGTGCCTGCACGCGACGGCCTTCCGGTAAGGTCCGGTCGCACTTCGGCGCGCTGCTACACAGACTGCGGCATCGATCGTGCTATGGGTTGCGTCTGTTTAACGGCTTCCCCAGACAGCAAACTTCGCAGCCGGAATGCGCGATGCTCTGCCGAATCCCGAATCAAAGCGACACCGCCGCCTCGCGCGTCACCCGGCTCAAGGTATCGCCGCTGATCTCGGCGATGGAGCGTGCGCCGGTCAGCGTCATTGCCACGCGCATCTCGCGTTCGATCAGGGTCAGCAGGTTCTCCACACCGGCCTGCCCGCCCGCCGCCAGCGCGTAGACGAAAGCGCGGCCCAGCAACACCGCGTCGGCGCCGAGCGCGAGCATGCGCACCACGTCCAGACCGCTGCGGATGCCCGAGTCGGCCAGGATCTTCAGCTGCCCCTTCACCGCATCGGCAATCGCCGGCAGCGCGCGCGCGCTGGACAGCACGCCGTCCAGCTGGCGCCCACCATGGTTGGAGACCACGATGCCGTCGGCACCGAAGCGCACCGCATCGCGGGCATCGTCCGGGTCCAGGATCCCCTTGATCAGCATCGGTCCGGTCCAGAACTCGCGAATCCACTCCAGATCCTTCCACGAGATCGACGGATCGAAATTGGCCGCCAGCCAGCCGATGTAGTCCTGCAGTCCGGTGGGGCTGCCACGATAGGCCGAGATATTGCCCAGGTCGTGCGGCTTGCCGAGCAGGCCCACATCCCAGGCCCAGCGTGGGTGCGTCACCGCCTGCAGCATGCGCCGCAGCGAGGCGTTCGGCCCGCTCATGCCCGAATGCGCATCGCGGTAGCGCGCGCCCGGCGTGGGCATGTCCACGGTGAACACCAGCGTGGTCACACCCGCCGCCTTGGCGCGCTCCAGCGCATTGCGCATGAAGCCGCGGTCCTTCAACACGTACAGCTGGAACCACATCGGCCGTTCGATCGCCGGCGCCACTTCCTCGATCGGGCAGACCGACACCGTGGACAGGGTGAACGCAATGCCGCGCGCCGCCGCCGCGCGGGCGGCCTGCACTTCGCCGCGGCGTGCGTACATGCCGGTCAGCCCCACCGGTGCCAACGCCACCGGCATCGCCAGGGTTTCGCCGAACAGCTCGGTGCTCAGGCTCAGGTCGGACATGTTGCGCAGCACCCGCTGGCGCAGCGCGATATCGGCCAGGTCCGACACATTGCGCCGCAAGGTGTGCTCGGCGTACGCGCCGCCATCGATGTAATGGAACAGGAAGGGCGGCAAGCGTGCTTGCGCAGCGGCGCGGTAGTCGGAAGCGGCGGAAATGATCATCGAAGACGAGGCGGGAGCGGGGGAGCCGCCGAGTGTAAGGCGATCGGTAGGGCGGGTGGGTCATCCGGCGCTCGGTACCGCGCCGTGCGGTACCGCGACGATCGCTGCGGCGACCTTCTCGCAGTGGCGGCGGGACAGGGCCGCAGCGCAATGCCGGCACGCCCCGCAAGGCGCGCCGGCCCACGTGCGATCGATCACTCCGGCGGCAGCTTGGAGATCGCGATCCCGATGATCAGCGGCTGGTCGGAGGTCGTGGTCCCGGTGAAGCTCTGCCCGGACTCGCTCAGGCTCCAGCCGGCCTTCTCGCTGCCGCCCTCGGCCTCGAAGGTGAACGGCCCGATGCGCAGCCCGGTCGAGGCCTTGAACTTCTCGGAGAACTTGCTGAAGGACGCTTTGCTGGTGGTGATGGTGAAGGTCGGCTTGTAGCCCACGTACATGCCGGTCTTGAGCAGGCCGAAGAAGCCCTTCTCGCCGAACACTGCCTGGGTTCCGTCCTCGCCGAACGCGCTGTAGCCCTTCACGAACGGGCCGTTGCGCTGGCCGAGGTAATTCGCAAGATCAAGCTGGGCCAGTCAGGGCATGCGATCGCGCTGAAGAACGCGACCAGCACCTTGAACGACTGCAAGAAGATCGTGCGCTGAACGGCAGTCCCTGGCGGATGGCGTCCGCCAGGGACGTCTTGTGTTTTCCTGGACAAAAAACAACTGATTGTTTTACAAGGATTTTTGGCACCCTGCAGTAATCTGCCCACAACCGTAAGGTTGCCGTCAGGTCACATCCCGGCCCCTGGACGATGGTCCTTGCGCGGCCGATGGAGCCGCTCGGGGACGCGCGGCGCTCCGGTCCGCTGCGGAGTTCGTCATGCGCCTGATCCGGGTCCTCGTTGTGCTGATCGTCGTGCTGTCCACCAGCGCCTGGGTGGCGCCCACCCAGGCGGAATTGCCGGCCAGCTGGACCCAGGCCGCGCTGCTGACCTAGGGTGAGACGGTCGAGCGCGACCCGGGATCTATGGATGGTCGTGGCGAGCGGCGGTGCAGGGGGGCCTGGCCGGCGCGCGTTTCAGCTGGATCACGCGGTCCGCCCGATGCCGATGCGCCTGTGCCCCCCGGGCGTGACAGACACGGGTCGCGGTGATGACGATGGTCTCGATCCCTGCAGTGGCACGCGGTCAGATGACCTCACTTTCAGTCACCACGCCGACCGGCTCCGGCCAGGTGTTGCTTCCAGCCGAAACCCCGAGCTGGTCGCGGAGTGATGTCCTGCTGAAGTTGCCTGGCAACGACCGACAGAAGCGTTGCCCTGTTGTCGCACTGCCTGTCGCGGAGGCTGCCTGGCGGAGAACCGTCAGGCAGATACCGCGTCGACTTGGAGCGGCTGACAGAACGTCGCGAGCGGTCGTCAGGTGGGTGTGGACGGCGCGCAGGAACCGGAGTGTACGTGTGGTACACGCCGATCCCGAGCACCGGCCGCGCCCGACTGGCGGGGAGCGCAGTCGTTTTGTCAGCCGTTCTTATTTGGGCGAGATTTGCGGATCGTTGCCGACCTGTGGGTCGCAACTGAAGAGCAGCTTGCGCTTTTCGTCCTCGATGATCACGGTAAAGAAGATCAAGGTCGCCTTGTTGTTGCGGTTGACGACCGAGACGCTGCGCCCGTCCTCGGCAATGTGCGGCTTCTTGATCTGGTCATGCGCATCCGAACTGAGCAGGCTGCGGATGCGGAACTGATAGGGAACCTCGTCGTCGAAGCGGTATAGCAGGGTCACGTCCTGCTGTCCCTTGCCCACCAGCAGAAGATCCGGCGAAAAGCTGTAGAAGTACTCGCCTTTCCCGGTATTGCCGCCGAATTCCACGCGCGCCACGGTCAAGGTGACGACCACGGTCGACTTGGCCTTGCCTTTTTCCTTCGTGATCAATTCAGTCATGACTTGTCCTTTTCCTTGAAAAGCGGGGCATAGAGGGAGACGAACTCCGGGTGGCGGTAGCCCGCTTGATACAGCCATCCGAGCTGTTGCGTAACGGCGGTGCGTCGACCCAGGTGCACCTGGGCATGGATCCAGGGGTCGAGCAGGGTCTTGTCGCGGCTGTTGACTGCATCGCTGCCGAGCACTGCCGCCGCGCGCAGCCAGGCGCCACGTGCGCCAGCGTCATCGCCGGTCGCAGCGCGCTGTTCCCCATCCCAGACCAGCGCCTGGGCCAATGCTGCACGCCCGAGCACTTCATCGGGTTTGGCGCGGTGCAAGCCATCCAGCCGCGCAATGATCGAAGCGAAATCCTGCGCGCCCGGCGCGGCGTGTGTTGCGCGCAATCGCTGCTGGCGCAACACGATGATGGCGTCCAGCCATTGCCATTCCGGCAGCGGCTCGGCCTGCTGGAGCAACTCGGCCATCGTCTGGTGGGCCTGCGCCAGATGCTGCGTGGCCTGCTCGGGGTGCCCGTCCAGCGCAGCGACCCAGCCGGCCTGTGCATAAGCGTGCGCCAGATCGCGCTGCCAGGGGAGATTGTCCGGCTGCAGCGCTGCCAATGGCTGCAGCAGGCGCAGGCTGTCCTGCGCATCGGCTTGCGCCTGCTGCAGGCGGCCACGTGCCAGCGCCAGGTTGGAGGCGCGAAGCAACGCGCCGGCCAGGCGGCGCTGCCAGGCATGCGCCTGCGGATCCTTGCCCACCAGCACGCGCAGCAGCGCAATCTGCTCGCGGTAGCCCTGCTCGGCAGGTGCCAGCAATCCCTGGTTCTCCTGTGCCAGGCTCAGTCCCGACAGACTGTCGACCAATTCGTAGCGCAGCGATACGTTATCCGGACTGCGCGCGGTAAGCGCCCGTTTGAGCGCGATGTCACGCGCAAAGAAGCCGATCGCCGTGGAGGTATCGCCCTGGGTCGTGGCAAGCATGCCCATGTTGTTCAGCGCGTAGGACAGTTCCAGCTGCCAATGCGGATCGTCCGGCTTGCTGCGGGCCAGCCACTCGCTGGCAGCCAGGTACCGCTGCCATTGCGCTCGCGCCACTGCGAACCGCTTGGTGCGGTAGGCCATGTTGCCCAGCCAATACGCCGTCTGGCCTGTCTCTGCGTATGCATCCACTGTATCGGGCGCACGCGCACGCGCCTGTTCGGCGACAGCGGCAGCCCGCGTAAATGCCGCATGCGCCTCATCCAGCTTGCCCTGATTCATCAACACTTCGCCGGTGGTCCGCAGGGCGCGTGCGTGGTTGATCAAATCGCCGGTGTGCATGCGCGTGCTGGGCAGATCTTCCAGATACCTCAGCGCACGGCTGCCCACGCTGTCGAGCAGCTTGAGATTGCCCACGGTGCGCAACTGCTCGGCCAGATCGCCCAGCATGTAGCTCACCAGCTGCTGGGCCTGGTCGCGGCGTTCTTCTGCCACCTGCTGTGCCTGCCGTGCGCGCCATCCCAGCAGCAGCGAGGCGCTGGCCAGCATCACCAGCAACGCGGCAGCGGCGGTATACAGACCGCTGCGGCGCTGCCGGGAACGCTCGCAGGCCCGCAGGAACGCCAGCTCGGTGGCCTGCAGATCCTGCGGCATGCGCCGTGCCGCCTCGCGCGCCTCGCTCAGCGGGCGTCCGCTGTTGAGCAGGTGATCGTTGCGCCTGCCCTCGGCTGCCCAGCGTTGCGCGGCCAGTTGCAGCCGCTTGCGTGCCTGCAGCAGGCGGCGGTTCTCATGGATCCACTCGGTGGCGCGCGGCCACTGCCGCAGCAGCGCTTCGTGCGCCACCGCGAACCCGGGCTCGCCGGCCACCAGCTCGCTGACGAACAGGCGCGCCTGTACGAAGGCATCCACCAGCGCGCGCGCGCCGCTTGCATCGGGCAGCGCCGACCACAGCGCACGCCGCGCGGTCACTGCGTCGCTGTCGGGGTGGATCACGCTCAGCAGGGTCAGCACCTGGCCCAACGCCGCCTGTGCATCGGCCGGCAATGCGCCGAAGGTGCGCTCGGCGTGATGCGCCAGTGCGCCTTCCAGCCCGCCCAGCGCGCGGTAGGCCGCAAAGGTGAGCAGGCCGTCGTCGCTGCGTTGCGCATGCAGCGCATGCAACAGGTGCTGCAGCAGCGGCAGGGCGTCGGGCTGGCGCGCGGTGGCATCGCGCAGTACATCGTCCAGGTGGCTGGCGCTGTCGCGGTCCTGCTCGAAGCGTAGCCCGGCCATTGCGGCGGGCACGCGGATGATCTGGGCGATCTCGCCATCGCGCGGCGGCAGCAGGTCCACATGCCCATCGCCGTGCTTGAGCTCGACGATGTCGGGCACCGCATCGATCAGGCGCGGATAGAAGTCGCTGCGTGCCAGCACCAGCACCGCCACGTGCGCGCTGCCGCACAGGGCCCGCAAGGCCGCAGCCAGCGCGGCGCGGTCGGCATCGGTGATGCCGGGCGTGGCCACCATCGCCTCGGCATGGTCGATCACCAGGAGCAGGTGCCGCTGTGCCGGTGCGCCTTCGCGTGCCGGCGCGGCGTGACGCATCGCCTCGGCAATGGCGGCATGCAAGGGAGCGGGATGCTGCAGCCAGTCCGGCAGCCGTGCCATCTGCGCCGGCGAAAACACCGCGCGCTGGCCCGGTTCCCAGTCACCGAGCGCACGCGCCACGGTGGCCAGCACATCGCCGCCGCGGCACTGCGCCAGGTTGCAGGACGCCACCGCCAGCGCTTCCAACCCATCCAGCCCGCCCGGCTGGGTCAGCAGCGGCACCACGCCGGCGCGCAGCAACGAGGTCTTGCCGCAGCCGCTGGCGCCACTGAGCAGCACCAGCCCGCGCCGGCTGTGCAACTGCGCACGCAGCGCCGCCGCGACCTGGGCGATCGCATGGCTGCGTCCGAAGAACACCTGCGCATGCGCCGGGTCGAACGCCTGCAGCCCCACATACGGGCTGCCGTGGCTCCAACTCTGCGTGCCCGGCAGCGCGCCGCGATAGTCCTCGGGAAACACCACCTTCGGCAACAGCCGGTACCCGCGCTTGCGGATGGTTTCGATGAAGCGCGGCTGCCGGCTGTCGTCGCCGAGCTTGCGGCGTAGCTGGGCGATGGTCTTGTGCACCGGATTGTCGCCGTAGAAGCTGCCGTGCCAGACCTCGATCAGCAATTGCTCGGCACTGACCACTTCGCCGGCGCGCTCGGCCAGCGCGATCAGCACCTCCATCATGCGCGGTTCCAGCGCGGTGGTCTGGCCGCCGTCGATCACCACCAGCCGTTCCGGTTCCACCAGCAACGCGCCCAGGCGGAACCGTGGCACCGAGCCAAGTTGCGTGACGCGCTCGCTACGAAGGGACATGCAGTCAAACACCGGTCGTACAGCTGGAAGGGGCCTCGACGATCGCCAACAGGCGCGGCCAGGCACGGCACGGCAGGGCGAAAACGTAGCATAGCCGGCGCTGGCGGACTTCGATTGGGGTCGCTGTTTCCGGCGGCGTGGCTGGGCCATGGTGGTGCGAACGCTGCCGCGGCCGGCGGCCTGTCCCTGCATCCATACAGCAGCGTGTGTTGCGCATCAGGCTGTTTCGCGCGCGCCACACGCACTAAGATGCCGCCAGCATCTTGCCGACCAGGAGTCCACGTTGATCATCCATCCCAAAGTGCGCGGTTTCATCTGCACGACCACGCATCCGCTTGGTTGCGAGCGCAATGTGCTCGAACAGATCGCCGCCACGCGCGCGCGCGGCGTGCGCAACGACGGGCCGAAGAAGGTGCTGGTGATCGGCGCGTCCAGCGGCTACGGCCTGGCCTCGCGCATCACCGCCGCCTTCGGCTTCGGTGCCGACACGCTGGGCGTGTTCTTCGAAAAGCCCGGCACCGCCACCAAGGCCGGTACCGCCGGCTGGTACAACTCCGCCGCGTTCGATAGCCATGCCAAGGCCGCCGGCCTGTACAGCAGGTCGATCAACGGCGATGCGTTCTCCGACGCCGCGCGCGCCAAGGTCATCGAGCTGATCAAGACCGAGATGGGCGGCCAGGTGGATCTGGTGGTGTATTCGCTGGCCTCGCCGGTACGCAAGCTGCCGGGCAGCGGCGAAGTGAAGCGCTCGGCGCTCAAGCCGATCGGCCAGACCTATACCGCCACCGCGATCGACACCAACAAGGACACCATCATCCAGGCCTCGATCGAGCCGGCTACCGAACAGGAGATCGAAGACACGGTCACCGTGATGGGCGGGCAGGACTGGGAACTGTGGATCGATGCGCTCGACGGCGCGGGTGTGCTCGCCGATGGCGCGCGCAGCGTGGCCTTCAGCTACATCGGCACCGAGATCACCTGGCCGATCTACTGGCACGGCGCACTCGGCAAGGCCAAGGTGGATCTGGACCACACCGCGCAGCGCCTGAACGCGCGCCTGGCCAAGCGCGGTGGCAGTGCCAATGTCGCCGTGCTCAAATCGGTGGTGACCCAGGCCAGTGCGGCCATCCCGGTGATGCCGCTGTACATCTCCATGGTCTACAAGATCATGAAGGAAAAGGGCCTGCACGAAGGCACCATCGAGCAGCTGGACCGCCTGTTCCGCGAACGCCTCTACCGCGAAGACGGCCAGCCGGCCGAGGTGGATGACGAAAATCGCCTGCGCCTGGACGACTGGGAACTGCGCGACGACGTGCAGAACGCCTGCAAGGCGTTGTGGCCGCAGGTCACCACCGAAAACCTGTTCCAGCTCACCGACTACGCCGGCTACAAGCACGAGTTCCTCAAGCTGTTCGGCTTCGAACGCGCCGATGTGGATTACGACGCCGATGTGGCAACGGACGTCAGCTTCGATTGCATCGAGTTGGATTGACTGCCGGGATTGGGGATTGGGGATTCGCAGGAGCGAGCGCCTGGCGCTGCGAGTTTCCGCGCTGATGCACTCGAGAACGGCCGGTAGAGATACCGGCCGTTTCCATAAGTGTCGGTGCTCGGTCCTACGGCGAGCTGTGTGACCATACGCTGACATGGCGCAGGCTGGGAGGGGGAGTGGTGGTTCCCGCCGAGGCGCAACGTCTGCGTTATCCAGGAGGATTCCCCGCACCAGCCGCGCGCGCTAGGCGGCTGCAGAGCTGCGGCCTCCGTACCCTCATCCGCCCTTCGGGCACCTTCTCCCGAGGGGAGAAGGGAGAGACACGCGCAGCACGCGCCGCTTTCCCAATCCCGATTCCCCAATCCCAGCGCGTCAGCGCTTCACATCGAATCGCGCATCGCCCACGCAGGCCTGCACATCGGCCACCGACAGTGGATTGAAATCGCCGGGAATCGAATGCTTCAGGCAACCGGCGGCCAGGCCGAAGCGCACCGTGTCTTCCAGCGGCCAGCCTTCGATCAGGCCGTGCAGCACGCCGGCCGCAAACGCATCGCCACCGCCGATACGGTCGATGATCGGGGTCAGTTCCTCGCTGGGCGCACGCGCCACGGCGCCTTCGCGCGGCACCAGCATCGCGCCCAGGCTGTGGTGGTCCACGTTATGCGCCACGCGTTGCGTGCATGCCATCAGCTGCAGCTGCGGGAAGGCAGCGAAGGCCTGTTGCGCAGCCGCTTCAACGCGCGCTTCCAGCGTGTCCTGCGCGAACTCGCCACCCAGCACCACGCCGATGTCGCGGTAATCGGCGAACACCACATCCGCACAGGCGAACAGCTGATGCAGGATGCCGCGCGCATCGCCCTGCCAGCGTTGCCACAGCTTGGGCCGGTAATTGCCGTCGAAGGAAACCTTGACCCCGGCCGCACGCGCCGCGCGCGCGGCTGCCAGCGTGGCCTGCGCCACCTCCGCACCCAGCGCCGGGCTCACGCCCGACAGGTGCAGCCACTGCGCGCCCTCGAGCAGGCGCGGCCAGTCGTAGGCATCGGCGGGCGCCAGCGCAAACGCCGAATCGGCGCGGTCGTAGACCACTTCGCTGGGGCGGTGGATCGCCCCGGTGGTCAAAAAGTACAAGCCCATGCGGCCATCCACGCGCCGCACGTCGCGGGTGTCCACCGCATGGCGGCGTAGTTCGCCCAGCACCGCCGCACCCAGCGGGTTGTCCGCGACCGTGCTCACCATGGCCACCTCGTGGCCGAAGTGCGCGAGCGACACGCCGACGTTGGCCTCTGCACCACCGCAGTGCACGTCCAGTCGCGGTTGCTGCAGCAGCAGTTCGTGGCCGGGCGCTCCCAGGCGCAGCAGCAACTCTCCAAAACACAGGAAGCGGGCTCGACTCATGCGGCAATACCTCGGCTGGGTGAAGCGTCACGGCCAGGCGACCGTGATGCATAACGATGACCATCGGTGTCATTCTAGCCCCCGCAGATCGGAGCCGGCGAGACCCATGATGCGGGATGCCGCGACCGACTTCGCACCATTTCGGCGAAATCCGGACGCATTTCTGCTGCGCTGCAAGATGTTGAACGGCGATTCAGCTGGTAACGTCTTTTTGACTAGCGGTGTCATTAGCCGCGCACACCCCACATTTCACATTGTTCATGGACCCTTGGGAGGGGAGGACATGCAATTTCGGACCACCAGCCGGAAGACACCGGTTACCTTGCTGGCATTGTCGATCGGCCTGGCGCTGAGCGGCCACGCGCTCGCGCAAGACACCGCCGCCCAATCACCTGCCGAGCCCGCCGTGGACCTGGACACCGTTACGGTGACCGGCTACCGCGCCAGCGTGGAAAAGGCCCTGGACATCAAGCGCGGCGAAGCCGGCGTGGTCGATGCCATCGTCGCTGAAGACATCGGCAAGTTCCCCGATCTCAACCTGGCCGAGTCGCTGCAGCGCATTCCCGGCGTGGTGATCACCCGCGAAGCCGGTGAAGGCCGCGCCATCTCGGTGCGCGGCCTGGGCCCGGAGTTCACCCGCGTGCGCATCAATGGCATGGAAGCGCTCACCACCGTGGGCGCCGGCGACCAGAGCGGCGGCACCAACCGCGGCCGCGGCTTCGACTTCAATGTGTTCGCTTCGGACCTGTTCTCGCAGCTGATCGCGCGCAAGACGGCCTCGGCCGATGTGGAGGAAGGCTCGCTGGGCGCCACCGTCGATCTGCGCACCGCGCGCCCGTTCGACTACGACGGCTTCACTTTCGCCGCCAGCGGCCAGGCCGCCTACAACGCCATGGCCGAGAAGGCCAACCCGCGTGTGGCCGCGTTGATCGCCAATACCTGGGCCGACAACACCTTCGGCGCGCTGCTCTCGGTGGCGTTCACCGAACGCGAAGTGCTGGAAGAAGGCGCCAACACCGGCCGTTGGGCCAACGGCACCAGCAACGGCGGCTTCAACGCGGCCTCGCCGTTCGCCGCCGCCCGCTCGGCCGATGTCTATCACCCGCGCTTCCCGCGCTACACCCAGCAGATCCACGACCAGCAGCGCCTGGGCGTGACCGGCGCACTGCAATGGAAGCCCTCCGACCGCACCACGCTGTCGCTGGACATGCTGTATTCCAAGATCGATGCCAAGCGCGACGAGCACTATATCGAAGCGATCTCCTTCAGCCGTAACCGCGACGGGCTCACCCCGCGTCGCCCGGTGCGCGACGGCAAGCCGGGCACCATCGTGCGCAATGGCGAGATCCGCAACAACGCGCTGGTCTACGGCGAGTTCGACAACGTCGACATCCGCTCGGAAAACCGCCACGACGAGTGGAACACCGAGTTCAGGCAGATCAGCTTCGACGTGGAGCATCGCTTCAACGATGCCTTCAGCATGAATGCCCGGGTGGGTACCTCGCGCTCGGCGCACGAGAACCCGATCCAGACCACCATCATCATGGACAAGTACGATGTCGATGGGTACAGCTACGACTACCGCGGCAACAGCCGCGCGCCGGTGCTGAACTACGGCATCAACCCGACCGATCCCAATGGCTGGGAACTGGCCGAAATCCGCCTGCGTCCGCAGTCGGTGGACAACGATTTCGATACCGGCCAGATCGACTTCAACTGGAACATCAGCCCGGGCTTCCGCCTCAAGGGCGGTGTGCTGGCCAAGAACTACAGCTTCAACACGGTCGAGTTGCGCCGCGCCAACGAACTGGCCGTGCCCAATTTCGCCGGCGGTACCCCGATCGTGCCGGTGAGCTTCACCGAACAGGCCGGCCTGAAGGGCATCAACGGCAGCCCGGCGGACTGGGTGGTACCGAACCTGGATGCGGTGGCCAACCAGTTCGGCATCTACAGCAACAGCGGTACCTTCGCCGTGGCGCCGCGCGTCAACAACAGCCGCAGCGTCGAAGAGAAGGATCGCGGCGTGTGGTTGATGGGCGAGTTCTCCACCGACCTGGGCTCCATTCCGCTGTCGGGTAACTTCGGCGTGCGCTATGTGGAAACCGAGCAGGAATCCACCGGCTATGCGCTGATCAACAACGCACCGGCGCTGACCACGGTGGGCCGCAAGTACAGCAATACGCTGCCCTCGTTCAACCTGGTCGCCGAGCTGGCACCGGACCTGCTGCTGCGCCTGGGCGCGGCCAAGGTCATGAGCCGTCCCGGCCTGGGCAGCCTCACCCCGGGCGTCACCGTGGCGGTGGCCGGCGGCGCGCGCACCGTGGCCGGCGGCAACCCGGATCTGGACCCGATCGAAGCCACCAACGTCGACCTCGGCCTGGAGTGGTACTTCAACGAAGGCGCGATGCTGGGTGTTGGCGTGTTCTACAAGGACATCGAAAGCTTCATCCAGACAGCGCGCGAAGTGCGCCCGTACTCCAGCAGTGGCCTGCCGGCCTCGTTGCTGGACGGCACCGGCGCCAGCGTCAACGACGACTTCGCCTTCAGCATCCCGCTCAACACCCCGGGCGGCGAACTGAAGGGCGTGGAAGCCAACTACACCCAGCCTTTCACCTTCCTGCCGGGCAAGTGGGCCAACCTGGGCGTGCAGCTCAACTACACCTGGGTCGATTCGCAGATCCAGTATCTGGCCAGCACCGGCGCGCCGGTGATGAAGAACGACCTGCTGGGTCTGTCGCGCTCGTCGTGGAATGCCACGCTGTTCTACGAAGGCGATACCTTCGCAGGCCGCATCTCGGCCACCAACCGCGACGATTACCTCACCCAGGCACCGGGTGCGGAAGCCGGCTTCAACGTCGATGGCGTGCACGGCATGACCGGCACCACCATGATCGATGCCTCGCTGCGCTACAAGATCAGCAAGCAGCTGGAGCTGAGCCTGGAAGGCATCAACCTCACCAACGAAGCCCAGGACGAGTGGGTGTCCTCGCCGCGCACTGGCCAGCTGCCGCTGCAGTACGCCGAAACCGGTCGCCAGTACCTGCTGGGCCTGCGTTACAAGTACTGACCGTTGTCCGCCCGCTGCGCGCATGCGCAGCGGGCCCCATTCCGATCCCCCATCGCGTCTGCGTCCTGCGCCCGATTCCACGTGCGCAGGCAGCGCGGTGGGCACAGGTTTCGAGCGCCCCACATCACGTCGCGCGCATTCGCCAGACGCGCAGCAGGTTCGCTGCCCGCGTCATGCAGTTACCGGTGGCCTCGGGGGAGGCCATGCGCGCGTCATTGCAGCAGTGCCATGGAGAGAGCCGCATCATGCATGTCCGTTCGCGCCATTCCGCCCGTGTGGCGGCCCCCCGTTTGTCCACCGCCCGCCTGTCGGTCGCCATCGTGCTGGCCCTGCAGGCGGCCAGCGCCGTTGCGCAGACCGCGCCGGCAGCGGCCACCGATGCGGTGGATCTGGACCGCGTGCAGGTCAAGGCCACCTATCGCGAAAGCCTGCAGCAGTCGCTGGACACCAAGCGCTACAGCGTGGAGCAGGTTGATGCCATCCACGCCGAAGACATCGGCAAGTTCCCCGATCTGAACCTGGCCGAATCGATGCAGCGCATCGCCGGCGTGTCGATCGATCGCGAAGGCGGCGAGGGCAAGCAGATCTCCGTGCGTGGCCTGGGCTCGGACTTCACCCGCGTGCGCGTCAACGGGCTGGAAGCGCTGGCCACTGCCGGCAGCGGCAGCGATGGCGTCAACCGCAGCCGCGGTTTCGATTTCAACACCTTCGCCTCCGAACTGTTCAGCCGCGTCACCATCAGCAAGACCCAGTCGGCGCAGACCGACGAAGGCTCGCTGGGCGCCACCGTCGACCTGCGCGGCTCGCGCCCGTTCGACTTCGATGGTTTCGAGGCCGCCGCTTCCGCGCAGTACGGCTACAACGATCTCTCGCGCGAGAACGACCCGCGTTTCTCCGGCCTGATCAGCAACATCTGGGCCGACGGCCGTGTGGGCGCCCTGCTGTCGGTGTCCTACAGCGAACGCCACCTGCGCGAGGAAGGCTACAACCCGGTGCGCTGGGAGCACGGCAACTACCGCAACTCCAACCAGAGCACCGCCACCAACAACGGCACCTACGGCTTCTGCTCGCCGGTGGGCTACAACCCGCAGACCCCGCGCAACCCGTTGTCGAACGAAACCCGCGCCGGCGTCGGCTCGCAGGCCAACCAGGACCGCAACAACGGCTGGGGCAGCTACGGCATCAGCGCCACCACCTGCGGTACCGGCATCCCGCGCCCGGCCAATACGCCGGAGAACATCCAGGCCTACGAAACCGCCACCGATGCCTGGATTCCGCGTTACCCGCGCTATATCCGCACCGATCACCAGCTGGAGCGGCTGGGTGTCACCGGCGCGCTGCAGTTCAAGTTCAGCGACGACACCCTGCTGAACGTCGACATGCTGTATTCCAAGCTGGACAAGGACCAGCGCGAGGACTCGGTCGGCGCCAACCTGCACCGCACCGCCAACTTCGGCGGCAAGACCCAGATCGCGGTGCGGCAGGCGCAGGTGGACGCGCAGAACCGCCTCACCTACGGCGTATTCGACAACGTCGACTTCCGTACCGAATCCAGCAACATCGAAGAGTCCACCGAGTTCAAGCAGTTCAGCCTGGACCTGCAGCACCGCTTCAACGATCAGGTGCGCGTCAACGCGCTGCTCGGCCATTCGACCTCGGATTACGAACGCCCCGAGTTCTCGATGGTGAGCTTCGACAACACCAACCTGGACGGCTTCGTGCTCGACCGCCGCGGTGGCGGCGACTACCCCAGCATGAGCTTCCCGTTCGACGCCGGCGACACCAACAGCTGGCGCTGGCTGGGCTACGGCGCGGTGCCGGTCAACAGCAACGGCACCGCTCGCGGCAGCAACATCAGCGAAGTGCGGCTCAACCCGCAGTCGGTGCGCAATACCTTCGACACCGCCAAGGTGGATCTGGAATTCAACATCGATCCCACCTTCACCTTCCGCACCGGCCTGGCCTACAAGGACTACGACATGGACACGTCGGAGTCGCGCAACATCTCCTATGGCCGACTGTCGCAGGCCTTGCCGGCCGGGGTGGGCGTCGGCGATCTGAGCAAGACACTGGACGGTTTCGGCCGCAGCTTGAACGGCAACTTCCCCACCACCTGGGTGATTCCGGATTTCCAGAAGGTCGCCGACCTGCTCAACATCAACTGCAACTGCGACACCGGTGTGCCCGGCGGTGACTACCGCATGGCCGACGTCGGTCACTTCGGCTCGTCCAACAACAACTTCGCCGTCAACGAAAAGAGCCTGGGCACCTACCTGCAGCTGGATTTCAACACCGACCTGCTGGGCCGCGCGCTGCGCGGCAACCTGGGTGTGCGCTATGTGCAGACGCAAATCGCCGCCAGCGGCTATGCGCCGTGTACGGCCACGGTGGCCGGTGCGATCTCGCCCAACTGCCAGTCGTTCTTCGGCGTGGCCAGCGCTACCGCCGCTGCCGGCGAGCGCCTGCTGGTGCCCACCACCGTCACCCACAACTACCGCGACATCCTGCCCTCGTTGAACCTGTCCTGGGATGTCAGCGACGAGGTGGTGCTGCGCTTCGGTGCGGCCAAGACCATGGCGCGCCCAACGCTGGCGTATCTGTCGCCCAGCGTCAGCGGCGGCCCCACCCAGTACTTCGACGACGGGCGCTTCTTCTCGATCAACCTGGGCAACCCCAAGCTCGATCCGTTCCGCTCGACGAACTACGACCTCAGCGCCGAATGGTATTTCCGCGAAGGCTCGCTGCTGTCGGCGGCGGTGTTCTACAAGGACATCGACAGCTACGTGCAGCGCACCCGCGTGCTCACCACCTGGGAGGCGATGGGCTATTCGCTGGACCTGCTGCCCGCAGGTTTCACCCCGGACACCATCTTCAACGTCCAGAGCTACTTCAATACCCCCGGCGGCCCGCTCAGGGGCTTCGAGCTGACCTATCAGCAGGCCTTCGATTTCCTGCCCGGGTTCTGGCGCAACTTCGGCGTGCAGCTCAACTACACCCAGGTCGATTCCAAGATCGATTACCTGTTCAGCACCGCCGGCAACAGCAATACCAGCATCACCACCACCACCACCGAACGCGACCTGCTCAATCTCTCGCCGCAGTCCTACAACGCCACCGTCTATTACGACGACGGCCGCTTCAGTGCGCGCGTGTCCACCAGCTATCGCGACGGCTACATCAACAACATCCTGGCCCAGGAAGACGTCTACGACCTCGACGGTCGGCGCCTGGCCACGGCCGATGTCACCGGTAAATACAGTGTTGAAAACGTCGATTTCAACATGTCCTACAAGGTCAGCGACCAGCTGTCGCTGACCTTCGAGGCCATCAACCTGCTCGACACCCCCGACCGCCGCTACGTCGATTCCACGCTGGAACTGCCCGACAAGTACACCGTGACCGGGCGTCAGTACTACATCGGCGCGCGCTACAAGTTCTGACAGGAGCAACGCATGCAACTGCATCGCAGGATCGTGTTACGTACGCTTGCCGCCACCGCCATGGCGGCGGGGCTCTCCCTCGGTGGCATCGCCCTCGCTGCCGACCCGGTCTATACCGTGGCCAAGCAGGGCAATGCCGGCTACCGCACCGTGCAGGCCGCCATCGATGCCGCCGTGCAAGGCGGCAAACGCGCGCAGATCAAGGTGGGCGCCGGTGTGTATCAGGAGCTGATCGTGGTTCCGGCCAATGCACCCGCATTGAAGCTGACCGGCGCCGGTGCCACGCAAACCGTCATCACCTACGACAACTATGCCTCGCGCATCAATCCGGCCACCGGCAAGGAGTACGGCACCTCGGGCTCGTCCAGCGTCATCATCGCCGGCAACGACTTCACTGCCGAGCAGCTGAGCCTGGGCAACCACGCCGGCCCGGTTGGCCAGGCGGTGGCCGTGCGCGTGGATGGCGATCGCGCCGCGTTCCGCAACGTGCGCTTCCTCGGTTACCAGGACACGCTGTACCTGCGCGGCGCCAAGCTGTCGTACTTCCTCGACTGCTATGTCGAAGGCACGGTGGACTTCGTGTTCGGCGCCGGCACCGCGCTGTTCGAAAACGTGCAGCTGCATTCGCTGGGCGATGGCTATCTCACTGCCGCCTCCACCCCGCAGGAAGCCGCCCGTGGCTTCGTGTTCCGTAATGCGCGCGTCACCGCCGCCAGCGGCGTCTCGCGCGTCCACCTGGGCCGCCCGTGGCGCCCGTATGCCAGCGTCAGCTTCATCAGCAGCCAGCTGGGCAAGCACATCGTGCCCGAAGGTTGGAACAACTGGGGCAACGCCGCCAACGAAGCCACTGCCCGCTACAGCGAATACCAGAGCAGCGGCGCCGGCGCCAACCCGTCGCGCCGCGTGAAGTGGTCGCGCCAGCTCACCGCCGCGCAGGCCGCCGCACTGGACCGCGCCACCATCCTCGGCAACTGGAAGCCCTTCTGATGATCAAGTTCTCCACTCTCGCCTTCACCGGCGCGCTGCTGCTGGCTCCGCTCTCGGCCATGGCCGACAAGATCGCCGACAACATGCTGCTGCTGCAGACCGCGTCGGGCGGCTGGTCCAAGCACTACAAGGGTGTGGCCGTCGACTACACCCGCACCTTCAGTGCGGCGGAAATCGCCGAGCTGCAGAAGCCCGGCCGCAAGGACGACGCCACCATCGACAACAAGGCGACCACGTACGAAATCACATACCTGGCCACTGCCTTCAAGAACGAGAAGAACGCCAAGTACATCGCCGCCGCGCGCCGGGGTGTGGACTATCTGCTCAAGGCGCAATACGCCAACGGCGGCTGGCCACAGTTCTACCCGGACCTGTCGTCCTACCACCATCAGATCACCTACAACGACGATGCGATGGTGCGCGTGCTCAACCTGCTGCAGGACATCGCCGAGGGCAAGGGCGACACCGGCGCGCAACTGCGCGGCAGCCACGGCGCTAAGTCCACCCAGGCGGTGGCCAAGGGCGTGGAATGCGTCCTCGCCACCCAGGTCAAGATCGGCGGCAAGCTCACCATCTGGGGCGCGCAGTACGACGAGGTCACGCTCAAGCCGGCCAAGGCGCGTGCGTACGAGCTGGCATCGCTGGCTTCGAGCGAGTCGGTCAGCATCGTGCGCTTCTTGATGCGCCAGCCCAACCCCTCGGCCAAGATCAAGACCGCAGTGCAGGCGGCCGGTGCCTGGTTCGACACCCACCGCATGCGCGATGTGGCCACCAGGAAGATCGACGACCCCACCCAGGAAACCGGCAAGGACGTGATCCTGGTCGCGCAACCCGGTGCCTCCTTGTGGGCGCGCTTCTACGACCTGCAGAATCAACGTCCGCTGTATGCCAATCGTGAGGGCAAGGCCTTGACCGAGTACATGCAGGTGCCCAACGAGCGCCGTGTGGGCTATGCCTGGCACGGCACCTGGCCGGACAAGTTGTTGAAGGACGAGATTCCCAAGTGGAAGGCCGCAAACGGGCTGTAGTGGACGCAGCCATCGCACCACCGCACGCGGCGCAGGCTGGCGCGCGCAGCACGCAGGCACGGCATGTACTCTCGTACATGCCGGCCCGCGTGCTCGCCGCCAAGCTTGCGCCGCGTGCCGCGTTGCGGTGGCACGTTGCAGTGTCTGTCGCCCCTGCAGTGCGGCAGTGGTTTTGAAATAGACGAGGTGCGTGTGCTGAAGGTTTGGATGGGTGTGTTGTGTCTGATCGCGCTGCCGGCAAGTGCGGCCACTTCCACGGCTCCGGAGTTGCTGTTCCGGGTCTCGGCCGATCGCAGCCTGGAGGCCGACGTGGCCCGCGGCGATGCGGTCCCCAACTTCCGCGACAAGATCGCCCTGGTACCCACCGGCAAACGCGGCAACGCCATCGAATGGGCCGACGACGGCGTGCTGTCGTGGAATGCGCCCGGCAACCTCTACACCCAGCGCGGCACGCTCGGTTTCTTCTGGCGTTCGCGTTACCCGGTCGGCGAAGCGCCGTTCGTGATCTTCCGCGTCGGCTACGCCGACCACACCAGCTGGGACATGGCCTGGCTGCGCATCGACTGGAATGGCCACGGCTTCGATGCCTTCGTCACCGATGCCAACCTCGCGCGCACCCGCGTCTCCTTCAAGCTCGACAAGAATCCCGCCGCCAGCGCCTGGACCCACCTCGCCTTCGCCTGGGACGAAACCCGCGGCGTGCGCCTGTACGTGGACGGCAAGGAAGCCGCGCGCGCAGACTGCGGCGCGCCTTGCGCCAACGGCGGCTCGCTCGATTACGACGCCGCGCTCGACCAGTTCGGCCTGGCCGGCCGCGTGATGTCGCCGCACCAGGTGCAGAGCCGCTACAACTTCCTGCGTGGCAGCGACTTCGACGAGATCCGCATCTACGACCGCATGCTCGACGCCAGCGGCGCCGCCGCGCTGGCACGCCTGCAGGAGCCCGCCAGCGCTGAAGCACCCACTAACAACGCGCAGCACGCCGCCTTCCTGCACCGCTTCGGTTGGGACAACGGCCACGCACCGCCGCTGCTGGATGCGCCGGTCACCCGCATCCGCAAGGTGGAGTTCGCCGACACGCGCGACCTCAAGCAGTGGATGTGGAAGGCCACCGACGGCATCGCCGAAACCACCTGGCCCGGCGTCTACAACCGCTCGCGCTTGGCCGGTCGCGACGACTACTTCCAGCTGCCGGACTGGAACACCTATGTCGAAGGCGGCAATACGCTGGACCTCAGCCTGGCGGACGAACCCTTCAACCGCATCGAACTGCGCGGCGCCGCCTACGGCCAGGCCACCTACGCCGCGCCCAATGCCCCAGCGCAGCCGCTGTTCGAACGCAAGCAAGGCGTGGTGCGCAGCGTGGACCAGTTCGAAGAGCGCCGCGGCGGCACGCTCAGATTCGCCAACACCGCGCAGGAAACCCCCATCCAGGAAATCTGGGCCTATGACGTGCAGCCGGGCGATGTGCCCAAAGGCAGCGCGCAACTCAGCTACACCGTGCGCAGCGACATCCAGCCCGATTACGACAACCTCGCACCGCTGCGCGATGTCATCGCCGGCCGTTACCCGCCTGGCGAGCGCCAGACCGTCATTGCGCTGCCCACCAAGGCACCGGCGCGCAAGCGCCCCAGCGACAAGGCCGCCACAAGCGCGCAGCAACCCATCGTGCACATCCTGGTGCCCTCCAGCCTGGGCGACCCGCCGCCGGACCAGGCGCTGATGCGCAGCTGGTCTTACGGCTGGGAGAACATGCACGACGGCCTGGACGGCATCGCCATCACCCTGCCGGCGCTCAATCTGCCGGCCACCCACAACGGCAGCATCCCGCTCAACATCCGCATCAAGGACCCCATCTGGCCCGCGCGCGACATGATCGATGTCTCGGTCGCGGTCACTCCCGGCCAGGCGCGCACGCTGTGGCTGGACCTGCGCGACCGCATCCTCAGCAACGACAGCCTGATGCTCAGCATCGCCGCCGCCGCGCCCGGCTTCGATGCCAATGCGCTCGATGGCACCCAGCTGCAGCTGGTGTTCAAGCCGCGCGCCGAGGCCATCACCGAACACGTCGCCGACCGCTTCAACCAGGTCAAGGACAACTGGGGCTTTTTGGTCGAAGAACACACCACCTCCAAGCGCCAGCTGCTCTACAAGCGCCTGGACGCGGACATCACCGACCTGCTGCGCGTCGACCCGGACCACGCCCTCGGCCGCCAGTACTGGAACGACATCAGCTACGCCAACCAGGGCGAGCTGCCTGTCGAGATGCCCACCGTGCCCAAGGGCGTGCCCGCCTGGGCGTTCTGGCAGCTGCAAGACCTCAGCGCCACCCGCCGCTATATCCGCTGGTGGATCGAGCAGCGCCAGGTGGCCTACGGCGATTTCGGCGGCGGCATCTCGGATGACTCGGACCTGGTGCAGCAATGGCCCGGCGTCGCCCTGATGGGTGTGGACCCGGACATGCTCAATGCCTCCATGCTGGCGCTGTCCGATGCCAACTACCGCAACGGCATGTTCACCAACGGCCTGTCCACCATTGAGACCGACGAGCTGCATGCGTATGAAGAGGGCATCAACCTCAACAGCGCCCTGCTGTACCTCAACTGGGGTGACCCGCGCACCGTCGAGCGCCTGATGCAGACGGTCAAGGCCTTCGATAACGTCATCCAGGTCAACCCGCAAGGCCACCTGCTGTTCGCCAGCAACTGGTTCGGCGGCCGCAAGGTCTACCGCGAGCCCAATTGGCAATGGCAAAAGCCGTACTCCTTTCCCATCGTGCACCCGGCCATCCTGCTGGGCGGCTATAACGCCGACCCCAACAGCCGCCGCATCGTCACCGGGTTGGCCGACGGCTATCTCGCCCACGCCTACACCAACGCCAAGGGCAATTGGGCGCTGCCCAACGAGATCAACTGGCAAACCGGCAAAACCCGCGGCGGCGAACTGTTCGAAGGCAGCGGCGGCGCCGACACCTTGCATACCTTCTGGGCCGCCTACCGCTTCACCGGCGAAGATCGCTATCTCAAGCCAATCGACTACCGCGTGGCCAACAGCGGCCCCAACGGCCTGTCGCTGCTCAACGAAAACTTTCTCGACGTCATGGGCAAGCGCAACGACTGGAGCGGCAAGCTCATCGACGCCGCAAATAAAGACGATGACAGCGCCCCGGACTTCCCGCACCACGTGGCCTGGGAGCAAACCGGCAACCTGGAGTATCTCGCCGCCATTTACCGTAGCGAGGCACGCGAGAAACTGCAGAACTTCTACATGAACACCGAAGGCCACTGGTGGAGCGACCGCGTGGAATCTCCCACGGTCAACCTGCAACGCGCACGCCTGGGCGGCGTGGCCCTCAAGCGCAACCAGACCTACCCCGGCCACACCGTGAGCTGGCGCTTCAATGACCCGGAGGCCGCCACCCAGGTCGCCATCGCCATCCCCGCACCCCGGCAAGACCGCTTCACCGTCATCGCCTACAACACATCGAATAAAAACCAGCGCGCCAGCATGACCGGCTGGAACGTCGCCTCGGGCCAATGGCGCATCACCCAGGGCGTGGACCGCGACGGCGACGGCAAGATCGACGGCACCGGCACCACGCGCGAGGTGGCCTTCGAGAAAAGCGCCGCCATCGACATCGACTTCCCCGCAGGCCGCACCACCATCCTGCAGCTCGAACGCATCGCAGCCACCACCCCGGTCGAACTACGCCCGGACCTGGGCATCGGCCACGGCGATATGCGCGTGACCGCCGATGCCATCGAGGTCACCGTGCACAGCCTCGGCCACGCCGACGCACCGGCCGGGTTTGTGGTGCTGGAAGATGCGCGTGGCAAGGAGCTGGCAAGAGCCGCATTCCCGGCACTCGCCGCACCACGCGATCTGCAGCCAATCACCACGCAGGTACGCCTGCCGCTAACCAACCCCGCAAACCTGAAAGCCGCGCAGCTACGCATCATCACCGATGGCAACGTCGCAGAGATCACCGGCCTCAACAATATGCTGCCGCTGCCAACCCCAACCACCGCGCCAACGACAAAAACCAGCCCATAACCAAACTCACCCATCCCTTCTCCCGCACGCGGGAGAAGGTGCCCGAAGGGCGGATGAGGGCAAACCCGACAAAGCCAACGATCAGTCGCGCAACCGCATTGACGCAATCCAAAAACTCGGCGAGGATCAAGGCACGCAGGACTTAATGCAGCCGCAAAGCCATACATTTCTTCAGGGGGAAGAAACAATGTTGAGCAAGGCATGGAGCATCGTGGCACTGACTGTGGCCGCACTGGGGTGCGGCATAACACCTGGCGTCAGAGGGATGTAGCTGAGAATCGTTGATTTTCAGGACGCTCGTGGTGATTTGCAACGGTCGGAAGTCGGCGATGATCAGGTTGCGCCGGGCTTAAATTGCGGCTACATACACGCAATTTATTAACGGCTTCTTCCAAACCAAAGCACTATCTGAGCAAGAGGAGGCTGACGTCAATGTAAAGAACTTCGCTGTAATAAACCCTAAGTGGGGACCCAGAAGCCTAACAATTCATTCAAGCCGATGCCGTTTTGTGGCCGACTTAATTCAGGCTTTAGTCCCCCCAAGAGCCGAGTCTTGCGCCATCTAGTAACTGGAGACTACATGTCTGACCTCGTTCCTAAGTCGTCGATGGACCTCGTCGATCCCCAAGCTCAGATCATTGTTGATTTTTTGAAGGGCATCGGCCTTCCTCACGACAACATCATTGCCACGCAAGATCAGCGCGCGATCATTAGTCAAAACCTTCCTGCCTATATTCAGTCGCTTCCGGCAGAGGTGAAGCATGGAGCAAGGTATCTGTCTAAATTTGTGGTTGGTGCAGGCATCGGCCTTTTCGACTACTCGTTAAATGCAATATGGAATGAGGTGGTACTTGATCTCCATAAGAAGGCCATTTCCTACGGGTTGGACATCTTCTACGACGCTGCGATCGGTGGGAAGGCTCGAGAATTCTATCAGTCAGAGGAAGATTTACGCTCGGTCAAGGATGCTGTTCTGCTAGATACATGCCGCAAACTTGAACTCATAAGCGACACTACCCACAAGAAGCTGAAGCACATCCTCGACATGAGGAACGACATTGGCATCTCGCACCCGACAAACTATACAATTAATGCGTTTGAGCTACTGGGCTGGCTGCAGAATTGCATTCAAGACGTCCTAAACGACCGCCCGACCGAAGCTGCACTGAAAGTCCAAGCATTCATCCAAAATCTGAAGAATCACACACAGCCTTTAGACCAAGCAAACATTGCGTCGATCACAAGTAAAATCGGAGCGCTGGCCTCACATCATTGTGGAAATGTTCTCCGCACGATGTTCGGAATATATGTGTCCTCCGATACTGACCCTCAAGTTAGAAAAAATATTTCACTTTTGGCAGTCTCTGTGTGGAATGCCAGTAGTGATGAAACCAAATACAGGCTGGGTCTCACGCTAGAGGGTTACAATACCAACTTGTATCGAGAGAAGTATCAGCTTGGTGAACAGTTTCTCCAATCAGTCGGTGGTAATTCATTTCGTTCAAATTCTGAACGAGCTATCATTGTTGACGGTTTGCTTGATCAATTGTTAGAGAAGCATCAGGGGTGGGACAATTTTCACCATGAGGCGCCGGTTGCAGACAGTATCTCTTCATACATTAGTGGACAACAGGACATACTTCCAAATTTCGCACCAAAGTTTGTCAAAACAATCCTAATGTGCAGGATCGGGCGTGGGATAAACTATTGCAGGGGCGTTTCACCGCGCGGTTTGCCCTACTACGATCGTATGATCGCGCTATTAGGTGACCAACTTACACCGCATGCTTTGGCTGCTCTGACTCATTACGAACTTCAATCAAAACTTGAGAAAAACATTGCTCGCGAGCAGGCTTGCTTAGCTTTGGCGGTTTTGAAAGCAGGGGTAGTGAATCAGCGACTTGTAGAATGCATCGACTTCCTCATCACTAACCTCCCAAATAGCGGAAAGACTGTTTTTGATTCGCGTTTTAAAACGCTGTCTTCAGGTTATATCGCGTGGTGAGGGCTAAGAATTAATTCAAGCCGAAACCGCTTCGCGACTCGGCAAAGGAAGGTCTGAACAACTGCCTGTGATCCCCAATAAGGAGTTAGATTCTTAGTCATCCCTGTTTTTTACGGCACCAGCGTCATCTGCTCGCGCACTACGTCGGGCAGTGCGCGTAAGCGTTCTAGCCAGCGTTACAGGTTCCATCGGCCAGCGCCTCGCGACCGATGCGCAGCGTCGAATAGAGTTTGCGTGTACTGTCGCGTCGCGATAGCCACTGGGCGATACCGGTGGCTTCGCGTCCCAGTGCTGCCAGCCAGCTGGACAAAAAACGGTGCCAAAATACCGTTGCCAGGTCCACTTGATAAGTTAATCTTATCCCGTTCCCTTGCCGTTCCCTTGGTGAGTCAGTAGACGTTGGTGAAAAAATTACTTTAAATTATCGCTTCTAGAGAAAATAAATGCACACGAAGAAATTGGAAGAGCTTTCATTGCATGAATTGGCGCAAATCCACTTATCTAGAAATATATTTTCCCAACCCCTGGCGGATGGATATATAAGGTCGGTCATTGGGCAGATGATCTTAGAAATTGGTCAGACTAGTGGTATCACCAATACAAGCGTATTCAGTCCAATCTACGGTGCTTTTGCAATTTTAGATCAAGTAGGCTCTGTCTACGTAAACGAGAATATGGCTCCTTATCCGAACAGCGCCGCCTCTGGCGTAAAAAAAGCTCTATACTATTTTTGTGGAATCTCTGATTTAGATGAGATAAAGGCTATATATGGTCTTAGAAACTCATTGATTCACGACGGAAGTGTGCTATATCGAGGGCGGCACAAGGATGGTAAATGGCAGGGTCCTTTTCATCATTTTATTTTTGATAAAGAAATAAAAGGGCTGGTCGAGTTGCCAGCATCAAGTTGGGATGGAGAATTTTCAAACCTCTCAAATGATAAAAGGACGAAAATAAATAAAAATAAGTTGATTGAATTGGCTTCTAATGCCGTAAGCAATGCTAAGGAATTGCTCGATGAAGGCAGACTTGGAATTGTCCTTAAAGAGAGAGAGATCGAATTGTATTACAAGTATCTTTTTCACAGTAAAACCCCCTAGGGAACCTCTAATAACGTGCCACACATGCGCGACACTATCGGTTCGGAGTGAGGAGGCATCCATGCAACTGACGTTCGGTGACGCCGTGGAGAAACGGGGGCAGGTGCTTAGTTATCCCCACTTTTTACGGCACCAGCGTCATCTGCTCATGCACTGCGTCGGGCAGTGTGCGCAAGCGTTCTAGCCAGCGTGAGACAGGCTCCATCGGCCAGCGCCTGACCAGCGCTTCGCGACCGATGCGCAGCGTCAAATAGAGGAGAACGGGGTCAGGTGCTTAGGTATCCCCACGTTTTACAGCACCAATGTCATCTGCTCGCGCACTGCGTCGGGCAGTGTGCGCAAGCGCTCTAGCCAGCGTGAGACAGGTTCCATGGGCCAGCGTCTGACCAGCGCCTCGCGGCCGATGCGCAGTGTCGAGTAAAGCTTGCGCTGACTGTTGCGGGGCGACAGCCAGTGCGCGATACCGGTGGCTTCGCAGCCCGGTCCTGCCAGCCAGCTGGCGAAGGTGGCCAGCGTGTTGAGCAACAACAGGATCTGCAACCGCTCACCGCGACGGGTCATGCTGTCTTCCATCGCCTGGCCGTAGCGATGCGACTTCAGATCACGGAATGCCAGCTCGATCTGCATCCGTCGTGCGTACAGATTGACCAACTGCTTTGCGCTGGGCGCTTGCAGCTGCGGGGAGGCAACGATCAGCCATGGCTCGCGCTCACGCGCTGCTGCTTTCAGGCTCGATGAGGTACGCGAGACCTTGGCCGGTGAGCGTCGATTGCGTTGCTGCCGTCCCTGCGGTGTCTTGGCGTAGAGCACCAGGCGGCAATCGAGTGGATCGCTGCGATTGGCCTGCATCGGTGGCAATTCGTGTGCGCGGTTGGACGCCAGCGCATGCAGGCGTCGGCTATCGATCCACTGCGCTGCATCATCGGGTACGTCTTGCGGTTTGACCTGCGTGCGACCACGCAGACGCCCGACCCAATCCCAGCCCATCGCCGACACCGCGCGAAACCATGGCGTGCGGAATCCGGCGTCCGTGACCAGGATCGGACGCACATCGTCTGGAATCAGTGCGCGAAGTTGCTGCAGAAAACGCTTCTCCGCGCCGGGCGAGCCCTGCTGTTCCCCAGCAACCACCATGTCCAGCAAGGTGAGCGTGCGCCCACCGATCGGCAGGGCGGCGCGTAGCAGGCACCACGACTTGTCCGGCTTCAGATCGCTCCAGTCGATCACGATCACCGGCTGCATCCCGCGCAACAGCCAATGCGCCATGTCCCGCTCGATCACGGATCGCTCGGCGTATAACGCGCGATTGCACAGCAGGCGGTCGCATGCCTTGAGCGGCGCACGTACTCGCGTCGCCCCGGGCCATGCGCGTGCGATGTCGATCAGCGTCAGCCGGCCTCCGTGCACAAGCGCTTCAACCGCGCGCAGCAAGGTGCGTTGGCGTAATGCATGCATCCCAGAGAGTGAGTTAGACAGGCACTTCTGCAATACTTCGCTGGCGCGCATGGTCGGCACTCTTCTCTGGCTTAGTCACCTTGAAGCGTGCCCCATGCGCGCACCTTCTTCCACATCCTGGCGCACCAAGTGCTTGATCTTGCAGGAAGAAATGTGGGGAAACTTCAGCGTCAGCCCCCGTTCCTTGTCTAGCGCGAGGGTCTGCCAACCGTTTGATAAGTGCGGGCACGTCATCGCCTCAAAGTGACGGAACGGGGCCGCGCTGTTGTTGCTCCTGTGAGCGCTGCTGTTCCATCGCCAGCTCTTGCGTGCGCTCTTGCGCTAAGCGCTGGTTGACAGATTCCAGTTGCGTAAAGCTCTCTTGAACAGGCCGCTGCGCTGCATCAGCCGTCGGCATATGGGCGCGCAGCATGGCCGGATCCTTTGGATCGCCTTGTACTACAAACAGGGTCTGCGCAGCAGGCGAGTCTCTGGTTTTTTCGCTGAGCAGCACGTGATCCACCCGGGTTAGCCCATTGTCTTTGGCTAGCGTCAGCAGACTCGCGGTCATCCGCTCACTGGTAGCGTCGAACGTTCGGCCATTGGCGGCATCCAGCTGCTCTACCTTGCTCCGGATCTGCTGATGCATGGCGTGGTCCGGGTGCCCCGCCTCTGCAGGCGTCAGTGCGCGCCTTGGCTCATTCGGTGCCGCAAGATTGGGAGAACTGACGCCGCGTGCGCCAGTGTCCTTGAGCTGGACCATGCCATAGCCATCCTTGCCAAGGTCAACGATGTTGAAGGTCTTTGCTGGTCCCAGTTCCAGCCCATTGCGCTCCAGCTGTCTGGGGTCCAGTCCCAGCGATTTGAGATCGATGCGGACCTCTGGCGGCTTGCGGTCATGTGCCAGATGCGCGTAGCTCTGCGCGATGTGGCTGATCGGGTTGACGCCATAGTAATTCCGGTAATCGGAGTCGCCATGAGGTCCTAGCGTGCCGCGACCGTCGTAGAAGCACTGTTCCACCGACTTTGTCAGCGCATCATTACGTGAGAACGGGCGCGTCGTTAGCTCTTCATATGTCAGTCCGTTGGCAAACTGCGGTGGAGCACCCCCTCTGTCCACACAACGCGTGGTCGAGCGCTGGAGTAGCCGAAGTTCGACCATTGCATCAGGCATCCCAGGGTTCTGATGCTTGATGCGGTCGTGAAGCGCACGCATGCCTGAAATCTCTGAGAGCGCCTCATCCTCCCGAGTGCTATCCAGATAGACGCGTGTTGGCCCGGTAAGGTCGACCTGACCTTCGCGATTCTCGTGCGCCTCCTGCAGCCGGCTGCTCATTGTCTTTGCGAACTCTGCCAGTGCCTGAGCGCGGTGTTCTGCCAACACGCCATGCATCGTCTCATGCCCGAGTACTTCGGTGATGTAGTCAATCCGCTGCGCGCCGGTGAAGTCGCTGAACGCTGCAGCGCTGATGTTGAGCGTGCCGGCGCTCCCCATTCTTGCCATCCTGGAAATGGCCGCCGTTGTTCTGGCCATGCGAGACCGCAATCGATCCGATCTGCCCCTTCTCTATCGCATTACCAAGCAAGTTCGATGGGTAGGGTGATTCTGATAGCGCTTGACGAATACTGGACTCGGCCTCTTGGGGAAGGCGCGGATCGTTTGCCATGCGTCCCAGCAGAGGTTCGATTCTTGGATCGACACGTATCATGATTTGCCCCCATCGATCTGCATGCCGTAAGCGCATTCGCGCGAACCACTGTCCTGGCTGGTCCGGTAGATCAGCAACGCGACGGAGAAGCCTTGCGTACCGTTGTTTAGCGGGCGCCAATGCTGGCGCAGCCATCCTCCCTGGAAAGGCCTTTGCCCACCACGCTTGTACCCAATCTCCTCCAGTTTCCGTGACAGCGTTGTTGCATCCCAAACACAACGTGAGGTAGGCGTGCGCGTTGGGTCGATACGTTCGGGCAGACCGACGGCGACCTCCATACTTGAGAAGATTTTTTCCGCGGGGACATGGCTTGCGTAAAAGGTGTACCCGTCGCTGAGGGAGATATCGTTCATGACATAGAAAGGATGCAGGGAGTCCGAGGTGCCCGCGAACCTTGTACCCAGCGCGACCTCCAGCCGCCGATAATTCATGTCGGCCGGTGACTTGAATCCATCGACAAACTTCAGCAACCGGGATTCCAGCTCTTGAGAGCTAATGCCGGGCTTGTTTGGCTGCGAGTGATCGCCCGCGATCGGCTCCTGCACGCTGACCGGTGCTGATGCGGATGAGGTGGTGGAATCCTTCTTTGGATCGGCGCACGCGCCCTGAAGTCCCACTGCAAGGAGCAGCAATAACAGGGAAAAGAAATTCCTTCCTGTTCTTGCCTGCTTGGTATTCACAGGCTCTACGCTTCCAGGGCCCCATTTCATGGCCTGCCTCCATCGATCTTGATGCCATCAACGCACTCTTCTCGACCGTTTTGGTCATTGCTCCAATAGAGGAGCAATGAGTGCGCTCGCGGTAGCACTCTGCCTTCTCCGATCCAACCCTGGCTCTGCTGCTTCAAACGGCAGGCAAGATCTTCCATCAACGCTTGCCAGATTGCCAGCATCAGCCAGTTGACATGTCACGCAGCGCGTAGCAGTCTTTTCGGCAAGGAGCGTAGAAACTCCTCAGAGAGCGGTACCCACCTCCGTCAAACCGGTGGGTTTTTTGTGCCTGCAGCATCTTGCGGGCACAACCGACGCGATGCCTGCGTCGGGAGGGCGGCTAATACAACACCCTTCGGGGAAATACGCCCGCCGGCTCTCTGCGGTTTCTAACCTCCCGACATCCCGTCGCCACCCGGCGGCGGGGCCTGTTCGTCAAGGAGGGCTTTGCCATGCGTCGATCCCCATCCAGTCCCAAGCCAGCGCGCAAGCGCGCCACGGTGCCACCACCCACCGAGATCGGCTGGCACTCGCTCGATCCCTCGATCCCGCCGCGGCCCTACCTCGAGCGCACCCCCATCCCCGAGCCGCGCCCAGATCCCAGCAAGCCGCGCCGCCCGGGCCACCCACGTGCCCCGCAACACTGCACCGTCGGCTACGGCTACTACCCAGCCAGCGAACAACGCATCCCCACGCTACGCCTGCGCGGCCGCTGGCTGGAACAACTCGGCTTCACCATCGGCAGCAAACTCCACATCCGCATGCGCAACGGCGAGCTGGTCGTCAGCGTGGCGAACGCAGATTCGGATGGTGTGTGCAGTTGACGAAAGTACGGGTGCTCGCAGACCCAACTGCCGTCATGCCAGGCGATGATGACGGTCGACGGACTGCTTAGGCTGTTGCTGATCCTGTAGCTGCTGCACTTGTTGTTGCTGCCGCTGCGTTTCGCCGAGTGCTTGCAACTGACTCAGCGACTGCTCGACCGGCTGCGCAATCGCGTCGGCGGTCTTCATGTGTGCCCTTCTGTGGGCTGGATCATCCAGGGCGCCCTGGACGACAAATACATTCTCGCCCTGAGCGACAGAAGCTGTCTGCTTGCTCAGCACGATGTGGTCGATCCTTTCCAGCCCGTTCTCTCTGGCCAGGCAGGCGCTGCTTGCTGCCAGCCGGGCACTGTTGTCGTCGTAGTCGCGACCCAGGCCTTGTTCGAGACGGCGCACGGCGTCCTCGGCTTGCCGATGCAGCGGATCTTGTCCGGGCGCTGCTCCCTGGATGTTCCGGTAGGTCGGTGGGGCGTTGTGATCTTCCCGATTCAGCTCCGGAGGAAAGGTGCGCGGCGCAATGCTCTGCAATGTAGCTGGATCGATATCTCCTGTCTGAGAGAGACCATGCGCCTGTTGGTAATTGATGACCGCTGGCTGCATTGAGAGGCGGTAGACACCATCTTCCTGCAGCAGCTGATTGTCCGCACCGCGAAAGCCTTCGGCATTCAATGTGCGCTGCACCTGCCGCACCATTTCCGACGATTCGCCGATCCTGATCGTCCCATCATCGACGAACGGCCGGGGCTCGATACCTCGATTCCGCCTCTCTTCATCGATCGACAGGCGGCCACTTACGAGATCGCCAACATAGTTCTCGTAGTGTTGGTAGTAACGCGTATCAACTTCCATATGGACATGAACGGCCTGCGTTGCCTGCTTACCTTGAACTCCCAGAGCCTGCCCGTACTCTACCTGATCACCAGTCTGCACATGGAGCGGGGACATATGGCGGACACGGAGGATGACATCGCCGCCCTCTCGATCAAGCACATCGACCAGTCCCTGTCGTGCATCGACAGTACCTACTACACCAGCAACTGGCGAGGGGACATCCAGCGCTCTGGAAGCAGGTCCAGGTGGAAGCCTGGAATCTTCAAGAAGGAAATCCTTCTTTAGCAAGACTTGATCCGCTCGTAGGCCATGAGTTCTTCCAGGTTCTGAAATCTCGATCTCCTGGAATTCGCCTCCAATGACACCGAGTGTCCGGCCTCGCTCACCACCTACGACGGCGCCGTTCTCCAGACGGGCTCCGCGGTTGCCATATGGATGGTGTGTGACCAAATCGTCGAAGTTGTCGACAGCCTCGTTGTAATACTCACGCCTCTTATCCCATTCGAGTTGCATCAGTCGGTAGGGGATCTCCGGCGTCGCTTCCTGTCCAGCCATGTGCCTACTCCTTGTCAATCTCTCAGGTTAATTACGCGCGTCATGCGCCAACAACCGTTGCTGCGCTTAAAAACATATGAGTCAACTTCGTATTCCATACCAAAATACACAGTCCTAGTGCCTTCTGAATCCGCTTCAATACTAAACGGGAAACCAGTATCCCCCTCCGGTTCAGGGTTTTCTTCACCAGGCTCTATGTGATCGAAAACATTCTCCTTTCTGAAGTAGCGATAGTTGAATAGATCGAAGCGCGGCGGGCCCGCAATTCGGGAAATGTGCGTAAGAGGAGACGACTCAGTCATATCCTCTACGGTATATGTTGGAACCTCGTACTCCAGCGGGTCGTCAGTGAACTGGAGACGCACGCTGTCGTCAGTAGAATCCGCATAACGCTTAAGAAACGTGTCGAAATCCTTGGAAGGACAAGAGACAGCCGGAGACTTTGCAGTGGACTGGCCCGGATGCTTACCTTGGGATGCGATGGCGGATCCGGGCGAGGCACACCCTGCAACCAAGGCGCAAAGCAACCCAGTGCACGCGACATAAGCCTTTCGGTGGTTGGCGCCCATACCCATCGTTCCTTGTGCGTGTTGGCTGCTTACGATGTTGATCATCGGAACCGTCCGTCACGCGAGCCCGCTCGGTGCGTGGGCCGGAACTCTCGCAAGCGTATCTGACTCAAGAAGGTTGTGCGACTGGCTACACGGGCGGCGCGAACTGCGTCAAGGAATACCTTGCCATGCGTGGATCCCCATCCCGTTCCACGTCAGCACGCAAACGCGCCACGGTACCGCCACCCACCGAGATCGGCTGGCACTCGCTCGACGCAGCGTTCAAGACCCGCGTCTGCCTTGAGCGCGCTCCCATTCCGTGTCCCGCAACACTGCAGTTTGGCTTCCGCCTCCGCTATAAACTCGACATTCCGTCGCTGGAACGACACGGTGCCCATCCGCGTTGTCTGCATAGGCAGCTAGTGAACCGATTCAAGGCAGCGAGCACCGTATGGACCGTTGGTCAGATTGGTTGTTTGAAGAGCACTCCGAGGTGCAGTTGCGCGCCTGGGCAAGGCGCTTGGGTGTGTTTCGGCTCGTCAGGGCGGTGGGTGGGCATGCCAATGACGGTGACCGCCTGCTTGCTGCGTTCGGCTATCCGTCGCTGCAGATGCTGGAGCGCGCGCTCGTAAGTTTGGGCATCGCGACGGTGCAGCATGATGTGGCGCCGCCACAGCCGGAAGTGGGGCGCGCCTACCCGGGTGATGTATTTGCCGCATTCGTTTCGTTGATTCCCGGCTCGCTTGTCGAGCAGCCGGGATGGCAGCAGATACAGGGCGGGCCGGTGTTCGTCTGGTGCAATGCAGATGAGGTGCGCTTCTCTGTGGCGGATGGTTATGCGGTGACCGACGCCAACGTCGCGCATGCGCTGCGTCTCGAGCCGCTCCTGAGGCAGTTGGGTCTCAAGCCGATCGATCCGCCAGTCGACAACAGACATTGCATCAGTCCGCGATATTACCCGGACTACTTCGACGCTTGAGCTTTGCAAAAAACCGCTGCACAGGCTGGCCGGCCATCCGATCACGTGCATTGCCAACCCGACCGCTGGGCACAGGCTGTCTACCGATGCCAGGCACGCACCCTGCAGATTGACGATCATCGGCACGCCAGCGAGGATCGGGCAGGTCGTTCGCATGCAATTGGAGGGTTGTCAAAGATGACCAAGTTCGAACGCATCGCCGCGCACGTGCCCGCAGGCACGGTATTGCCCGTGGAGCTGCGCATGCTGTGCGACTATCTGGACAGGACCGGCTATCCGATCAGCGGTTGCATGAAGATCAGGCCGGACGACTTCGGCGGCGTGCAGTCCTGGTTCGATGGGGATGCGCTGATGGCGTCGCAGTTCGCCTACTTCGGCGCGGGGCCGGACGGTTCGATCCTGGCGTTCTGGCTGCGCGACAGTCTGGATGCGAGTGCCGTGCCGGTTGTGCATCTGGGGTCTGAGGGGTGCGAAAACACCGTTCTGGCGAGGAATTTCCGCGAGTTCCTCGGCCTGTTTGGAATCGGCTACGACGAACTCGGCTTCGACGATCTGAGCCAGCCGCCGGCGGACCCCGATTCCGCCGCCGGATTGCGCGCATGGCTAGAGGCCGAGCTTGGCATTGTCTGCCCCCGCACAGGCGAGGACATCGTGGCTGCGGCGAGGTCGACCTGTCCCGATGTGGGGCTGGTCATCGATCAGTGGTCGAAGCAGCGCTACGGCGAGCAACCCTGATCGCTCCTGATCGCGGCGCCTGGTTCGCTTGCGGAGTCAGCTGACATGTCTCTGCAGATCGTTTCGCGTCGCCACGTTCACCCTAGCAAGCACTTCCAGCGCCGCTATCCGGTCCCGGCTCCATGGCGGTTGGTGACCGCACAACGCCGCTGCCGGAAGTCATGGTGTCGCCAGGCATAGCCGCTGCGCCATGTCTGTGCTTATGCTCTCCGCCCTGGCGCGACGCGTAGTGTTTCCGCTGCTGGCAGGGGCGGTGCGAGTAGTGCGGCAGTGAGTGCCGCCATTGAAGCTCTGCTGGCGCGACCATTGCCTGCCGCCTGCCGCCTGCCGCCTGCCGCCTGCCACTGCCCTCACACCAGATCCCGGTAGTCCTGCAGGATCACCATCACCAGCTGGCTGCGCGAGCGCACGTCCAGCTTGTTGAACAGCTGCTGGAACGTGGCCTTGATCGCGCTTTCGGAGCTGCCGAGCTGGCGGGCGATCAGCTTGTTGGATTGCCCGCGCAACAGGCCACGCAGCACCTCGCGTTCGCGGTCGGTGAAGCTGGGCCGGGTTTCCTGCGTGCTTTGCACTACCAGCGATTGTAGATAGCGTTGGTCGATCAGCACGCGGCCCATCGCTACGGCGTGGATGCTGGCGATCAGTTCGTCGGTGGAGACGTCCTTGCGGCAGATGCCGGAGACGCCGAGCCGGATCAGCGCGAGCGCGTCGCGCTCGGGCAGGCCGGCGGTGACCACCAGGGTGGCCGGCCGTGTCGGTTGCTCGGCCTGGCGCTGCATGTAGTCCAGCGCGTTGTACTCGCCCATGTCGTAGTCGAGGATCACCACGTCCGGCGCCAGCGCTGCGATCTGCACGACTGCCTGCGCAAGCGTGCCGGATTGCCCAACCACGTCGAAGCGCGGGTCCGCGCCGAGCAGGCGCAGCAGGCCTTCGCGAAACAGGGTGTGATCGTCCAGCAGGTACAGGCGGACCGGTTCGCGCCGCTGCTCATCCATGCAATGGCTCCGGTTGCGGGGCATGCGCCAATGGCAGATACAGTTCGAAGCAGGCGCCTTCGCCACCGGGTGCATGGCGCAGCAGGCCGCCCTGGTTGGTCATGAGCGCTCGCGAGATGTACAGGCCCAGGCCGGAGCCGTCGGCATCGCTGCGGAAGGGTTGGAACAGCCGGCCGGGATCGGCGATGCCGGGGCCGGTGTCGCGCACGCTCAGCACGGCGCGCTCCTGCTCCAGGCGCGCGCTCACGTGCAGTTGCCGGCGCGCCGGTGGCAGGCCCTGCACCGCACGCAAGGAATTGCGCGCCAGGTTCAGCAATACCTGCAGCAAGGCGTGGCGGTCGCCCTGCACCGACGGGAAGTCGGCGGGCACCTGGATCTCCAGGTGGCCATCGATGTCGTCCCAGTCCGAGCGGATGATCACATCCAGCTCGCTGCACAGTGTCTGCAGCCGGGTTTCGTGCACCTCGTCGGGCAGCTGGCGGCGCAGGTTGAACGAGGCCAGCTCCATCAGGGCCGCCACCAGGCTGCGCAGGGCGGCCAGGTCCGGGTCGTCGCCGATGGCCGGGTGCCGGGCCAGGTTGGAGGTGACCACGCCGGCGGCCGAACACAGGTTGCGGATCTCGTGCGAGACCGCGCCGGCGAGCAGGCGGTTGTTCTTCAGTACGTCGTCGAAGTGGGCCGATTCGCGCGCACGCACTTCCTCGCTGGTGTCGACCAGGATGGCGGCCAGGTGGCGCTCCTCGCTGTCTTCGTAGACCGAGAACCAGGTGGTGGCGGGGAAGCGGCTGCCATCGCCGCGGTGGCCCCAGGTGCTGGCCGAGGTGCGCATGCCATCCAGGTTGGCGCTCATGCTCAGCGCATCGTCGAGCAGCGGCAGGAAATCGCGCACGGCGCGACCTTCCAGCGCAGCGTCCTCGGCCATCTCCAGGATCTCGTGCGCGGCGCGGTTGGCCGCCACGATGCGGCCATCGCCGGCCACGGTGAGCAGCGCGGCCGGGCTGCTCTCGGCCAGCAGGCGCAGCTGCCGCTCCAGCCGCCGGCGCAGGCGTTGTTCGGCCCGCAGCTGCACGTAGTGCGACAGGATCACCCGGCGGGTGCGGCTGATCTCGGCCACCAGCAGGCCGCAGCCGGCATAGGCGATCGTGGCCATGAAGAAGCGCAGCGCCTGTTCGACCAGCGTTTCCTCGGTGACGAACAGCCCGCGCAATACCGCGCAGGCGATCGCTGCGATGACGATATCGCGCCGCGACAGCACGGTGGCGGCCAGGACCACCGGAAGGATGTAGAGCAGCCCCAGCGACACGCCCAGATGCGAGTACCACTCCGCACACACCAGCGATACGAGCATGACCAGCGACGCCCACAGCGTGGGCCCGCGATTGAGCTTGACCACCTGTCCGCGCCACTTGAATGGCAGCCTCAGTCTATCCATCGCCTGTCCGTCTACCTGCCTGCAAGGGCGCTCCCGCCTGATCGTGGTCCATCCCACAGCATTGTGGCGGCGCCGATGGATTTCACCCTATCGAAAGATAGGCCGTGCGCATCGTTCGAGCCGCCTGCGCACTGTCCAACGCTGGCGCAAGGATGGCAGACACAAGCGTGGAGGCTGGGTGTAATGCAGCCACCCCACGTTGGCTGTCTCCTCACCATGATCACCCGCGATACGTTTCCGCTGCGGCGCATCTGGCCCAAGACCTACAAGCGCCTGCTGGTGCTGCTGGTCTTCGACTGCGCCGTGGCCATCCTCTACACCTTCTTCGACTGGCGCTGGCTGTCGATCGAGGCCTTGCCGCTGGCGCAACTGGGCTCGGCGCTCACCATCTTCCTGGCATTCCGCGCCAATGCGGCCTATGGCCGCTGGTGGGAAGCGCGACAACTCTGGGGCTCGCTGGTCAACACCTCGCGCGCCATCGCACGCCAGGCCCTGACCGCACTGGATGTGGACCCCGATGACGCACGCCAGGTGGCGCTGCGCGAAGAGATCGTGGTGCACCAGGTGGCCTTCGTGCATGCCTTGCGCTGCCATCTGCGCCGGCAGAACCCGTTTCCGGAACTGGCCGGCCTGCTCGGGCAATCGCGTGCCGATGCGCTGCGCGGCTACGCCAACATTCCCAACGCGCTGACCTTGCGGCTGGGCCAGCATCTACAACAGGCGCGCGACTGGGGCATGCTCGACAGCCTGCGCTGGTCCTCGCTGGATGCCAACCTCACCACGCTGGCCAATATCCAGGGCGCCTGCGAGCGCATCAAGAACACGCCGCTGCCGCGGCAGTTCTCGTCGCTGCCCAGGACGCTGGTGAACATGTATTGCTGGCTGGTGCCGCTGGGCTTGATCGCCGGCATGGGCCTGGCCATGCCGATCGCCTCGGTGCTGATCAGTTTCACCCTGCTCGCCATCGACAGCGCCAGCAGCGCCATCGAAGACCCCTTCGAGAACACCGTGCACGACACCCCGATGACGGCGCTGTCGCGCGGCATCGAACTGACCCTGCGCGAAATGCTGGGACAACGCGCCCCGCTGCGCGAAGTGCGCCCCATCGACGGCTTCATCTACTGACCACGGACACCGCCATGCAGACCACGCCGACCCATCTGATCTTCGCCACCAACTTCTCCGAGACCTGCCATGCCGCCATTCCCACCGTGGCGCAGCTGGTGGACCGCCTGCGCGCCCGCCTGACCATCCTGCACGTGCATGCCAAAGGCAAGCGCGCGCAGGCCCAGCAGTCGCTGGAGGCCTTCTTCGCCGAAGCCTCCAACTACCCGGGCTGCGAGCGTGCCCTGGCCAGCGGCCCGGCGGCAGCGGGCATCGTCTCGTTCTGTCGCAGCCGCAACGACGCCTTGCTCATCATGCCGCCCTCCGAGCGCACCGGCCTGCCGCGCCCCTTGCATGTGTCGTTGCGTGCACGCGTGCTGCAGCGGGTGGCCACGCCGATGCTGACCTTGCCCTATGCCGACGCGATCCCGCGCGATGGCAGCGTGGGCGGCCATGTCGCCTACTGGGTCACCGGGCGCGAAACCAACCTGGAATCTCTGCGCGACGCAGCGGCGCTGGCACGCCGACGCGGGGCGGACCTGCACTTGTTGCACGTCATGCCGGAGATCGGCGAAGGCTTGTTGATGGACAGCCTGTTCAACGCCACTCCGGTGACCGAAGCGGCCGCCTCCAACTGGCTCAGCGACCTGGCATTGCAACTGGGCGACGATGACCTGCGCGTGCGTATCCATGTGGCGGTGGGCAACCCGCGCCGGGAGATCGCCGGCCTGCTCAAGCGCGCCTGCGCCGACGTGCTGGTGGTCGAACACGAGGCCGTCATCCGCCGTGGCGTCTGGCGCTCGTCGCTGCAGGCAACGCTCGCCAAGAGCCCCTGCGTGCTGATCTGCCTGCCGTCGCCGCAGGCGCGAGTGCCTGCGGCGGGCCTGGGGCGGTTAACGGCGGTGCCGGCCAACAGCGCTGCAGGACAGCGAATCGCGGCGTAGACCGCGAGACGACCGTGCATCGGATGGCGCCGCAGCATGGCTGGTGAAGTGACACTCAGCCATCGGACTCAGACCACCGGCCGACGACTCATACAAGTACAGGCTTGTGGCGCCTGACTGTTTGCTTTGTCGGTTTCCCAATCCCGCTGATCAGTGTCGGATCCAAGGTGCATAGGGGCTGCCGGCATAGCAGACAGGCATCGTCATTGCGTCGCCGCGTAGGTGCCGTCATCGTTTCGGACCACGTCGCTGCATTGCAGGCAGGCGGCCTTGCCTGTGGCCAGGCAGCCATCGGTGTCCTTGAACGGTTGCGACCGTCACCAATCCGAAGCTGCAGTATGAGGGACACGCTGCCCATCAGGGGGGCGTCGCCTTTGTTCGATTTCCGTCAATTCGGCCGACACGCGGACTTCGCAACCGGGATGCTTGACTGCAACGGTCAACCATCGTTGCGGAGTCGCGCATGAGTGCAATCACGGTAAGCGGGGGCGGCCCATCGTCGACCGGACGGCGGGCGATCCGGGCGGGTATTGGTCCGACGCGTCGCGTGGCGGCGATGGCAGGGATGTGGCGTGGTGCGTGTGGCCCGTTCCTCGACACTGCGGCGCGCATGCGCGCCGTGGCCGGCTGAGGGGGCGTCATGCGGATCTGCGTTCTCGACGAACCCAATGCGGCGACTGGCGGGCTGGAGCAGCGCTGTGCGGCAGCGCGTGAGGCCGGCTGCGATTACGTGGTGATGGCAGCGCCGTTTGCGCGCGATGCGGAGGGTCGACTGATCGATCCGGCGGGCCCGGCGCAGGCCCCCGACCCGGCGCTGCGCGAGGCCGTACAGGCCACAGGGCGGGCTGGCGTGACGTTGCTGATCGATGTGCGCCTGGATGAGGTCGGCGGTGCCAGCGCAGTGGTGCGCGACAACCCGCAGTGGTTCCGCGCGCGCAGCACCGCAGTGCCGGACCCGCGCCAGCCGCGGGCGACGCCGGAGGTCGCCGAAGCCCGTTTCGGTTACGCGCAGGAAGGCGCGGCGTTGGTGGAGTGGTGGAGCGCGCGCCTGCTGGACTGGGCCGGGCAGGGCGTGGGCGGCTTCCGGCTGCTGCAGCCTCAGCAGGTGCCGGCATCGCGCTGGCGCGAGCTGATCGCACGCGTGCATGCGCAAGCGCCGGAAGTGGTGTTTGCGGCATGGACACCAGGGTTGGGCCTGGAGGCCTTGCAACATCTGGCCGGCGCAGGCTTCGACGCGGCGTTTTCCTCGCTGGCGTGGTGGGATGGCCGCGGCAGCTGGTTCTTCGAGGAAGACACGGCGCTGCGCGCACTGGCGTCGCAGGTGGTGGCGGTACTGGGGCTGCGCGACGGCGAGCATGGCGCGGGGCCCGCGCAGCATTGGCAGCTGGCGCTGGCCTTTGGTGGTGCCTGGTCGATGGACGAGGCACATCTGCACGCGGTGCCGCCCTCGCTGCGTGCCGGCGGTGCGCTTGGCGGCAGTGCCGGCCTGCGCTTGCGTCCGCTGCTGCGCGAGACGACCGGGCTCACGGCCGTGGCGGTGGAGCCGCTGGGTGGGTTGCCGTCCCTGCTGCTGATCAATGGCGATACCCGTCACGTGGTGCCGGTGCCTGCGTCGGACCTGCTGCGGTTGCTGGGCGATGCGGAAGCACTGGTCGCCGAGGATGGGCGCACGCTGTCCGGCGCCACGCTCGAAGCGCTGGAGCCGGGCGAAGTGCGGGTCTATCGCAGCGTGCCGGCGCGGCACGTGCTGGCGGTGCCGCGGATGCGCCCACGGGCACAGACCGCTGCCACCTGGCCGCGGGTCTGCATCGAGTCGGTGACGCCATCGGTGGACAATGGCCGCTTCCCGGTCAAGCGCAGCGTGGGCGACCGCATCTGCGTGGAAGCCGATGCCTTCTGCGACGGCCACGACCGCATCGCGGTGGCGGTGCTGTGGCGCGCTGCCGATGCCAAAACCTGGGCCAGCGCGCCGATGCGCGCACTGGGCAACGATCGCTGGCGCGCGGAATTCCCGCTGGAACGGATCGGCACCTATGAATTCCGTGTGGAAGCGTGGCGCGATGTGTTCGCCACCCTGCATGCGGACCTGGAAAAGAAGCGTGCGGCCGATACGGTGTTGCCGGTGGACGTGCAGGAAGCCATTGCGGCGGTCGAAGCGGCGCAGGCCCGCAGTGATGGCGCATTGGCGACGCAGCTGCAGGACATCCTGGCCCGCATCGGTGCGCATGGCGAGCCGCTGCAGCAGTTGGCCATCGTGCTGGAGCCGGACACTGCCCAGGCGATGGCGCAGGCCGACGACAAGCCGTTCCGCTCCGAGTATCCGGTGACCTTCCGGGTGGAATCCGAGCGCCGTGCGGCGCATTTCGCCAGCTGGTACGAGTTGTTCCCGCGTTCGCAGAGCGGCGATGTCACGCGGCACGGCACCTTCGACGATGTGATCGGGAAGCTGGCGCATATCCGTGCGATGAACTTCGATGTGCTGTACATGCCGCCGATCCATCCCATCGGGTTGAACAACCGCAAGGGCCGCAACAACTCGGTGACTGCGGTGGATGGCGAGCCGGGCAGCCCCTATGCAATCGGCGCCAGCGACGGCGGGCACACCGAAGTGCATGCCGAACTTGGTGGGCTGGCGGGTTTTCGCCGCCTGATCCAGGCCGCGCGTGGGCACGGGCTGGAAGTGGCGCTGGATTTCGCCATCCAGTGCGCGCCGGATCATCCCTGGCTGAAGGAGCACAAGGACTGGTTCACCTGGCGCGCGGATGGTTCGATTCCATATGCGGAGAATCCGCCGAAGAAGTACCAGGACATCGTCAATGTCGATTTCTATGCCAGTGGCGCGGTGCCGGAGCTGTGGAACACCTTGCGCGATGCGGTGCTGTTCTGGGTCAACGAGGGCGTCACCCTGTTCCGCGTGGACAACCCGCATACCAAGCCGTTTCCGTTCTGGGAGTGGCTGATCGCGGACGTGCGTGGGCGCCGTCCGGACGTGGTGTTCCTGTCCGAGGCCTTCACCCGGCCTAAGATGATGTACCGGCTGGCCAAGTGCGGTTTCTCGCAGTCCTACACCTATTTCACCTGGCGCAATCGCAAGCACGAGCTGCAGGAGTACCTGCAGGAATTGAATGCGGGCGTGCCGAGCGAGTGCTTCCGCCCGCACTTCTTCGTCAATACGCCGGACATCAATCCCTTTTTCCTGCAGACCAGCGGACGCAATGGACACCTGATCCGTGCTGCGCTGGCCACCACGCTGTCCGGCCTGTGGGGGATGTACCAGGGCTTCGAGCTGTGCGAAGCCACGCCGCTGGCGGCGGGCAAGGAAGAGTATCTGGACTCGGAGAAATTCCAGCTGCGCGCCTGGCCCGAACGTGCGCCGGGCGACATCGTGGACGAGATCACCCGCTTCAACCAGCTGCGTCGCATGCACCCGGAACTGCAGTCGCACCTGGGCACGCGCTTCTACCAGGCCCACAACGATCAGATCCTGTATTTCGGCAAGTTCCTGGATGCCGGCTACCTGTCGCGCAGCCGCACCATGGTGCTGGTGGCGATCGATCTCGATCCACATGCCGGGCAGGACGCCGATATCGAAGTCCCCTTGTGGGAACTGGGCCTGCCCGATCACGCCAGTGTGGCGGTGGACGATCTATGGGACGGGCACCGCTTCATGTGGCAGGGCAAACACCAGCACATCCGTCTGGAGGCGACGCGGCCGTTCGCGTTATGGCGCATCCGCGCAGGAGAGGTCGCATGAATGCAGTTGCAGCGTTACAGGCCGATGCGGAGCAATCGGCGGTCGTCGCCGACCAGCGCTGGTACAAGGACGCCATCATCTACCAGGTGCACGTCAAGTCGTTCTTCGACTCCAACGACGATGGCATCGGAGATTTCCCGGGATTGATCTCCAAGCTGGACTACATCGCCGAACTCGGCGTGGACACCATCTGGCTGTTGCCGTTCTACCCCAGCCCACGCCGCGACGACGGCTACGACATCGCCGAATACATGGCGGTGCATCCGGACTACGGCACCATCGCCGATTTCGAGCAGTTGGTGGCGCAGGCGCACGCGCGCGGCATCCGCATCGTCACCGAGCTGGTGATCAACCACACCTCGGACCAGCATCCGTGGTTCCAGCGCGCACGCCATGCGCCGGCCGGTTCGCCGGAGCGCAACTTCTACGTGTGGTCGGATACCGACCAGGAATACGAAGGCACGCGCATCATCTTCTGCGATACCGAAAACTCCAACTGGACCTGGGATCCGGTGGCCGGGCAGTACTTCTGGCACCGGTTCTATTCGCATCAGCCGGACCTGAACTTCGACAATCCCGAGGTGCTGGAGGCAGTGCTGGAGGTGATGCGCTTCTGGCTGGATCGCGGCGTGGATGGCCTGCGTCTGGACGCGGTGCCGTACCTGATCGAGCGTTCGGGCACCTCCAACGAAAACCTGCCCGAAACCCACGCCATCCTGCGCAGGATCCGCGCCACCCTGGATGCCGAGTACCCGGATCGCATGCTGCTGGCCGAGGCCAACATGTGGCCGGAGGACACCCAGCAGTACTTCGGGCAGAACGCCGACGAATGCCATATGGCATTCCACTTCCCGTTGATGCCGCGCATGTACATGGCGATCGCGCGCGAAGACCGCTTCCCCATCACCGACATCATGCGCCAGACCCCGGAGATCCCGGAGAGCTGTCAGTGGGCGATCTTCCTGCGCAACCACGATGAGCTGACGCTGGAAATGGTCACCGACTCCGAGCGCGATTATCTGTGGCAGACCTATGCCGCCGATCGTCGTGCCCGCATCAACCTCGGGATTCGCCGCCGGCTGGCGCCGCTGCTGGAGCGCGACCGCCGCCGCATCGAGCTGATGACCTCGTTGCTGCTGACCATGCCCGGCACACCGGTGCTGTACTACGGCGACGAGATCGGCATGGGCGACAACATCCATCTGGGCGACCGCGACGGTGTGCGCACGCCGATGCAGTGGTCGATCGACCGTAACGGCGGCTTCTCGCGCGCCGATCCCGCACAGCTGGTGCTGCCCCCGGTGATGGATCCGCTCTATGGCTTCCAAGCGGTGAATGTCGAAGCACAGATCCGCGACCAGCATTCGCTGCTGACCTGGACCCGCCGCGTGCTCAGCGTGCGTAAGCGCTACCAGGCCTTCGGCCGCGGCACCTTGCGTTTCCTGTATCCCGGCAACCGCCGCATGTTGGCCTATCTGCGCTGCTACCAGGACGAAACCGTGCTGTGCGTGGCCAACCTGTCGCATACGCTGCAGGCAGTGGAACTGGATCTGTCCGAGTTCGAAGGCCGCGTGCCGGTGGACATCATCGGCGGCGGCAGCTTCCCGCCGATCGGGCGGCTGACCTACCTGCTCACCGTGCCGCCGTTCGGCTTCTATGCATTCCAGCTGGTCAGCGAGGGCACCTTGCCGGACTGGCACGTGCCCAGCCCGGTGCCGTTGCCGGATTACCGCACGCTGGTGCTGCGCAGCGATGCAGACGAGAGTAATGCGCTGCTGCCGCACCTGCCCACGCTGGAGGGCGAGATCCTGCCGGCTTGGCTGTCGGCGCGGCGCTGGTTCTCGGCCAAGGACCAGGCCTTGCGCACGGTGCGCATCGCCCGCCGTACGCCGCTGCCCGGCGATGAGCCGATGAGCCTGCTAGAGCTGGCGGTGGAGCTGGAGGACGGCCGCCATGAGTGCTACATGCTGCCGGTGGGCATCGTATGGGAGCGCGAGCATCCCAGCACGCTGGCCGAGCAGCTGGCTCTGGCACGCGTGCGCCAGGGCCGCGAGGTGGGCTATCTCACCGATGCCTTCGCGCTCAAGCCGATGGTGCGCGGGGTGATCGATGCGCTGCGCCGCGATGCGACGCTGGATTTCCACGATGGCGAGGATCAGGCCCAGCAGGGCCAGGTGCGTTTCGAATCCACACCGGCATTGGCCGCGCTGGAGATTCCGGACGATCCAGAGATCCGCTGGCTGTCGGCCGAACAGAGCAATAGCTCGCTGGTGGTCGCCGACAAGGCAGTGTTCAAGCTGTTGCGGCATGTGGCCACCGGCGCCAACCCGGAGATCGAGATCGGACGCCGGCTCACCGAGATGGGCTATGCCAACGCCGCGCCACTGCTGGGCAGCGTGAGCCGTATCGACGGGCAGGGCACGGTGACCACCATTGCCCTGCTGCAGGGCTTCATCCGCAACCAGGGCGATGCCTGGCGCTGGACGCTGGACCATCTGGCGCGCAGCTTCGACGAATACGCCACCGCGCAGACCGATGAGGCGCGTGCCGAAGCCATCGCCGGCTACGACGCCTTCGCCGCCGTGGTGGGCAAGCGGCTGGCCGAGCTGCACGAGGCGTTGTCACGCGACACCGACGATGCCGATTTCGCGCCGCAGCGGATCGACCTGCCGACTGCCAACGACGTGGTGGCGGGCGTGGCGCGGCAGGTGGAAGAGATGTGGGGCACGGTCAACGCGCGACTGGCCGCCAGCGAGGAGCCGGCCGAGCGCGAAGCGCTGGAGGCCATCCTGGCGCAGCGCCCGCAGCTGGATGCCTTGCTCGCGCGAGCTCCCAGCGTGCTGGCCGATTCGCTGCTGACCCGAGTGCACGGCGATTTCCACCTGGGGCAGATCCTGGTGGCCTTCGACGATGTGGTGCTGATCGACTTCGAAGGCGAACCGGCCAAACCGCTGGCAGAGCGACGCGCCAAGGCCAGCCCGTTGCGCGACGTGGCCGGATTCCTGCGCTCGCTCGATTACGCCAGCGAGGTGTCGGCCCGCGGCGAGGAGGGGACCGCCGCCCGCGCCGGTGTCGGCGTGGACACGCATCTGGACGAATTCCTGGTGCAATTCCGTCGCCGCTCCACACAAGCCTTCCTGGACGCTTACCATGCCGTGCTCGACGCCAGCGCCCACCCGTGGATCGCGCCGGCGGCGTTCAACGCAGCCACCTTGCTGTTCCTGGTGGAGAAGGCTTGCTACGAAGTGCGCTACGAAGCGGCCAACCGCCCTGGCTGGTTGATGGTGCCGATCGAAGGCTTGCGACGCATCCTGCAGCGCGCACGCGCCGGTGCAGGAGATACCTGATGAGTGGAGTCATGACAGCAGTGAGTAATCGATGGGATCCCGGCGTCATCCGCGCCCTGACAGAGGCGCGCCACGGCGACGCCTTCGCCGTGCTGGGCGCGCACCCGAGCGGGAGCGGCCGGGTGCTGCGAACCTATCTGCCCGGTGCCGACCGCGTCAGTGCGGTGCTGCACGACGGCCAGACGATCGCCCTGGAAGCCGGGCCGGAGCCAGGCCTGTTTGCCGGCGAACTCCCTGCGCAGGGGAGCTACCGCCTGCGCATCGGCTGGCCCGGTGGCGAGCAGGAGACCGCCGACCCGTACGCCTTCGGCCCGCAGCTCAGCGACTTCGACCTGCACCTGATCAGCGAAGGCCACCACCTGCAACTCGCCGATGCACTGGGTGCGAACGTGGTGGATGTGGATGGCGTGCGCGGCACGCGCTTTGCGGTGTGGGCGCCCAATGCCTCGCGGGTGGCGGTGGTGGGCGACTTCAACAGCTGGGATGCGCGGCGCCACCCGATGCGGCTGCGTCATCAGTCCGGGGTGTGGGAGCTGTTCATTCCCGACGTCGGCCCCGGCGCGCACTACAAGTACCAGCTGCGTGGGCCGCATGGACACGAATTGCCGGCCAAGGCCGACCCGGTGGCGCGGCGCGCGGAACTGGCGCCGGGCACCGCCTCCATCGTGGCCGACCCGGCGCCCTTCCAGTGGAACGACGATGGCTGGATGGCCACGCGCGCACGGCGCCAGGCGCACGATGCACCGATGAGCATCTACGAGATCCATGCAGGCTCCTGGCTGCACGCCGAAGGCGTGGACCTGGACTGGGATGGCCTGGCCGACCGGCTGATTCCGTATGTGGCGGACATGGGCTTCACCCATGTGGAACTGATGCCGGTCACCGAGCATCCGTTCGGTGGCTCCTGGGGCTACCAGCCGCTGGGCCTGTTCGCGCCCACCGCGCGCTTCGGCACGCCGGACGGCTTCGCGCGCTTCGTCGATCGCTGCCACCGCGAGGGCCTGGGCGTGATCGTCGACTGGGTGCCGGCGCATTTCCCCACCGATGCGCACGGGCTGGCGCACTTCGACGGCACCGCGCTGTACGAGCACGCCGACCCGCGCGAGGGTTTCCACCGCGACTGGAACACGTTGATCTACAACCACGGCCGCCGCGAGGTGTCCGGCTTCCTGATCGCCAGTGCGCTGGAATTTTTGCAGCGCTACCACGTCGACGGCCTGCGCGTGGATGCGGTGGCGTCGATGCTCTACCGCGATTACAGCCGCAATGCCGGCGAATGGATTCCCAATATCCACGGCGGGCGCGAGAACTACGAAACCATTACGTTCCTGCGGCGGCTCAACCAGGTGGTGCGCGAACATGCGCCGGGTGCAGTGACCATCGCCGAGGAATCCACCGCGTTTCCCGGCGTTACCGCCGACGTGGCGCATGGCGGACTGGGCTTCCACTACAAGTGGAACATGGGCTGGATGCACGACACCCTGCATTACGCGGGGCTGGATCCGATCTATCGCCGCTACCACCATGGCGAGCTGACCTTCAGCATGGTCTATGCGTATTCGGAACGCTTCGTGCTGCCGATCTCGCACGACGAGGTGGTGCACGGCAAGGGCTCGTTGCTGGGCCGCATGCCGGGCGACGACTGGCAGCGCTTCGCCAACCTGCGTGCCTATCTGGGTTTCATGTTCACCCACCCCGGGCGCAAGTTGCTGTTCATGGGCTGCGAATTCGGCCAACCAACCGAGTGGAACCACGACGCTGGCCTTCCGTGGCATCTGCTCGACGACACACGCCACCGCGGCGTGCAGACGCTGGTGCGCGACCTGAACCGACTTTACGTCGAATACCCGGCGTTGCACGCGCACGACGACGACCCGTCCGGCTTCGCGTGGGTGGTGGGCGACGATGCGGCCAACAGCGTGGTGGCCTTCCTGCGCAAGGGCAAGCGCGGCGATGCGCCGGTGCTGGTGGTGATCAACTTCACCCCGGTGGTGCAGCACGGCTATCGCATCGGCGTACCGCAGGGCGGCCACTGGCGGGAAGTGTTCAATAGCGATGCCGGCCTTTACGGTGGCAGCAACCTCGGTAATGGCGGCGGCGTGAGCGCCGAGCAGCAATCCATGCACGGGCATGCGCAATCGTTGCCGTTGCTGCTGCCGCCGCTGGGTGCGATCGTGCTGACGCCGCAAGGCTGAGTCCGCAAGGCCGATGCCTTGGCCTGCCGCCGGCCGCTTGGCCCGGTGGCAGGCCAGCTGTTAGATTCGTGCCTCATTGCCGCCCGGGGAGGGCGGCCGGGCACAGCCGCCGCCATGCCTTCCGTCGATCATCCTTTGCGGGAGTGCGGTGCGTGCGCGCAGGCGTAGTGAATCAACAGATCCAATCCTGGGCTGCCGGCTGCGCAGTGCCGTCGACCGGCCTGGGACGGCGCAGGCGGCGGACGCCGTGCACATCTGCGCTGCAGCGGCTGGTTGCCACAGGCGCGCGCGTGTTCCAGGCAGGCTCCAGAGGCGCGCACAAGGCGTGCGCGTTGGGAGCTGCACGGGTGGGGAGCGAGGTATGCTGCTGACCTGGCTGTATCTGCTTGGCGCCATCGCTGCGGTAACGCTGTTCTACCTGGCGACCGCGCATCAACGGCTGTGGCGGCGCGCAACCCGTGCGGCGCTGCCGCTGCGCGTCGCGGCGGGTGTGTCATGCGCGCTTTCGCTGGCTTGCGGGATCGCTGCGCTGGGTCCCTGGGCCGGGGTCTTCGCCGCGCTGACCGCGCTGATGCTGGCGGCCATCGTGCTGCCATGCGTGGATGTCTGGTGGCAGGGGCGCGTGCAGCGCAGGCAGGTGCCGCATGTGGGCTAGATGGTTGGCATCGGTGGTGCTCGGCCTGCCGCTGGCGGTGGCGCTGGTGGGCCTGTGCGCGTTGCTGCTGCCTGGGCCGCGTCAGTCCTACACGCTGGCATGGCTGCTGGTGATGTTCCCGGTCTGGATCGGCGCGATGGCCTGGCCATTCGCATTCCGGAGCGCAGCGCGCGCCTGGTTTTGGCTGGGTGGGCTGACCCTGCTGTGCTATCTCGCGCTGGCCGCGATCAAGGCGCTGGGCTGGACGGAGCTTCCCGCATGAAAGCCGCAACCTTACGCGCGTTCCTGTCCGTGCATAGCTGGACGGGACTGCTGGCCGGCATGGCCTTGTTCATCGCGTTCTATGCGGGCGCACTCACCGTGTTCACCCACGAGCTGAGCGGCTGGCAGGTCGCGCCGCCAGCGCAGGCGGCGGTGCCGGCCGAACCGGTCGCGGCCGCGCAATCGCTGCTCGACACCGTCGTCGCCGCGCACCCGCAGGTGGCCGAATCGTTCCTGGTGCTGTTGCCCGGTGAGCATGGGCCGTTGGCGCGGCTGTACTGGTATGGCCCGCAGGCCGATGCCAGCGGGGGCATGCGCCAGTATCAACACGGACCCGATGGCGGTGTGCTGGAGTTGCCGCAGCGCACGGGTTTTGCCGATTTTCTGTACGACCTGCATTTCACCGCCGGCCTGCCGCGCGTGTTCGGCACCTATCTGTTCGGCGTGGTGAGCGTGCTGTACGGGCTGGCGCTGGTCAGCGGCGTGGTGCTGTATGCGCCGGTCTTCTTCAAGGACCTGTTCGCGCTGCGCATCGGTGCCAACCTCAAGCGCCTGTGGCAGGACGCGCACAATCTGGTCGGCATGCTGTCGCTGCCGTTCCATGTGATCTTCGCCTGGTCCGGCGCGGTGCTGTGCCTGGGTGTGCTGCTGCTGGCGCCGTTCCAGTTCCTGGTGTTCGACGGCAAGTTGATGCAGATCCTGGAGCCGGATTTCGAACTCGCACCGCATGTGGCACCGGCCAAGCGCGCCGCGCCGCTGCTGCCGATCGCAACGCTGCTCGATCGCGCGCGCGCGGCCAGCCCCGGCTTCGTGCCGGAAAGCCTGGCCTACCACGATGCCGGCGACGCCAATGCGCGGGTGGAGGTCTATGGCCATCACGATCAGCGCCGGCTCAACAGCCTGGGCGGCGTGGCGCTGGATGCCACTACCGGGCAGGTGCTGCGCGTGCTGGAGCCGGCCACGATGTCGCCCGGCACCGCCGCCCTGCGCGGGCTGCAGGCGCTGCATTTCGGCAACTTCGGGCACGCCGCGGTGCAGTGGCTGTATTTCCTGCTCGGCCTGGGCGGCGCATTCCTGTTCTACAGCGGCAACCTGTTGTGGATCGAGGCACGGCGCAAGCGTCGCCAGCCCGAGCAGCCAGGTCGCACGCATGCGATGGCGCGGCTGACGGTCGGTGTCTGCCTGGGCAGCGTGGCCGGCATCTCGGCGTTGTTCATCGCCGCGCGGTTGTTGCCGGCGGGACAGGAGCGCTATGTGTATTACGCGGTGTTCGGCGTCACGCTGCTGTGGGCGGTGCTGCGGCCTACTGCGCGCGGCGCATACGAGGCCTTGCTGGCCTGCGCCGTGCTGACCGCGCTCATTCCCATCGCGTCCCTGCGTTCGCCGCAGGGGGCGGTCATGCCGTGGACCGATCCGCGCGTGCTCAGCGTGGATCTGATCGCGCTTGCGGCCGCCTGGGCGTACTGGAAGATGGCGCGCGCTGCATTGCGCCGCAGCCTGCATGGCGATCCCAATAGCGTGTGGGCAGGAGGGCGTTCCCGGATACGATAGTGGCCGGCCCATATCGTCTGACGCATGAGCGAGCATTGGTTCTACGGGGAGATCGCGTGATGGACGTCCTGCGCCTGTTGCCGGGCAGATGCCGGAACGGCGGCTTCGCAGGACACGGATCCCGGAGGTCGTCATGGCCACACCGCATCGCATCGGTCTGATCTCCGACACCCACGGATTGCTGCGGCCCGAAGCGCTCGCCGCACTTGCCGGCTGCGCGCAGATCATCCACGCCGGCGATGTGGGCAAGCCGCAGGTGCTCGAGGCGTTGCAGGCGCTGGCGCCGCTGCATGTCATCGCAGGCAATATCGATGACCAGCCCTGGGCGGCGGACCTGCCGCAGACGCTGGATCTGCAGATCGATGGCGTGCGCATCCATGTGCTGCACGATCTGAAGACGCTGACACCGCAGGTGCGGGCGGATGTGGTCGTCAGCGGGCATTCGCATGTTCCTGCGATCCAGACGCGGGATGGGGTGTTTTACGTCAATCCGGGCAGTGCCGGGCCGCGCCGCTTCCGTCTGCCGATCAGCGTGGCCACGCTGTGGCTGGGCGACGCTGCGCCGCGCGCGCAGTTGCAACTGCTGGAGCCGGACCGGGTGCGCTGACCTGGCATGCACGCCAACGGGGCGATCCTGGGCACCACGTCGTCGCGAGGACTCTCCCATGAATACACGCCGCCAATTCCTGTCCGCAGCCGCTGCCGGCACCGCTGCGCTGGCGACGGCGCCGTTGCTGGCACAGGCCGCGTCCGCTTCCACGCCCGGCAGTGTGATGCCCACGCGTGGCAAGACCACCGCCGCTGCCCTGCCGATCAACCCGCCACGCAGCGGCGGACGCTATCGGCCGAGCGGTCGTCTGGGCTTTGGCGGCGTGGCGGTCGGCAACGGCTTTGCGCCCACCAGCGACGCGCAGAGCGAGCAGACCCTGGCGGCGGTGTGGGAAACGGGCGTGCGTCATTTCGATACGTCGCCGTGGTACGGGCTGGGCCTGTCGGAGCGGCGCATCGGTCGTCATCTGCACAACCATCGTGCCGACGACTATGTGCTGTCGACCAAGGTCGGCCGCCTGCTCACCGCCACTCGGAAGCCGCCCAAGACCACCTGGGTCCAGCCGTCGCCGTTCGACTATCGCTACGACTACAGCGCCGCCGGGGTGCGGCGCTCGATCGAAGACAGCCTGCAACGCCTGGGCGTGTCGCAGATCGACATCGTGTACATCCATGATCTGTCGCCGGAGAACGAAAAGGACCTGGGCATGCCCTGGGAGCAGCGCTTCGCCGAAGCGGCGAAGGGAGCGATGCCCGAGCTGACCAGGATGCGCAAGGAAGGCCTGATCAAGGCCTGGGGCTTCGGCGTCAATCGCCCCGAGCCGGCCCTGCGCGCGATCGAGGAGGCCGACCCGGACATCTTTCTGCTGGCCTGCCAGTATTCGCTGCTCGATCATGCGCAGGCGCTGCATGACACCTTGCCGAAGATCGCCAGGCACGGCGCTTCGGTGGTGGTGGGCGCGCCGCTGCTGGCCGGTTATCTGGCCGGGCGCGAGCGTTATCTCTACGACGGGACCGTGCCCGCGTGGGCACCGGCCAAGCGGCAGAAGGCGATGGCCGTTTGCGACCGGCATGGCGTGGACCTGCGCACCGTGGCGCTGCAGTTCGCCGCTGCGCCGCAGGTGGTGGCGTCGGTGATTCCGGGTGCGCGCACTGCCGGGCAGGCGCAGGCGAACGCGGCGTCGATGCGGGTGGCGATTCCTGCCGCGGTGTGGGAAGAGCTCAAGCGCGAGAAGGTGATCGAGGCCGACGCGCCGGTACCTGCGTCGGGTTGATGGGTGGTGTGTGGTGAAGATGCAGGCGCACACGTGGCACTTGCAAGACAGGACGCGAGGCGACTGCGCGGCGCAGGGGCGTGCGACAGTGCTGGATGACAGGAGGCTGCGCCCGTACCCTCATCCGGCGCTGCGCGCCACCTTCTCCCGGTGGGAGAAGGGAGCACAGCCTCCATCCGGCGCTGCGCGCCACCTTCTCCCGGTGGGAGAAGGCAGACAAGCCTCACTCCGGTTGGGGGCGAAGAGGCAGTGCCTGCGCGCCACTGGCGCGCGCAATCGCCGCGCCGCCCCTCCGGCAGTCGATCGCGAAGGCGCCCGTGATCACGGAATCAACAGCGGCCGCATGCCAGGCAACTGTTGCGCCAGTTCGTCGGCGACGATGGCGGCGAACACGTCCGCGCCTTCAGGCCCCAGGTGGGTGTAGTCGAAGGCGAGCTTGGCCTGCCCCATTGGCTCGGTGCTGGCATTGTCCTGTGCCGCCGGGCGTGCCGCGATTGCCCTTGCTCCCGTCGCTGCAGGCATCGGGGCGGGTGTCGCCTGCGCCAACGTCTTGCCGATGGTGGTGCCCGACTGCGCGGCAATCACCTGTTCCGGGTCGGCCGGGCGCTGCGCCAGCCGCATCGCCAGTACCGGGCCCATGCCCTGCACCAGGGCGCGGCTGCGTGCGTGCAGGTCGACCAGCGGCACCTGGAGATCGCGCGCCACTACACGCGTGGCTTCCGCCCAGGGGCCCAGATCGTCCAGCAACTGTCCACGTTCGAACTGCCGCCGCGTCAGCGGCGTCACCAGCACCGGCACTGCGCCGGCAGCACGCGCCTCGGCCACGTAGCGGCGCAGATTGGCCGGGAATTCGGTCGCCAGGTCCGTCGAACGTCCCGGCTTGCCCGGTTGATCGTTGTGACCGAACTGGATCAGCACCACCACCTGTCGATAGCCGCCGCTGCGCAGTTCCTGCAGTGCGATGTCCCACGACCCCTCGGCGCGATAGTTCGAGGTGCTGCGCCCGCCGCGTGCCAGGTTCACGCAGCTCAGCAACGAGGTCACGTGCTGCGCGCAGAAACTCGGCCCCCAGCCACCTTGCACGGCGGTGGTGGAATCGCCCACCAGCACGATCTTGCTGGCGGCCAATACCGGCGTGGCGCCAGCGTTTGCAGTCGCAGCTGCGGTGCGCAGCTGCGCCGCAGCGGAGGGGGCCGCAGCAGGTCCGGCGCAGGCGAGCGGTACGAGCGCCGCCGTCAGGGCCGATAGCAGCAGTGGTGCGGCAAGAGCACGCAGATGCATGGATCACCGTGGGCCGAAGGCGGTCAGAACGTACCGCGTTGAATGAAGGGAGCCTGTTGATACAGGCGTCGTTCGCCACTGCGCGGATCCAGTTCCAGCCGGCTCGGGGCATCGAAGATCAGCGTCTCGCGGCGCTGCAGCGAGTACTGCCGCCAGCGTGGCGCGCTCCGACAATTGGGGTCGCCATGCCGCGCGAATGCGATCAGGGCATCGCTCATCTGTGCCGCCATGGCCTGCGCGTCGGCGCCCTGGCCGGTGCGTGAACCGGGCTGCGCAATGGTGTCGAACACCAACGGGATGTCCAGGGTGTGGAAGGCGCCGAACTTGCCGCCATCCAGCGGCGAGGCCCAGTCCAGCTGATACGCCCAGGTGGGCGCACCCTGGCGCGCACGCGCTTCGGCTTCTTCGACCGCGCCACGCCACGAGCGTCCGGCCGTGGTGGCGGCGAAGAACACGTCCGATGGCGAATACTGCGGATACAGCCGGCGGTATTCGGCGATCACCACCTCCGGCAACAGGTCCACGTATTGCTGGGTCTCCAGCCTGGCCGGCAACTCATCCCAGCTCAATGTGAAGTTTTTCGCATCGTTGCCGAGAAACGCGCGCGTCTCGTCGCGGGTATTGCCGATCACCATCGGGATGCGTGCCGACTGCAGCGGCGCGTTCGGCCAGAACGGGTGCACCGGGACATTGCGCGCATCCAGCACCGGGCCGAAGTACAACGCGCTGTTCTCCACCCGTGAGGGATCACGCAGCTGCGCGGCGGCCAGCAGCTGCGCCACCGGCAGCGTACGCAGCCGCGCCACATCGCCGGGGGCGATCTTCAGCGCGTCCAGCAGCAATTGTGCGCGCTGGGTGGCCGCGCGCGGGCCGGCCACGGTGACCTGCTGGCCGCTCATGGTCCAGGCGCGATGGAACAGCCCGCGCGCGGCCGGCATCGCCATCAGCGTGGCGATCTTGGCGCCGCCGCCGGACTGACCGAACACGGTGACATTGCCGGCGTCGCCGCCGAACTCGGCCGCGTGCTGGCGTACCCACTGCAGCGCCTGGATCAGGTCCAGCTGACCGGCATTGCCCGAGTCGGCGAAGCTGGCGTCGCCCAGCTGCGCCAGCGACAGATAGCCGAACAGGTTGAGCCGGTGATTGACGGTGATCACCACAACGTCGCCGCGCGTGCACAGGCGCACGCCATCGTAGAGCGGGTCGCTGCCCGAGCCGGTGGTGTAGCCGCCGCCGTGGATGTAGAACAGGATCGGCCGCTTGCCGCCATCGCGCAGGGCCGGCGTCCACACGTTGAGGAACAGGCAATCCTCGCTGGTGGGTTCGCTGGCCTTGGCTTGCGGGGCGGCGGCGCCGAAGCCGGTGGCATCGCGCACGCCCTGCCAGGGCGTTTCCGGCAGTGGCGCCTGGAAGCGCCGCGCGCCGGTGTCGCCGCCGTACGGGATGCCCTTGAACACGCAGATGCCCGCATCGCGCAGGCCGCGCACGGTGCCGCTGCGCAGCTGCGCCAGTGGCGCGCCCTGGTCGCGTGGCGGCGGCACCGCGGCGCCCGCCGCAATGCCGGGCAGTGCCGCGGCGGCGGTCGCTAGCAGGCCGCCTTTCAGCACGGTGCGGCGGCGCGGATCCGGCGAAACAGGCGCGCTCATCGCCCGGCCTCCCTGGCTGCCGTTGCCACCGGTGGCTGGGTGACGCGGGCCATCCAGGCCTGCGCCAGCTGCGGCCAGGCAGCCAGTGTGAGCCCGGCGATGCGGCCGGTGCCGAAGCCATGGCCGCCCTGCGGAAACACATGCAGCTCGCTGGCGACGCCGGCATGCAACAGCGCGTCGTACATCAACAGGCTGTTGCGCACCGGCACCACCGCGTCGTCCTGTGCGTGCAGCAGGAAGGCCGGCGGGGTGCGGGCGTCCACGTGCAGCTGCGGGGAATAGGCGCGCACCTGCGCCTGGCCGGGTGTGCGGCCGAGCAGGCGCTCGCGCGAGCCTGGATGCGCGTTGGCGCTGTCCATGTCGATGACCGGGTAGATCAGCAACTGGAAATCGGGCCGCGCGCTCAGCGCATCGGCCGCGTCCTGCGCCGGGTACACCTGCGCGGCATAACGCGTGCCCAGGCTGGCGGCGACATGGCCGCCGGCCGAAAACCCCATCACCCCGACCCGCTGCGCGTCGATGCCGTAACGCGCCGCATTGGCGCGGATCAGCCGCAGCGCGCGCTGGGCGTCGGCCAGGGGCACGTCCGCAGCGTCTGGATGGCCCTCGCCCGGCAGCCGGTAGCGCAGCACGAACAGGGTGATGCCTGCGGTGTCGACGAAACTCGGCGCCAGCATGCTGCCTTCGTTGTCCAGCACGATGCGCTGGTAGCCGCCGCCCGGGGTGACCAGCAGCGCGGTGCCGTTGGGCCGCTTGGGCCGGTACACCACCAGATAGGGCTGGCTGATGGCCTGGATGTAGCGGTCGGGGTGGGCGGCATCGCTGCTGCGCTCCACGATGCGCTGTGGCTGGGTCAGTGCGGTGTCTCCCGGTGCCACCCCGGCGGGCCAGAGTGCGATGCGGCTGGCCTGCTCGGCAGCCGTATCGGCGCTGGCTGTCTCGGCCGCCCAGGCGGGAGTGCCCAGCAGCATCAGAGTGCCCAGGATCAGCGCCGGGACCCGGCGCATCCGGCGTCGCTGCCCGCAGCCATGGGGGTTTGAGCTCGTCTGTCGCATCGCCCCTCCCAGGGTCGCTTCGCGTTGGCGGTCACAATGCCGCACTGCACATTGCCAATGACACCGGTTTACCATATACAGCACACCGTGCCGCTGTCGATTGGCAGTGCAACAAAACACCTTTCAGGGAGACACCCTTGAGCAACGACGCCGCGACCCCGCCATCGTCCACATCCCCGCTGTCCGCAATCGCTCAGCGCTTCGTGGAGGCACGCCGTGCAGGCGCATCGCTTCCCGAGTTTCCAGGGCAAATCCCCGACGATCTGGTCACCGCGTATCAGGTGCAGGACATCGCCATCAGCCAGTGGCACGACCAGGTGGTCGGCTGGAAGGTGGGCTATATCGCTGCCGAACGCCGCGATGGTTCGGGCGACGAGCGTCTGCTCGGCCCAATCTTCTCGCAGAAGCTCTGGAATGCTACCGGTGGAACAACCGAGATTCCGGTCTTCGTCGGCGGCTTCGGCGCCGTGGAAGCCGAATACGTCCTGCGCCTGGAGGCCGATGCGCCCAGCGGCAAGACCCATTACACCGCGGACGAGGCCGCTGCGCTGCCGGCGCGGCTGTTCATCGGCGTGGAAGTGGCCAGCAGCCCGCTGGCGACCATCAACAAGCTGGGCCCGCGGGTGGTGATTTCGGATTTCGGCAACAACAACGGCCTGATCCTGGGCCCCGAAGTCACCGACTGGCTGGGTCGCGACGAGGCCACGCTGAGCGCCGAGACCCGGATCGACGACCAGGTGGTGGGAACCGGCGGCGCCACTACGCTGCCCGGCGGGCTGCGCGCGGCCTACGCGTTCGCGCTCAGCCGTTCGGCTCTGCGCGGGCGCCCGCTCAAGCGCGGTGATCTCATTGCCACCGGCAATGCCACCGGTATCCACGACATCGAAGTGGGACAGCATGCGCTGATTCGTTTCGCCGGCATCGGCGACATTTCCTGTACGGCCGTGTCCGCCAATTGAGACGGATCACCGTGACCAGACGCTTGGGAGGGCGCCAATGATCACACGCAGACATTTCCTCGGTGCCGGGCTCGGCGCCGCCGCCGCCGGCCCCTGGCTGGGCGCCGGCGCCACCACGCCGATCCCCGGCGGCCAGCTGCTCACCGCCACCGATGTGCACGTGGGCGACTACCCCACGGTGGAGGCGGTGCGCTGGTTCGGCAAGCAGCTCGAAGCCCGCACCAATGGCCGGCTCAAGCTGCGCCAGTACCATTCCGGCCAGCTGGGCCGCGAGTCGGAGGCGATCGACATGGCGCGCTTCGGCGCCATCGACATCACCCGCGTCTACTCCGGCGCGTTGAACAACACCTTTCCGCTGACCCAGGCGCTGTGCCTGCCGTACGTGTTCGACTCGGTGCCGCACCTGCGCCGTGCGATCGACGGGCATGTGGGCGACAGCGTGCTGCGCAGCTTCGAGCAGCGCGGCCTGGTCGGTCTGGCCATCTACGATTCGGGCGCGCGCTGCTTCTACAACACCAAGCACCCGCTGCACCGCCCGGAAGATCTCAAGGGCCTGAAACTGCGCGTGGCCTCCTCGGACATCTTCCTCAAGCTGATGCGCATGCTGGGCGCCAACCCCACGCCGATGTCGCTGGGCGAGACGTTCTCGGCGATGGAAACGCACATGATCGACGGTGCGGAAAACAACATGCGCAGCTTCCAGTCCAGCCGGCATTTCGAAGCCGCGCACTACTGGTCGCAGAGCGAGCATTCCTATGCGCCGGACATCCTGGTGATGTCGCGGCAGAGCTTCGAATCGCTGAGTGCGGCCGATCGCGGCCTGGTGGTGGAACTGGCGCGCGCATCGGTGCCGGTGATGCGCAACCTGTGGGATGCCTCCGAGACGGTGGCACGCCAGCAGGTGATCGATTACGGCGTCAAGCTCAATCAGGTCGACATGCCGGCATTCCGCGCCGTCGCCGCGCCGCTGCTGGCCGAATACCGCAAGCAGCCCGAGATCGAAGCGCTGTACCGCCGCATCCGCGATTTTGCATAGAGGTGTCCCGATGACTGAACCCGAGACCGTTGCCGTCCCGGTCGCGCCGTTGCAGCGCGCGCTGGACCGCATTTCCGACCTTGCCATTGGCGTGGCCTCGCTGGCGTTGCTGGGCCTGGTGGTGGTGCAGGGCTGGCAGGTATTCACCCGCTACGTGCTCAACGACTCGCCCAGCTGGACCGAGCCGGTGACCTTGCTGCTGCTGAGTACCGCGCTGAGCCTGGGCGCCGCCGCCGGCGTGCACACCAACCGCCACTTCGGCTTCTACCTGCTGGGCGAACACGTGCCACCGCTGGTGCGCAGGATCTTCGAGGTGATCCGCCCGCTGATGATCCTCGCCATCGGCGCGGTGCTGGCGTGGTGGAGCGCGGCGCTGCTGCTCGATGGCCTGGACATCAAGATGGCCGGCGCGCAGATGCCGCAGAGCATCAACTACCTGCCGTTGTCGATCGGCGGTGCGTTGATGGTGTTGTTTGCCTTGTTCAAGTTGTGGCGTGTGCTGCGCCCGATCCACACCACAGGAGTGCGCTGATGGGCATCGCGATGTTGTTGGGAACCTTCGTGGTGCTGCTGCTGATCGGCGTGCCGGTGGCCTACGCCCTGGGCGCGGCCGCACTGGCCACGCTGCTGTATCTGGACCTGCCCACGGTGGTCTTGGTGCAGCAGATCTCCGCCGGCAGTGGTTCGGCGTCGCTGATCGCGATTCCGCTGTTCATCTTCGCCGGCGAGCTGATGCTGCGCGGTGGCATTTCCGAACGCCTGATCGCGCTGGCCTCGTCCCTGGTGGGGCGCGTGCGCGGCGGCCTGGGCCAGGTCAGCGTGCTGTCGTCGCTGTTCTTCGGCGGCGTGTCCGGTTCTGCCATCGCCGATGTCTCGGCGGTGGGCGGCACCATGATTCCGCAGATGATCAAGCGCGGTTACGACCGCGATTACGCGGTGAACGTGAGCATGACCGCAGCGCTGGTGGCCCTGCTGGTGCCGCCCTCGCACAACCTGATCCTGTTCTCGGCCGCGGCCGGCGGCGGGCTGTCGATCGCCGATCTGTTCGCCGCCGGCATCGTGCCTGCGTTGCTGATGACCGCGGCGATGATGATCACCGGCTATGCGGTGGCACGCCATCGCGGCTACGGCACCGAACCGTTCCCCGGCTGGCGCGCGGTGGCACTGCGCCTGGTCGGCGCGCTGCCGGGGCTGGGGCTGGTCGCCTTGATCTTCATCGGCATTCGCGCCGGCATCTTCACTGCGGTGGAGAGCGCGGCGATCGCGGTGGTGTATGCGCTGATCGTCACCGCCTTGCTGTATCGCCAGTTGCGCTGGGCAGAGTTCTTCGCGGCGGTGACGCATGCCGCGCGCACCACCGGCGTGATCCTGTTCGTGATCGCCACCGCGGCGGTGTTCGGCTGGTTGCTGGCGTATCTGCAGGTGCCGGCGGCGGCGGTGAAGTTCCTGCAGGCCATCGCCGACAGCCAGCGCACGGTGCTGCTGATGATCGTGGTGCTGTTGCTGCTGCTGGGCATGTTCATGGACCTGGCGCCGAAGATCCTGATCTGCACGCCGATCTTCCTGCCGGTGGTCAAGGCCTATGGCATCGATCCGATCCACTTCGGCCTGGTGATGGTGCTGGCCGGCGGTATCGGTCTGATCACCCCGCCGATCGGCTCGGTGCTGTTCATCGGTACCTCGATCGGGCAGATCACCATCGCCCAGAGCATGCGCACCATCTGGCCGTTCTGGCTGGCGGCGTTGTGCGTGTTGCTGATCGTGGCGTTCTTCCCCGAACTGTCGTTGTGGCTGCCACGCGCGCTGCGCGCCTGAGGGCCTGAACGACCGCGCGCCGGCAGGCGGGCGACCGGGGCGGCGCCGAGCGCCGCAGCGGTTCCCATCTGCCGGCCATGCCCGATGTCGCGCATACGCGTCAGGCATCGCTGCCGGCGGGAGGGTTCCGCCTCATCCGGTTAACCGGTGGCATTGTCTGCCGGTTGCCGCACAGCCCCGGTATCCGGGGACCAGGAGAGAAAGCATGCGTGTGCGTATCACCTCATCCCGATGGCGTTGGCTGGTTGCCGGCGGACTGTTGCTATGCGCCGGCCTGAGCGGCGCGGCGGACTGGAAACGCGGCATCGAACACCAGCGCATCGCCGATCAAGGCAATGGCACCTATCTCAATCCGGTCCTGGCCGGCGACCACCCGGATCCCTCGGTGCTCAAGGACGGGCAGGACTACTACCTCACGCTGTCCTCGTTCGATGCCTACCCGGGCCTGCCGATCTGGCACTCGCGCGATCTGGTCAACTGGCAGCCGCTGGGCCATGCGATCACCCAGAACGTGGGCGCGATCTGGGCACCGGACCTGATCAAGCACGGCAAGCGCTACTACATCTATTTCCCGGCCCGGCGCGGCGACCAGGGCGAGCGCAGCAACTTCGTGGTGTGGGCCGACGACATCAAGGGCCCGTGGAGCGCACCGATCGACATCGGCCTGGGCAAGTACATCGACCCCGGCCACGCGGTGGGCGAAGACGGCAAGCGCTATCTGTTCCTGAGCGGCGGCGATTATGTGCAGCTGTCCGACGACGGCCTGAAGGTGGTCGGCACCCCCAAGCACGTCTACGACGGCTGGAAGTATCCGGAAAGCTGGGACGTGGAAGGCTACGCGCAGGAAGGCCCCAAGATCACCCGCCACAACGGCTGGTACTACATGACCACCGCGGTCGGCGGCACCGCCGGCCCGCCGACCGGGCACATGGTGATCACCGCGCGCTCGCGTTCGATCCATGGTCCCTGGCAGAACGCACCCAACAACCCGATCACCCGCACCAGGAGCGCGCAGGAGCCATGGTGGTCGCGCGGCCACGCCACCCTGGTGGAAGGCACCGACAAGCGCTGGTGGATGCTCTACCACGGCTACGAAAACGGCTTCTGGACGCTGGGCCGGCAGGCGCTGCTGGACCCGATCGAATGGACGCCCGACGGCTGGTTCGTCGCCAAGGGCGGCGATCTGGGCAAACCGCTGAAAAAACCCAGTGGGCAGGCGCTGCAGCACGGGCTGGCGCTGTCGGACGACTTCCGCGCCAGCACGCTCGGCCCGCAGTGGGCGTTCTTCAACCCGGCCGCCGACGAGGCCAGGCGCCTGCAGGTGGGCAATGGCGTGTTGCGTCTGCAGGGCAAGGGCAGCGCGCCGCGCGATGCCTCGCCGCTGACGGTGATCGCCACCGACCCGGCCTACCAGTTCGAGGTGCAGATGACCGTGGCGCCGGGCGGGCAGGGCGGTGCGCTGCTGTTCTACAGCGACAAGCTCTACGCCGGGGTGGGCAGCAATGGCGAAAATTTCGTCATGCACCGCTATGGCGAGGAGCGCCCGGCCAAGCTGGCGCCCAGCGCCGACGGCGGCACGCTGTGGCTGCGGGTCACCAACAACCGGCACATCGTCACCATCCACAGCAGTACCGACGGCAAGGCCTGGACCAAGTACCCGGTGCAGATGGAAGTGTCCGGCTACCACCACAACGTGGCCGGCAAGTTCCTGGCGCTGAAGCCGGCGCTGTACGCCGCCGGCGATGGTCAGGTGGAGTTCCGCAACTTCCGCTACCGCGCCCTGGACTGACCGTTCTGCACCACCGGGCATGCCGCAGCGAATGCGCTGCAGCCTGCCCGACGCAGCGGATCCGGCCCAGCAGCAGGCTGCGCTCAGGTCTGCCGGCTCCATGGCCGGTAGAATCCAATCAACTTCAACGGTTGACCGCTATGCCCGCCCGCAAGATGCCCGATGAGGGAATGCCAGGCCTGCCGAAGGGCAAGGTCGCAACGATCAACGACATCGCGCGGATGTCGGGCGTATCCAAGAAGACCGTCTCGCGCATCATCAACAACTCGCCGCTGGTACGCCAGGACACCCGCGAGAAGGTCGAAGCGCTGATGCGCGAGGTCGGCTATGCGCCCGACCCGCTGGCGCGCGGGCTGGCGTTCCGGCGCTCGTTCCTGATCGGCATGGTCTACGACAACCCCACCGCGCAGTACATCGTGGACATGCAGTACGGCGCGCTGGACGCGCTGCGCGGCTCCAGTTTCGAGCTGGTGGTGCACCCCTGCGACAGCCGCAGCCCCGGCTATATCGAAGGCGTGCGCCGCTTCGCGCAGGCGCAGAAGCTGCATGGGGTGATCCTGGTGCCGCGCGCCTCCGAAGACCAGGCGCTGGCCGACATGCTGGCCGAGATCGGCTGCCGCTATACCCGCATCGCCTCGATCGCGCTGGACGCCACCTCGCAGACGGTGATCACCCACGACCGCGACGGCGCCGCCGAGGCGGCCGACTACCTGCTGTCGCTCGGCCACCGCGACATCGCCCTGGTCACCGGCCCCAGCGCCTACCGCTCCTCGATCGAACGCACCGCCGGCTTCGCCGATGCGCTGACCCGGCGTGGCATCGAACTGCCGCCCGAACGCATCGTCGAGGCCGGCTACACCTTCGAGTCGGGCGTGGCGGCGGCCGAAAAGCTGTTGCTGGGCAAGAAGCGGCCCACCGCCATCTTCACCGGTAACGACGAGATGGCCGCCGGTATCTACAAGGTGGCCCTGCGTGCCGGGATCAGCATTCCCCGCCAGCTCTCGGTGATCGGCTACGACGACAGCTCGCTGGCCTCGCGCCTGTGGCCGCCGCTGACCTCGGTGCGCCGGCATACCCGTGACACCGGGCGCACTGCGGCGGCCATGCTGATCCAGCCCGACAACGCCCCGCAGCTGCCCACCGCCAGCGTGCGCCCGCACCTGATCGTGCGCGACTCCTGCCAGCCGCCGGAAGATTGAGCAGCGCGCCCCGCGACCCCACGCGGCGCGGGCCTTGCGCGCCACCTTGCAGGACGGTGTGCCGGTCAGGGTGAGAACAGCTGGCTCGATCGGCCAACGGCTGGCCCCCCTCCGCCCTTCGGGCACCTTCCCCCGCAGGCGGGGGAAGGCAGGCCGCCGGTCGCTGCGACAAAGCCCCTTTCCCAACGGGAGAAGCGCTCAAAGCCCCTCTCCCTGCGGGAGAGGGGTTGGGGTGCGGCGGCAGACAGCCATCTAAAAAAGCTCAGCCATGCGCTGATGGAGGAGGCGCACATGAGCTTCTACCCGACCAATCCAGCCGCAAACCCAACGCCACGCGCAGCCTCGTACTCTCATCCGGCGCTTACGCGCCACCTTCTCCCGACGGGAGACGGGGTTCCCATTCCGCCACGGCTCCATCTTGCACTGCGCAATGACACCGGTTAACCAGAGCCGGTAGACTATGCCGGTGCAAGCCCATGTCCCCACTCGCTTGCCACCGGAGATGCGCATGTCCCTGTACTGCAAAACCCACTACGCCACCCATCCCGACGCCATCAAGGGCGCCAGCAACGACGCGCTGCGCGAGCTCTACCTGCTCGACGGCCTGTTCGTGGACGATGCGGTGACCCTCAAGTACACCCATTACGAGCGCTTCGTACTCGGTGGCGCGGCACCGGTCGGCAAGACCCTGGAACTGCCCAAACAGACCGAGCCGGCCTCGGCGGCCGGGCATCCGTTCCTGGAGCGTCGCGAGCTGGGCGTCATCAACGTCGGCGCCGGCACCGGCACGGTCACCGTGGATGGCACCGCCTACACCCTGGGGCCGAAGGACGGGCTGTACGTGGCGATGGGCAGCACCGATGTCAGCTTCGCCTCGGTCGATGCCGCCAACCCGGCGCAGTTCTACTTGGCCTCCACGCCAGCGCATGCGCGCTTCGAAACCAGGCAGCTGTCGATCAAGGACGCGGTGGCGCTGGAGCGCGGCGCGCTGGAGACCAGCAACGAGCGCACCATCTACCAATACATCGTGCCGGCCACCTGCCAGTCTTCGCAGCTGCTGCTCGGCCTGACCGTGCTCAAGCCCGGCAGCGTCTGGAACACCATGCCGCCGCATCTGCACGACCGCCGCAGCGAGGTGTATTTCTACTTCGACCTCGGCGACAACGACCGCGTCTACCACTTCATGGGCGAGCCCGAGGCGCAGCGCCACATCGTGATCCAGAACAACGAAGCGGTGGTGTCGCCGCCGTGGTCCATCCATATGGGCGCTGGCACCAGCAACTACGCCTTCATCTGGGCGATGGGCGGGGAAAACCTGGACTACACCGACATGCACGTGCTGGATATCTGCCAGCTCAAGTAAGGCCGGCACCAGCACGGCCGAATCGACGAGGCCGGCAGTCGCGACGCCGCCCCGCTTCAGCCGGTGCCAGCAATGCCAGCGCAGTCACCACGGCGCGGGCGCTGCAACAGTTCGTACAACGCAATCGGCCGCGCTCTGCGTGGCTCACTCATTCACATCACGGCACATCCAGCAGGAGCGATAAGGTAATGAGCAATCCGTTCAGTCTCGAAGGCAAGGTCGCACTGGTCACCGGTGCCAATACCGGCCTGGGCCAGGGCATCGCGTTGGCCCTGGCCGAGGCAGGTGCCGACATCGCCGCCGCCGGCATCCAGGCGCCCACCGAGACCGAAGAGAAGGTCAAGGCGCTGGGCCGCCGCTTCATCGCCATCGAAGCCAACCTGATCAGCATCGAGCCGGTGCAGCGCATCGTCGACGAAACCATCGCCGGTCTTGGCGGTCTGGATATTCTGGTCAACAACGCCGGCCTGATCCGCCGCACCGATGCGGTGGATTTCAGTGAGCAGGACTGGGACGACGTGCTCAACGTCAACCTGAAGTCGGCGTTCTTCATGGCGCAGGCCGCCGGCCGGCATTTCATCGCCCAGGGCCGCGGCAAGATCATCAACATCGCCTCGATGCTGTCGTTCCAGGGCGGCATCCGCGTGCCGTCCTACACCGCCAGCAAGTCCGGCATCGCCGGCATCACCCGCCTGCTGGCCAACGAATGGGCCAGCAAGGGCGTGACCACCAATGCCATTGCGCCGGGCTACATGGCCACCGACAACACCGCGCAGCTGCGTGCCGACGAAGCGCGCAACCAGTCGATCCTGGACCGCATTCCGGCGGCGCGCTGGGGCGTGCCGGCCGATCTGGGCGGCACCGCCGTGTTCCTGGCCAGCAGCGCCTCGGACTACGTCAACGGTGCCATCATCCCGGTCGACGGCGGCTGGCTGGCGCGCTGATCAGGAGTGCACCGCGATCGCGATGAGCTGCCCATCTCTCGCAAGCAGGAAGATGAGCTGTCCTTCGGGAGGCGACGTTCCCTTCTCCCGCAAGCGGGAGAAGGTGCCCGAAGGGCGGATGAGGGCCGCGCCGCCCGCAACCGCAACCAACCGCAAGCAACTTCTCGATCACACAGCGCCGGAGCCCGCACGGGCAAGGCAATGAAACGCGCATCGCGGCAGCACCGAGGCCTCCAACCTCTCCCGCACCACTCTTCCCCAACCCAATCGGAGCATTCCCATGAAAATCGCACTCATGAACGAGTTCAGCCAGGCCGCCAAGAACCCGGTGATCCTGCAGCAGCTCAACGACGTCGCCAGCGCGCAGGGCCACGACGTGTTCAACGTCGGCATGGACGGTGACAACGACCACCGCCTGACCTACATCCACTTGGGCATCGTCGCCAGCCTGCTGCTGAACTCCAAGGCGGTGGACTTCGTGGTCGCCGGCTGCGGCACCGGCCAGGGCGCCATGATGTCGCTCAACGCGCACCCGGGCGTGTTCTGCGGCTACTGCATCGAACCCACCGATGCCTACCTGTTCGCCCAGGTCAACAACGGCAACGCGCTGTCGCTGGCCTTCGCCAAGGGCTACGGCTGGGGCGCGGAAATCAACGTGCGCTACATCTTCGAAAAGGCCTTCAGCGGCGAGCGCGGCATGGGCTACCCGGCCGAGCGTCGCGAGTCGCAGGTCGCCAACGCCGGCATCCTGACCCAGGTCAAGCAGGCCACCGCCAAGTCCTACCTGGACGGCCTGCGCGCCATCGACCCGGAGCTGGTCAAGCAGGCGATCGGCGGTGCACGTTTCCAGCAGTGCTTCTTCGACAACGCGCAGGATGCGGAAATCCGCAGCTTCGTTGCCGGCCTGCTGGGCAAGACCGAAGCGGCTGCAGCAGCTGCGTAATTAGCCAATGCGTTTTAGCCCCTCTCCCGCCGGGAGAGGGGTTGGGGTGAGGGTAAGGCGGAAGACAGCCGGCCTGAACGGAAAAGGCTTGAAAGACTTTAGACGACAGTACGGCCTTCCAACATTTCCTGATGCCGCCGCACCCTCATCCGCCCTTCGGGCACCTTCTCCCGATGGGAGAAGGAAACAGCGTCGCGTAGTTAGCATTGTTCCCGGAGCCCACCATGCGTCTGCTGCTGTTCGCATTGCTGCTGCTTTGCGCAAATGGCGCCCGCGCCGCGCCCCAACGCATCTTCATCGCCGGCGATTCCACCGCCGCCGAGTATGGCGCCGAGCGCGCGCCACAGGCCGGTTGGGGGCAGATGCTGCAAGGCTGGTTCGACCCGGCGCAATGGCAGGTGCGCAACCATGCCAAGGGCGGTCGCAGCACGCGCAGTTTCATCGCCGAAGGGCGCCTGGATGCCATCGCAAGGGAACTGCAACGCGGCGACATCCTGCTGATCCAGTTCGGCCACAACGACGCCAAGCGCGAAGATGCCACGCGTTACACCGATCCGGCCACCGATTATGTGCAGTTCCTGCGCCGCTACATCGCCACCGCGCGCGACAAGGGCGCAACGCCGATCCTGATCACCCCGGCCGCGCGACTGCTGTACGACTTCGGCGCCTTGCTCGATACCCATGGCCGCTACACCCTGGCCATGCAGCAACTGGCGGCTGCAGAGCGCGTGGCCCTGATCGATCTCAACGCCAGCTCCAGCGACTGGATCCGCGCGCTCGGCGAGCAGGCCGCCAAACCGTATTTCCTGTTCGTGCCCGAGAAGCACATCGCCGACGGCACCCACTTCAGCCGCGCTGGCGCCACCGCCATCGCCTGCCTGGTGGTGCACGGCTGGGTGCAACTGCAACCGGCGCTCAAACCGCAGCTGCGCCGCGATGCCGATTGCGGCGCGGCACCCGATACCGCCGCGCAGCGCGCCACGCAGGCGCATCCCTCGCTGGTGGTGCACGAGCGCGACCTCGCCCGCGAACAACCTGGCCCGCACGGCGGTGCCGGGCCCACCACGGCCTACCCCTTCTTCGCCGATGCGCCCGAGCTGAAATTCGTGCTGCGCAAGCGCGTGCTGCACAAGGGCGCCGGCATCGGCCTGCACCTGCACGACAAGGACGAGATCTACTACATCGTCAGCGGCCGCGGCCTGTATGCGCTGGACGGCAAGCAGTACGAAGTCGCCGCCGGCGATGCGCTGCTGACGCGGCCGGGCAGCACGCATGCCCTGCAGCAGACCGGCGAAGAGGATCTGATCGTGCTGCTGGCGTACCTGGTCAAGCCGGCGGGCTGAGCCGGCACCGGTGTGCGCTCCGGGCGATGCCCGTCGCACGCGGACGGCTGACCGCGCTGATCAGGCCTTGTCCACCCCGTAATGCGTCAATCCCAGCCGCGCCAGATCGCCGAGGCGGCGGTAATAGACGTCTTCCCAGCCCTGCACGCGTTGGCGTTCGGTTTCGTTCATCGCATCGAGGATGTCTTCGATGCTGAGCAGGTCGGGGTCTTCCTCCAGCCGTTCGAACAATGCGCCCAGGCCCTCGATCGCCTGCCGCGTCTGCGTCGCGCCCATCGCCGCCAGCCCCTGCAGCGCGGCACTGCGGGTGGCCGCGTCCCAGCGATCGAAATAGCGCGCATAGCCGCTCTCGCTCATGTCCGTGTCCAGCCGTGCCAGCGCGATGAGTTCGCGTTCGCCCGGAGAGAGCGCATCCATGCGCCCACGCACGCTCGCAAGCTTGGCCTGTGCGCGCGCGGCACGGCGGCGCCACAGCAGCTCGGGCATGTTCAGCAGGCCATCTGCCGTCGGCGGTGCGATCGCGGGCCAGTTCACCCCGTAGCCATCCTCGGTGAGTTGCCACTGCGCGCGTTGCGGCGGCCCGGCCCGTTGCAGCAGGCGATGGGCCTGGATGGGCTCATCGATACGCATGCCGTTGGTCAGGGTGAACAGCAGGCGGGTGTCGTCCAGCTCCAGGCGCCGGATCCGCAGATGCGTCAGGTCCATTGGGCGAAGGCGATGTGGGGAGCCTTGGACCTTAGTGCGCGCGGGCGATGCTGTCGAGTCGCCGCACGCCTGCAGCAGGCGCGCGGCACAGCACGCAGCCTGCGCAAATCTCTCGAACCTGCCAGCACCTCGACCGGATGCGATGTACTCGGGGCACGGCGTATCGCCGCAAACGAGGCATCGTGTGCGCATCGTCGGCGGCGGCGTGGCCGGCGATGCCGCTGCCGAGCGTGCACGCCACGTGCGGTCGTGCCATGCGGCGGCGATGGCCGACGCTCTCACACGTCGCCGTCGCGGCTCCAGCCCTCTCCGCTGCCGCGCTGGACTACCCGATCCCCGGCCAGTACATCGCCGGCCGGCACCTGCGCCTGCTGCGCGAGTGCGGCGTAGATGGGCGTGAAGTCCGGGCTGGTCGCATCCATCAATTGGGCGAAGCTGTCGATGACGAAGTACGTCTTCTGGTAGCTGTCGATGCGGTAGCGCGTGCGCATGATGCGCTGCAGGTCGAACCCGATGCGATTGGGGGCGGCCGATTCCAGCGAGTACAGCGATTCGCCCTTGGACGACACGATGCCGGCGCCGTAGATGCGCAGCCCCTGCGCAGTGTCGATCAGGCCGAACTCCACCGTGTACCAGTAGAGCCGCGTCAGATTCTGCAAGGCGTCCGCGCCGATGCCATGCGCCTTGACGCCGCCACGCCCGTAGGCCTGCATGAAGTCGGCGAACACCGGGTTCATCAGCAACGGCACGTGCCCGAACAAGTCGTGGAACAGGTCCGGCTCGGCGATGTAGTCGATCTGGTCGGGGCGGCGAATCCACCACGTCACCGGGAAGCGCTTGTTGGCCAGGTGATCGAAGAAATCCAGCTCCGGCAGCAGGCCTTCCACGCCCACCAGCGTCCAGCCGGTAGCCGCCTGCAGCACGGTGTTGAGGGCGTCGAAGCGCGGGATCTGGCTGTCGTCCATCCCCATGGCGTCCTGTGCCTGCAGGAACTCGTCGCAGGCCCGACCCACCAGCAATTCGCGCTGGCGCCGGTACAGCGTGCCCCAGGTGGCGTGGTCGTCGGCGCTGTAGCCATCCCACGGCTGCTCGACCACGGCCGTGGTGTAGACCGGCACATAGCCCTTGTCGGTGAGCTGGTTTTCGACGCGGCGCGGGGTGGTATTCATGCTGGCAGGGGATGGGTGGCGGCAGGCCTCACCTTAGCCGGATCGTTGCGCAACAGGATTGCGAATCTTGCGTGCCGAAGCCGACAACGCGCAAGATTCATGCGTATCCATCTGCTGCTGCGCAACATATGAATCAATCCATTGCCCTGGATCGCACCGATCTGCGGTTGCTCGCCCTGTTGCAGACACAGGGCCGCAGCAGCAATGCGGAGCTGGCCGTGCAGGTGAATCTGTCCGCATCGGCCTGCCTGCGCCGCATCCAGCGCCTGGAGGCGGCCGGCATCATCGCCGGCTATGGCGCACGCCTGGACGCGCGTGCGCTGGGGCTCGGCCTGCAGGCCTTCGTCCGGGTGCAGCTGGAGCAACACGGCCAACCGGACATCGACCGCTTCGCCACAGGCGTGCGCGACTGGGACGAGGTCGTGGCCTGTTGGGCGCTGACCGGCGATATGGATTACCTGCTGCAGGTGCAGGTGCGCGATCTGGAGCATTTCTCGCGCTTCCTGCTCGACCGCCTGCTCAATGCCACCGGCGTGTCCGACGTCAATTCCAGCTTCGTGCTGCGCACGGTCAAGGCACCGGAAGGTCTGCCGCTGTCGCACCTGGGCTGAGCGCGGCGGGTTCGATACCGCGCGTGTCGGCCGGCGCTCCGGCCGCGGCGTACGCCTGGCGGACCGCCGAAGGTGGCAGGCCGCCGCCTCGCACTTGCCCATCAAACGATAACGATTTACATTTGCATAACTTCAGGCGGTTGTCGGCCACATCCGTCTCGTCGATCCGCCAGCCTCGCCAGGCCAGCCAGCCGTCGCCTGAGCAGGATGCCGACCCAGGACCGCACTTCATTGGCCACGCATGGCGTGCGCCTCCGTTCGATGAGAAACCGATGCCCGTGACCACGCTTTCGCCGACCACGTTGTCTGTCGCCCTGCTGTGCGCGCTGCAGCTGGCGCCGTCCGTCCATGCTGCCGACGCTGCCGATGCCACCACCCTGGATCAGGTCAACGTCAACGGCACGGTGAGCCGCGCGCAGCCGGCCACCACCACGCGCCTACCGCTGACCCTGCAGGAAACGCCGCAATCGGTCAGCGTGATCGGCTTGCAGCGGCTGGAAGAACAATCGCTGTTCAGCATCGACGACGTGATGCGCAACGTCACTGGCGTCAACGTCTCGTTCTACGACACCCAGCGCCCGCTGTACTTCGCACGCGGTTTCCAGATCACCGACTTCCAGGTCGACGGCCTGCCCACCTACAGCGGCGCCACCAACCAGGAATACGACACGGTCTTCTACGACCGCATCGAAGTGATCCGCGGTGCCAATGGCCTGCTCACCGGTGCGGGCATTCCCTCGGCCACGGTGAACCTGCTGCGCAAGCGTCCTGGCAAGGACTTCGATGCGTCGTTCGCGGTCAGTGCGGGCACTTGGGATTTCCGCCGCATGCAGGCCGATGTCAATGCGCCGCTGACCGATGACGGGCGCTTCCGCAGCCGCGTGGTGGCTGCCTGGCAGGACCGCGATTACTACTACGACCGCTATCACGACAGCAAAATGTCCGGCATGGCGGTGCTGGAAGGCGACCTGACCGAGACCACCACGCTCACCGTCGGCTATCAGCGCCAGGACAACACCCCGGTCGGTTCGACCTGGGGCACGGTGCCGTTCTTCGCGGCCGACGGCACGTTCGCCAACCTGGCGCGCTCGACCAACATGGCACCGAAATGGACGCGCTGGCAGCGCGAAACCAGTACGGCGTTCGCCAATCTCGAACAGCGCGTCGGCGAGGACTGGCTGTTGCGCGTCAACTACGCGCACACCAAGGGCCAGGTGCAGAACATGCGCGTCTACGGCATCGGCTACCCGGCAGCCGATGGCAGCGGCGTGTTCCTGCGCACCGCGGCCGGCGAGACCGAAGACGCACGCGATAGCGTGGACGTGTATCTGTCCGGTGGGTTCTCGCTGTTCGGCCGTCAGCACGACGTGGTGATCGGCGGCAGCTGGCAGGATCTGCAGTCCACCGCCTATCCCACCGCGCAGACCTATCCCGCCGACTGGGCCACCTGCACCAGCCCCACCGGCGTGCGCGAGCGCTGCTATTTCATCCCGAACATCCGCAACTGGGATGGCGACATCTCCGAAGTGACCTATGCACGCACCGGCCGCCGCAACGAAGCGCGGACCACTCAGCGCGGTGTGTATGCCTCCACGCGGTTTCGCCTGGCCGACCCGCTGTCACTGATCGCCGGCGCGCGCCTGAGTGCGTGGGAAACCCGCACCCAGGCCTTCAATGCCGCCGGTGTCTACACCGGTACCAGCGGCCGCTACGAAGTGAGCGATGAAGTCACCCCTTATGTGGGCCTGGTCTACGACATCGTGCCCGACGTCTCGGTGTATGCCAGCTACACCGAGATCTTCAATCCGCAGAATTACCGCGACAAGGACAACAACCTGCTCGCCCCGGTGGAGGGATCCAACCTGGAGGCCGGCATCAAGGCGCAGTTGCTTGATGGCCGTGCGATGGCCACCGCCGCGGTGTTCGAGGCCAGGCAGGACAACTTCGCGGTGCGCGACATGACCCAGCCGGAAGGCTCGCTGCCGGACGGCACCTCGGCCTTCGTCGGCGTGAACGGTACCAAGAGCCGCGGCTGGGAAGTGGACTTCAACGGCGAAGTGCTGCCCGGCTGGACCGTCAACGCCGGCTACACCCACGTCAAGGTCACCCGCGCGCCCACTGATGCGATCTACGCCAATCTGCCGGAGGACTATCTGCAGCTCTCCACCCAGTGGCGCCTGCCGGGCGCGTGGGACCGGCTGAGCATCGGCGGCGGCGTGAGCTGGCAGAGCGCGGTGCGCGGCTTCAACATCGCGCGCCCCACCGGCGACGGCAGCGGCGCCACCACGCCGGTCACCGTGGTGCAGAACCCGTACGCGCTGGTGCACTTCAACGCCAACTACCGCATCAGCGAGCAGTGGACCGCCACGCTGGCGGTGCGCAACGCATTCGACAAGACCTATTGGGCAAATCTGGACTACCAGAACTACGGCGAACCGCGCTTCGTCAGCGTGTCGCTGCGCTGGCGGTATTGAGAGCTGTCGCCGACGCTGCGTGACTATCGGTGACGCATCGCGGCCAGGGCCGCTCCGACAGGGGGCGGCTTCGGGCTGTCGAAGGCGTGTGGGCTCGCGGAGCGCCGCGGAAAGATGCGCTGGCTCTTCGTAGGAGCGGCCCCGGCCGCGATGCTTTCCCGATGAACCAGGCCGCTGCAGCCATCACGGCGCCACGCAGTCCTCGTCCTTGCCGCGCAACTTGTCCCAGCGCGAGCGCTGCTCCAGGCAGCGCTGATAGGCCTGCTGCTTGGCCGCGGCGGCCTGCTCGGCGGCGTTGCGCACCGCGCTGCTGCGCGCGGCCTGCAACTGCGCGACCTTGGCGCGGATCTGCGGCATCGCCGCCATCGCTGCGCGTTCGCCTTCCAGGATCGCGGTGCCGCGCTGGTTGAAGTCGGCCGAGCCGATATCGCTGACCTTGGGGCGAATCACCACGTCGGCGCGCTTGAGTTCGGCTTCGCCCAGGCGCTGGCCCATGATCGAAATCGATTGATTCACCGTGCCGAGCAGATCGCCCGGATTCTTGCCGCTGGCCTTGCTGGAGATATCCACTGCCACCACGAACTCGGCGCCCAGCTGGCGCGCGGCATCCACCGGCACCGGGCTGACCACGCCGCCGTCGACGAAGTGGTACTTGCCGATGGTCACCGGCTCGAACACACCGGGGATGCTGCTGGACGCGCGCACCGCCTGGCCGGCATTGCCGCGCACGAAGACGGTTCGCTCACCATCTTCCAGGCGGGTGGCCACCGCGGCGAACGGCTTGCGCAACTTGTCGATGGGCTTGCCGCCGAGTTGCGCATTGACGTAATCCTGCAGTTTCTGCCCCTGTACCAGGCCGCCGGACAACAGCCGCACATCGCGAATGCTGGTCTGGTCCAGCGCCACGGCTTTTTCCTGCATCTGGAACGCGTCCATGCCGCTGGCATACAAGGCACCGACCACGCTGCCGGCGCTGGTGCCGGACACCACCACCGGCGCGAATCCGTTGGCCTCCAGCATCTTGATCACGCCGATGTGTGCAAACCCCTTGGCCGCACCGCCACCGAGCGCGATGCCGATCTTCACCGGCTTGGGCGCAGCGGCGGCGGGGGGCTGCACGACCGGTGCCGGTGCAGCCGCGCGCGGCTCGCCACCGCAGGCCGAGAGCAGACCGAGCAGGGACAGCAGCGTGAGCGAGCGGGAGCGGCGGAGCGCAGTCATGGCGAAAACGTCTCGGGAAAGGCGAGGCAGAATACACGCGTCGCGCAAACGGAGGCTGATCCGGATGGGAGCCGATCTTCCTGCAGCGTGCAGACATCGACGCGGTGCATCTCCTTCCCCCGCGCGCGGGGGAAGGTGCCCGAAGGGCGGATGGGGGCGTTCCCGACGACGAACACACAACCCGCTCGCACCGGAGTGCGCGCCGAACCGCCACGCCGGCCAGCACTCAAAACCGGTTGTCGCCATCCAGCAACCGCCCGAGACCGCCCAGCACCGAGCCTTCGCCGCGTTGCTGGCCGCCGGCCTGGGGGGCAGCCTGCAGCATGCGCCCGGCCATGCGCGAGAACGGCAACGACTGCAGCCATACCTTGCCCGGGCCGGTGAGGGTGGCCAGGAACACGCCTTCGCCGCCGAAGAACATGCTCTTCAGGCCGGCCACGCGGCGCACGTCCATGTCCACGCCGGCGTGATAGGCGACCACGCAGCCGGTGTCCACGTCGATCCGCTCGCCGGGGCCCAGTTCGCGTTCCACCACGGTGCCGCCGGCGTGCACGAACACCCAGCCGTCGCCTTCGAGCTTCTGCATGATGAAGCCTTCGCCGCCGAACAGGCCGGTGAGGATTTTCTTCTGCAACGCGATACCCAGTGCCACCCCGCGCGCGCCGGCCAGGAAGCTGTCCTTCTGGCAGATCAGCTGGCCGCCGTGTTCGGACAGGCGCAGCGCCAGCACCGTGCCGGGGTAGGGGGCGGCGAACGCCACCTTGGCCTTGCCGCTGCCGGCGTGGGTGAACACGGTGGTGAACAGGCTTTCGCCGGTGACCACGCGCTTGCCGGCCGACAACAGCTTGCCCATCAATCCGCTGCCGCCGCTCTGGCCAGCGTGCGAGCCATCGCCGAACACGGTGTCCATCTGCACGGCCGCATCCTTGTACATCAGCGCACCGGCCTCGGCGATGGCGCTCTCGCCCGGGTCCAGCTCCACTTCGACGAACTGCATGTCGTTGCCGACGATGCGGTAATCGATCTCGTCGGCGCGCCCGGCCGTGCCGGTCAGCGGCGGCGGCGCACTGCCGCCGCCTTGCAGCTCGGCCAGTTGCCGTGCCGGGGTCCAGCCCTCCAGGCCCTCGCGCCAGGCCAATGCATCGGGTTGGCGCTGGGCATGGGCGCGGGCACTGGCATCGTCGAGTGGGCCGATACGGTCGGCCTGTCCGGGAACATGGAAATACCACTGGGCCATCGGAACGACTCCTGTCTGCGTGTGTGCGCCGAGTCTAGCGGCAGCGCCGGCCGCCGCGTCCCGTGTCCAAGGTCATGGCGGGCCGCAGCCGGGCCGGTTGCGGTGGCACGCAGCGTATGGCGACGATCACCGCGTCATGCGCCGACCGTTGCCCAATAGCGTTCGCCATCGCGCTGCACGCGCACCGGGCCGTCGAACACCGCCGACAGGCTGGCATCGGTCAGCAGGGCATCGCGGCTGCCATCGGCCACCACCTTGCCGGCGCGGAGCAGGATCACCCGCGCGATCTCGGGCACGATCTCTTCGATGTGATGGGTCACCAGCACCAGCGTGATGCCCTGCTGGGCGAGATGTCGCATGGTGTCGAGCAGGTGCTGGCGCGCGACCAGATCCAGGCCGGTGGAAGGCTCGTCCAGCAACAGCGCCTGCGGGCGATTGACCAGGGCGCGGGCGATCAGCACCCGGCGCGTCTCGCCGGCCGACAACTCGGCGAACGGCCGGTCCAGCAGCGGCAGGGCGCGCGCCAGCGCCAGCGCCTCGCGCGCACGTGCGCGCATGCCGTCGTCGATCTCGCGGTGCGGCGGCACCACGTAGCTGGCGAAGAACCCCGACAGCACCGCGCTTTCCACATCCAGCCCCGGCATGTCGGCCAGGTTGACGCTCAGATCGGCGGTGACGATGCCCAGCTGCGAGCGCAGCCGATCCACCTGCCAGCGCGTCTGCCCCAGCACCTTCACCGCTGCCTGGCCATCGCCGCGCGCCAGCGGATACAACTCGCGGGTGATCAGTTTGATGAAGGACGACTTGCCGCAGCCGTTGGGCCCGAGGATCGCGGTGTGCTGCCCCAGCGCGATGCGCAGGGACAAGGCATGCAGCACCCGCACCTGGCCGCGCATCACGCTTGCCTGGTCGAGTTCGATCAAGGCGGCGGCGTCCGCAGCGGCGGTGGAAACAGAGACAGCAACAGTCATACGCAACAATGTCGGGCAGTGGAAGAAATCGTGTGAACCGCTTGGCGATGTGGGCATCACCCTACGCTTGCGCAGGGTGAAGTTTGCCGCGATCGCCCCCATCATGTCTGCACCGACCAACGAGATACCGCCGCCGTGGAATTGCCGATGTTGCCCGACCCGATCATCGACTTCCTGACCTCCGGCGTGGCCGGCCTGGGCGTGTGGGGCATGCTTGTGGTGCTGCTGGTGTTCACCCAGCTCACCATCTTCGCGGTGACCTTGTACCTGCACCGCAGCCAGGCGCACCGCGGCGTGGATTTCCATCCGGTGCTGGCGCACTTCTTCCGCTTCTGGACCTGGCTCACCACCTCGATGATCACCCGCGAGTGGGTGGCGATCCATCGCAAGCACCACGCCAAGGTCGAGACCGACGAGGATCCGCACAGCCCGCAGACCAAGGGCATCGGCCAGGTGTTCTGGCGCGGCGTGGAGCTGTATCGCCAGGCGCGCGCCGAGCGTGCCGACATCGCGCAATACGGCAAGGGCACGCCTGCCGACTGGATCGAACGGCATCTATATACGCCGCACGCCAACGCCGGCCCGATCGCGCTGGGAGTGATCAATGTCGTGCTGTTCGGTTTGCCGGGCGTTGCGCTGTGGGCGATCCAGATGGCGTGGATTCCGTTCTGGGCGGCCGGCGTGGTCAACGGGCTGGGCCACTGGTGGGGCTACCGCAACTTCGAATCGGCCGATACCTCCACCAACCTCACGCCGTGGGCGCTGTGGATCGGTGGCGAAGAGCTGCACAACAACCACCATGCCTTCCCCAGTTCGGCGCGGTTCTCGATGCGGCGCTGGGAGCTGGACATCGGCTGGATCGCCATTGTCGGCCTGCAGGCCTTGGGTCTTGCCAAGGTGCTGCGGGTGGCGCCATCGCTGGACATCCGCCCCAACATCGCCGTGCCCGATGCCGACACGCTCAAGGCCCTGCTGTCGCATCGTTTCCAGGCCATGACCGACTACCAGCGCAATGTGCTCAAGCCGGCACTGCGCGAGGAGGCGGCCGCCACCGGCGCCAAGCTGCGCGAGCTGTTGCCGCGGCGCCTGCGCAAGGGCCTGGTCGACGACGGCCGCTGGCTCAAGCCGGATGCACGCGCGCAACTGCAGGCCTGGGTGGCGCAGCGCCCGCGGATGCGCACCCTGATCGACTATCGCGCGCGTCTGACCGCAGTGCTGGAAGCGCGCAGTCACGACGCCTCCGAGCGGCTCAGGCAATTGCAGCAGTGGTGCCATGAGGCCGAGGCCAGCGGCAACGCCGCGCTGCAGGCCTACGCCGCGCGGCTCAAGGGGTATGCGCTGAGTGCGGTCTGAGGTCGGCAAGGTCCCGGGCGTGGCCAGCGCGTGCCGGAGCCGCCGCAGGGTGTGGCGCGCGCTGGCTGCGGCCTGCCTGGTCGGCGCGTGCACGCCCGCGCTGCAGGCGCAGGTGCAGGACAGCCAGGACTATCTCAAGCGCATGGACACCGACGGCGATGGACGCGTCAGCCGCGACGAGTATCTGGCCTGGATGAGCTACGCCTTCGATCAGCGCGATACCGATCACGATGGCGTGCTGCAGGGCGAGGAGTTGCCGGGGCGACGCGGCAAGCCGATCACCCGCGCTGCGCACCGCGCCACCTTGATCGAGCGCTTCGCGCGGCAGGATGCCAACGGCGACGGGTTTCTGAGCGCGCGCGAATTGTTGGCGCCACCCCGCTGATGCGCGCCTTCGCGCCCGGCTGACGGCGTTTTCGGCAAGCTCGAGCGCATGTTCACTCTCGATCGGGTCAGCCGCCGCTACGGCCAGTCCATCGCACTGGACGACGTCACGCTGACGTTCGCCAGCGGTGTCACGACGGCATTGATCGGTCCCAGCGGCGCCGGCAAGTCCACCGTGTTGCGCATGCTGGTCGGGCTGGACTGGCCCGACAGTGGCACGGTCGTCTTCGATGGCACGCCACTGCAACGCCAGCGGCTGCAGGCACAGCGCCAGCGCATCGGCTATGTGATCCAGGAGGGCGGGCTGTTCCCACATCTGGATGCGCGCAGCAACGTGGCGTTGCTGGCGCAGACGCTGGGATGGACGCGCGAGCGCATCGACGCGCGCCTGCAGACGCTGTGCGCACTGTGCCAGCTGCCGCCGGAGCTGCTGGCGCGCTACCCGGCCCAGCTCTCGGGCGGTCAGCGGCAGCGGGTGGGCCTGATCCGCGCGCTGATGCTGGACCCGCCGGCCCTGCTGCTCGACGAGCCACTGGGCGCGCTCGATCCCATCGTGCGTTACGACCTGCAGGCACAGATGCGCGAACTGTTCGTCCAGCTCGGCAAGACCGTGGTGCTGGTCACTCACGACGTGGCCGAGGCGGCGTATCTGGCCGATACCCTGGTGCTGATGCGTGCCGGTCGGGTGCTGCAACAGGGCACTGCGCGCAGTCTGCTCGAGCACCCGGCCGAGCCCTTCGTGCATCGCTTTCTCACTGCCCAGCGCAGCATCGGCGACGCCGCATGATGGCGCGTGTACTCGTCGCCACGATGTTGCTGCTGTGCAGCCTCGGCGTGCAGGCCACGCAGGTCACCATCGGCTCGAAGAACTTCACCGAAGCAGTGATCCTGGGCGAGATCGCCACCGCCGCCGGCAAGCGCGACGGGGTGGATGTGCAGCATCGCGCCCAGCTCGGCGGCACCCGCATCCTGTGGCGCGCGCTGGAGACCGGGCAGATCGATGCCTATGCCGAATACACCGGCACCCTGGCGCAGGAACTGCTGCAACTGCCCAAGGCCCGCCAGGAAGCGCTGCGCACCGCACTGGACGCACGCGGGCTGGCGATGACGCAGTCGCTGGGTTTCCAGAACACCTATGCATTCGGCATGCGTCGCGAACGCGCGCAGGCACTGGGCATCAGCACGCTGTCGGAGCTGGTACGCCACCCGGCGTTGAAGATCGGCCTGAGCAACGAGTTCATGCAGCGTGCCGACGGCTGGCCTGGCGTGCGCGCCGCCTATGCCTTGCCGCAGACCGCCACCGGACTGGATCACGACCTGGCCTATCGCGCGCTGCACAGCGGCGCCATCGAGGTCACCGATCTGTACAGCACCGATGCGGAGATTGCGTATTACCGGCTGCAGGTCTTGCGCGACGACCGCCACTACTTTCCCGACTACCAGGCGGTGTTCCTGTACCGCAAGGATCTGGCGCAACGCGCACCGAAGATGTTGCAGGCCCTGCAAGGCCTGCAGGGACGCATCGACGAAGCAACCATGCAGCAACTCAATGCGCAGGTGAAGCTGGAGCGCAAGAGCGAAGCCGCGGTGGCCGCGCAATGGCTGGGCGTGAAGCCTGTCTCGAACATCGACTCGCGCATCAGCCGGTTATGGCGCCACACCCGCGAACACCTGGCGCTGGTCGGAAGCTCGTTGGGGTTCGCCTTGCTGATCGCCCTGCCGTTGGGCGTGCTGGCGGCACGCCGACCACGGCTGGGCCAGGTGGTGCTGTCGCTGACCGGTGTACTGCAGACCCTGCCGTCGCTGGCGGTGTTCGTCTTCATGATTCCGCTGTTCGGTATCGGCGCCAAGCCGGCGATTGCGGCGCTGTTCCTGTATAGCCTGTTGCCGATCGTGCGCAATACGCATGCCGGGCTGAGCTCGATCCCGCGCGAGTTGCGCCAGACCGCCGAAGCGATCGGCCTGCCGACATGGACGCGGTTGTGGCGCATCGAACTGCCGTTGGCACGCCGCACGATCGTGGCCGGCATCCAGACCGCTGCGGTGATCAATGTCGGTACCGCCACCCTGGGCGCGCTGATCGGCGCAGGCGGCTACGGCCAGCCGATCCTCACCGGCATCCGCCTGGACGATCTTGGCCTGATCCTGGAAGGCGCGATTCCGGCCGCGGTGCTGGCCTTGCTGGTGCAGGCGGTGTTCGAAGGTCTGGAGCGCTGGGTCACGCCGCGCGGTTTGCGGATCAGCCAGCAGCGGTAAGCTGTCATTTCCTTCTCCAACTTGCGTGAGTCACTCCTCCTCCCACTTGCGTGAGTCACTCCTCCTCCCACTTGCGTGAGTCACCCTCCTTCTCCCGCTTGCGGGAGAAGGTGCCCGAAGGGCGGATGAGGGGCCCTGGCGCAGTGTATCGACCGTGGAACGCGGCGCGCGCCGCATCATCCGTTCGGCAGCGCGGCAATCACCCGTTCCAGCGCGTGTTCGGTGACATGCAAATGCGGCGCGATCCTCAAGCGCCCGTGCCGGCGCGTGCAGATCACCCCGAGTGCGCCGAGCGTCGCTGCCACCGCATCCAGCGCAGCGGCGGGCGGCTGCAGGGCGGTCAGATGCGGCGCATGTCCGGGCGTGCACCAGTCGCCCAGCCCACGCGCCTGCAGGGCGGTATCCCACTGCGCGGTGAGCGCACCCAATGCCTGCGCAATGCGCGCCGGTTGCCAGGCCATGACCTGCTGCAACGCCGCCGTCGCCATCGCAATACGCAGTGGGTCGGCCACGCCGCCGGCATCGAAGCGGCGTGCGCCATCGCGATACTGCGGCGCCTGCGCAACCGGAAATTCCCAGCTGCTGCCGGCATCGCGGCCAATCCAGTGCTCTTCGATCGGGACGCCATGGGCGCGCCAGTGCGGCGCCGCCCACAGCCAGGCCAGGCCCATCGGCCCCAGCAGCCACTTGTGGCCCACACTGACCACGAACTCCGGTTTCCAGCGCGGCAGATCGGTGGGCAACACGCCCAGGCTCTGGCTCAGGTCCAGCACCAGCGCCGCACCGCGCGCATGCACCGCGGCGCTGATGCGGTCCAGATCCAGTTGCCGGCCATCCAGCCAATACGCCTGCGGCAGGCTGGCGATGCGCAATGCTGGTGTCTGGGCAATGGCGTGCAGCACCGCATCGGTCAATCCAACACCGGGCGTGGCCGGCACCGCGACGATCCGCGCGTCCACCTCGGCGCAGCGGCGCTGCCAGACCAGCAAATTGGACGGAAACTGTCCTTCCAGCACCAACACGGCATCGCCGCGTTGCAACGGCAGGTTGCGCGCCGCAGTGGCCAGACCATGCGCAGCCGATGGCAGCACGGCCAGCGCCTCGGCGTCGTGATCGAACAAGCCGGCGGCAAGCCCACGCAGCTGTTCGAGCTGCAGCAACCACGCATCGAAGGACAGGCGCCATGGTGTGGCCAGCGCATCCACGGCCTGATGCGCGACGGACTGGACCGCGCGCAGCAACGGGCCGCGCGAGGCGGCGTCCAGATAAACGACCTCACCGGGGAGCGCAAACGCCTGCTGGCGGTGTGCCCACTCCAGTGGAGCGGGGAGCGGGCTGGACAACATCGACGATGACATGCGTAAAGCTTACCGCCAGCTGCCACCGCGCCGACACGGCACGTTCACAGGCGCTCCCCAAGCATACGGCGATGTCTGCACTCTCACCCTTGCTGGTCGACCGCCAGCACCAGCAGCCTGGTCTGTTGGAACGCTATGCGCAGACCCGCGCGCTGAGCGACCGCCTTGCCGCACCCCTGAGCGCCGAAGACGCGATGGTGCAGAGCATGCCCGATGCCAGCCCCAGCAAGTGGCATCTGGCACATACCACCTGGTTCTTCGAACGGTTCGTGTTGCAGGCCGATCCGGCCTATCGCGTCTTCGATCCGGCCTGGGATTTCCTGTTCAACAGCTACTACCAGAGCGTGGGCCCGATGCATGCACGCGCGCGTCGCGGTGTCCTGTCGCGTCCGTCGTTGCAGCAGGTGCGTGACTACCGCGCAGCGGTAGATACGCGCATGCAACTGCGCCTGCGCGATGGCACGCTCGATGCGCAGGCCCGCACCATCGTGCAGCTGGGCATTCAGCACGAACAACAGCACCAGGAGCTGCTGCTGACCGATATCAAGCACGCGCTCTGGAGCAATCCGTTGCAGCCGGCCTATCGCGACAGGCACGATGCGCCGCGTGCAGCCGGCAGCGCACTGCGCTGGCAGGCACGCGACGAGCAGATTGCGGAAATCGGCGCGCCTTCCTGGCCGCACAGCGAGCACTTCGCCTACGACAACGAGTCGCCGCGCCATCGTGTGCTGGTCGGTGCACATGCGCTGGCCAATCGCGTGGTCAGCAATGCCGAATTCCAGCAGTTCGTCGACGATGGCGGCTATCGCACCGCCGGAGCCTGGCTCAGCGATGGCTGGGCCATGGTGCAGGCGCAAGGCTGGCAGCATCCGCTGTACTGGGATACGGACGGGCGCGAGTTCACCCTGGATGGCTGGCGCGCACGCGATCCGCATGCGCCGGTCTGCCACCTGAGCCTGTTCGAGGCCGATGCCTTCGCACGCTGGGCCGGTGCGCGCCTGCCAACCGAAGCCGAGTGGGAGCTGGCCGCCGCCGGGATGCCGGTGCAAGGCAATTTCGTCGACAGCGATGCCTTGCATCCGCGCGGCGCACAGGCCGTGGATACCGGCCTGCAGCAACTGTTTGGCGATGTCTGGGAGTGGACCGGCAGCGCGTACCTGCCGTATCCGGGTTTCGTACCGTGGCCCGGTTCGCTGGGCGAATACAACGGCAAATTCATGAACGCGCAGTGGGTGCTGCGTGGCGGCAGCTGCGCCACGCCGTCCAGCCACATGCGCGCCAGTTATCGCAACTTCTTTCCCTCCGATGCGCGCTGGCAGTTCGCCGGCGTGCGCCTTGCCAAGGATCTGCCGTGAACGCTGCCGCCCATGCCATGCAACGCGCCCATGCCGCGCTGACCGACCTGCGTCCGCAGCCGGACGACATCACCGCCGATGCCCTGGCCGGGCTGTCGCAGACGCCCAAGACCTTGCCGTCCAAGTATTTCTACGATGCGCGCGGCTCGCAGTTGTTCGAAGCCATCACCCGGCAGCCGGAGTACTACCTCACCGGCACCGAGCTGGCGCTGCTGGAGACCAGCATGCCGTCGATCGCCCAGGCCATCGGCGCCAGCGTGCACGTGGTGGAGTACGGCAGCGGCAGCGGTCGCAAGACCGAACTGCTGCTGCAGGGCCTGCGCGATGTGGTGGCTTACACACCGTTGGAGATTTCGCGCACCGCGCTGCTGGAGAGCACCGCACGGCTGGCGCAGCAGTTTCCGCAGATCCAGATGCTGCCGGTGTGCACCGACTTCACCAAGCCGTTGCGGCTACCCGATGCGCAACGTCGCGCGCGCCGGCACCTGGTGTTCTTCCCCGGCTCGACGCTGGGCAATTTCACCGATACCGCTGCCATCGCCTTGATGGACGCGATGCGCCAGACCATGGGCAGCGATGGATGCGCGTTGATCGGTATCGATCTGGACAAGGACACCAGGCTGATCGAAGCGGCCTACAACGATGCGGCAGGCGTCACCGCCGAGTTCACCTTGAACCTGCTGGCGCGACTCAACCGCGAGATCGGCAGCGATTTCGATCTTGCCGGCTTCCGTCACCATGCGGTGTACGCGCGCGATCGCGGCCGTATCGAAACCTTCCTGATCAGCCAGCGCGACCAGCGCGTAAACGTCGGCGGGCAGGAATTCGGCTTTGCCGAAGGCGAGGCGATGCAGGTCGAATACAGCTACAAGTACACCGATGCGCGCTTCGCCGAACTCGCCGCCGCGGCTGGCCTCAAGGTCACCCATGGCTGGAACGATGCCAAGGACTGGTTCGGACTGCGCCTGCTGCGCCCTGCGTAGGCGCAAGTGTCCAGCGCGCAGCAGCCGGCCGATGCGCAGATTGTCGCGGTCATGCGGCAGCTGCTCGCACAGCGGCAGCCGCAGCACTCGATCTGTCCTTCGGACGTTGCGCGCGCGCTGAGCGATGACGTGGCGGTGTGGCGTGCCTTGATGCCGCGGGTGCGCGCGGTTGCCGCCGACGCCGCGGGCAAGGGTCTGGTGCGCATCACCCAGCAGGGGCGAACCGTGGACCTTGCCTCCGCATGCGGACCGATTCGCCTGATGCGCGGGCCGCGTTTCGCCTGATGCGCGGCCGCTTGGAGACGCCATCCGCCATGTATGGCGGTATCGAACGGATCAACCCGACGGCAACAACTTGCACAGGCGGCTGCATGCGCCTGTAATTTCTCCCACCAGGACATTCAGGACCGGGTGCGCAAGGCCTTCCCGCGAAAGCTCGGTAAGCAGTTCCTGCGCTCGATCGGGCAGGGCGCTGACGGTCCAGCGCATCCATGCAAGGCACTCAGATGCATCCAGGCGCAATGTGCTGGCGACCCGCATCCAGTCGCTTGGACGGATGTCCCACCAGCGATAATGACTGCCGATGCTCATCGCCATCTTGAGTTTGCGCTGTTGCAGCTGCGGATACGGCAGAGCGCTGGAAAGGTCGTACAACGGCGCCAACCGGACCTGCCGGTGTTGGCCGAGCAACAGCGAATAGTTCTTCGCATGCGCATCGGTGCCGCCGATCAGGTAATTGAAGACCAGGGCCTGGAACAGGGTTTCGACGTCTTGCCGCGGTTGCGACGAGTGCGTCCACAAGAGTTGTGAGATCGCCTCCACCCCAGGACCGCCCTGGTTCTGATACTTGATGTGCGGCATCACCCCCAGCGCCTGACAGGTATCTTCCTGGTGGATGCGCAGCAGCACTCCGTCAACAGGGATGCGGTCGTAACGTTTGACGCAAATGGCGGTTTCAGCGCCGACGCGCAGCGCCTGGGCGGCTGCGGTGGGCAGACCGATACTGCGCGCCAGGCGCAGGCAGAACAGCTCGTTCTCGACGAATCCGTCGTACTCGCCACTCGGTGGTTTGAGGATATGTGTGGTTGGGATGCGCCCAGCCGGGATGGCCCACTGCTGGCCATCGTGCAGCAGGGCGATCTTGGCCTGGGCACCGGCCAGGCTGAACTGACCGACGTCATCGACCTGGCGCGCTGCACCGACATCCTGGCGCAGCCTGCGCAAGCGTGCTTCCAGTTCGCCATCGGTGAGCGGTTCGATGCCATCGCTGGCGCCGGATAGCACATCCTCGAGCCTGGCCTCGGTGACGAACTGCACCGCACCGGCGCAATCCTCGCCGACGTGCGACAACAGGGCGAGCGGATTGCGCGGCGAAACCTGGAACCTGGAGGCCCAGCGTTGCAAGGTGGCTTCGTTGTCTGGCAGCAGGCCCCACAGCACTGCACTGACCGCCTCGGTCGGGTGATGCTCCTTGCTGAGGGGAAGGTTCAACGACAGCGGTATCGCACTTTTCGATTGCTGCCAGTCCGGCGCGTAGGTGAATCGTGGATGCCCATGCGGGCCGGACGCCAGATGGCCGATCACCTGATTTTCGATCAGCGCGACCAGTCTCACGGATCGCCCTTCTTTTTTAAAGATGTCGATCTAACCCTGGGCATTTTCGTTGTCTGGCCAATCTTCGGACGATCAAGCGCGGGAAACTGCTTTTGCAGCGGCTCACTCACCAAATTTCTTTCATTTGGCGCATCGACCATCGAGGAATAGTGATTCAGGGCTGCTGCCGATGCTGCCGATGCTGCCTGCGCCGGAGACTGTTTTAAAGCATCCGTTGCCGGGAATGGTCCATGCAAGCCGGTGTTTTTCGGCCGATCGAGCGAGGAGAATTGATTCTCGAAGATATTGTTGTTGAACGCATTGAGAACATTCGTTCCCAATCGTGAATTGGACCGGTTGTGTTCAATGATCGCGTCGAGATCGATCGGTGTCAGGGTGCCGCCATCAGGCGCATTCACCGGCGGAACCTGAGCAGCGCTCGGGCCCAGCATCAACTCCAGCCCCAGCGCCTGCAGCGCGCGTAGGATCAGCTGCAGCTCCGCGCGCGGCTTGCCTTTTTCGATATCGACGATCCATTGCCGGCTCACGCCGATTTCGTGGGCCAGGCGAGCCTGATCCCAGCCCAGGCGTTTGCGCCTGGCGCGGATGATGTTGCCGACATCGGAGGGAGTGCGGGCAGTATCCATGGCTATAATGTAAGCGATCGACGACATTTGCGCAATGTCGCCAATCGCTTACATCGGCACGTCAATCCGCCCCCCAGCCGATCAAACCCCAGAAATGTAGTCGAACGATGACATCAATCAAATATCATCGTTCGCCGACATCAAGCCGTCTGCACCACGTGCAACGCCTTCGGATTGCGCCACTGCGCCAGCAGCGCGGCTTCGCGTGCCTTGGCTTCCTGCAGGTGCGCATGCTTGACATGGCCGTAGCCACGGATGTGTTCCGGAATGCTGGCGATCTGCGCGGCCAGGCCCACGTTGTCGGCATCCAGGCGTTCCAGCAACAGCTCCACCGTGGCGAGGTACTCGACGATCAACTGGCGTTCGCCGCGCCGCTCGGCGGTGTAGCCGAACACGTCGAGCTTGCCACCGCGCAGGAACTTCAGCCGTGCCAGCAGCTTGAAGGCAGTGAACATCCATGGCCCGTATTCGCGCTTGATCAGATTGCCATGCGCGTCCTTCTTCGCCAGCAACGGCGGCGCCAGATGGAAGCGCAGCGTGTAGTCGCCTTCGAACTGCTGCTGCAACCGGCGCTGGAAATCGCCGCGCGTGTAGAGCCGCGCCACTTCGTATTCGTCCTTGTAGGCCATCAGCTTGAAGGCGTAACGGGCGACCGCTTCGGTCAGCGCGCTGCTGCCGGGCACGCGTTGCGCCTCGTGGCTGCGCACGCGCTCGATCAACGCGCGGTAACGCTGCGCGTAGGCCGCATCCTGATAGTCGGTCAGAAACGCGACGCGACGCGCGATGGCCTCGTCCAGCGAGTGCGCCAGCTGCTCGTCGTCGAGCGGAGCGGCCGGTGCAGCGACGTCGCCATGCAGCGTGCCGCCATCGGTCTGCGGCAACGCGCGCGGTGCGCTCTGGCCGCTGAGATCGTGCTCCTCCCAACTCCCCGGCGCACGTGCCGCGGGCGTATCGCCGTGCAGGTGTGCCGGCATGCCGGCGCCAGCCATGCCCGCGGCGCGTTGCACTGCCGGCAGATCGATCGCCGCCAGGCGGCCCCAGGCGAAGGCCTGCCGGTTCATTGCAATGGCGGCGCCATTGAGCTCGATCGCACGCATCAGCGCCGCATGCGACAACGGCACCAATCCGTGTTGCCAGGCATAGCCCAGCACGAACAGGTTGCTGGCGATGGCATCGCCCAGCAGGGCGGTGGCCAGTTGCGTGGCATCCAGCAGCAACGGCTCGCGCCCACCCAGTGCGGTACGCACGCCGGCGATGATCTGCGCGGCGGGGAACTGCAGGTCCGGCTGGGTGGTGAACGTGCCCGGCATCGCCTCATAGGTGTTGAGCACCACCTGGGTACGGCCGTCGCGCACCTTGGACAAGGCCCAGTAATCGTTGACCACCACCATGTCGCAACCCAGCACCAGATCCGCTTCGCCGGCAGCGATGCGCACCGCGTGGATATCGTCGGGCCGGCGGGCGATACGGATATGCGTGGTCACCGCGCCGCCTTTCTGCGCCAGGCCGGTCTGGTCCAGCACCGTGGCGCCCTTGCCCTCCAGATGCCCTGCCATGCCCAGCAAGGCGCCGATGGTCACCACGCCGGTACCGCCGACGCCGGTGATCAGGATGTTCCAGGGTTGTTCCAGCGTCGTGCGTTGTGGCGGCGCAGGCAGTGCCTCCAGCAATGCGCTGGCGTCGCGTTGCTTGCCCTTGCGTGGCACACCGCCATGCACGGTGACGAAGCTCGGGCAAAAGCCCGAAACGCAGGAATAGTCCTTGTTGCAGTTGGACTGGTCGATCTGGCGCTTGCGCCCGAACTCGGTCTCCTTCGGCAGCACCGATACGCAGAAACTCTTCTCGCCGCAGTCGCCACAGCCTTCGCACACCAGCGAGTTGATCATCACCCGCTGGGGCGGGTCGATGAGCTTGCCGCGCTTGCGGCGGCGGCGCTTTTCGGTGGCGCAGGTCTGGTCGAAGATCAGGATCGACACGCCCTTGACGGTGCGCAGATGCTGCTGCACCGCGTCCAGTTCGCCACGATCATGAAATGCGACCTCGGCAGGAAAAAGGTCGCGTCGCCGCGTCCACTTGCCGATGTCGTCGCTGACCACCACGATCTCGTGGATGCCTTCGGCACGCAGCTGGTGGGCGATATCGGGCACGGTGAGCGTGCCGTCCACCGGCTGCCCGCCGGTCATCGCCACCGCATCGTTGTAGAGGATCTTGTAGGTGATGTTGACGCCGGTGGCCACCGACTGCCGGATCGCCAGCGAGCCGCTGTGGAAATAGGTGCCGTCGCCCAGGTTCTGGAACACGTGCGGCGTGTCGGTGAACGGCGCCTGCCCCGACCACGTCACCCCTTCGCCGCCCATGTGGGTGAAGGTGTCGGTGGCGCGATTCATCCACGTCACCATGTAATGGCAGCCGATGCCGCCCAGCGCACGCGAACCCTCCGGTACCGCGGTGGAGGTGTTGTGCGGGCAGCCGGAGCAGTAATGCGGCACGCGCGGGAACTGCGCCCGTGGCAGCGCCATCTCCGCTTCCTTGGCTTCCATCCAGCGCAAGCGCTGCTCGATCGATTCGGTATTGACCGTGCTCGTCTGCAGCAGGCGCAGGATGCGCTTGCCGATCACCGCGGCAATGGTGGCCGGGGTCAGCTCGCCGGTGGAGGGCAGGATCCAGGCGCCTTGCTCGTCGTACTTGCCGACGATGCTCGGCCGCGCGCCCGCGCTGGCTGGCCAGTTGTAGAACAGCTCCTTCATCTGGCGCTCGATGAAGGCCTTCTTCTCTTCCACCACCACGATATCTTGCAGCCCGCGCGCGAACGCGCCGATGCCCAGCGGTTCCAGCGGCCAGGTCATGCCGACCTTGTAGACGCGGATGCCGATCTGCGCGCAGGCGCGCGCATCCAGGCCCAGGTATTCCAGTGCCTGCAACACGTCCAGGTAGCTCTTGCCGGTGGTGACGATGCCCAGCCGTGCCTGCGGGCAATCCAGCACCACCTTGTCGATGCCGTTGGCGCGTGCGAATGCCTGCGCGGCCGCCACCGCATAGCGATGCAGGCGCATTTCCTGATCCACCGGCGGGTCCGGCCAGCGGATGCTCAAACCGCCCGGTGGCAGCGCGAAGTCCTCCGGCAGCACGATGCTGCGCGCGAACGGATTCACCTCGACCGACGCGGAGGACTCCACCGTCTCGGCGATGGTCTTGAAGCCGATCCAGCGCCCGGTGTAGCGGCTCATCGCCCAGCCCAGCAGGCCCATCTCCAGGATGTCCTGGACCCCGGCCGGATTGAGGATGGGCATCATCGCGCTGACGAATTCGTCTTCCGACCCGTGCGGCAGGGTCGAGCTGCGGCAGGCGTGGTCGTCGGCCGCCAGCGCCAGCACGCCGCCAAACGGCGAGGTGCCGGCGGCATTGCCGTGCTTGAACACGTCGCCGCTGCGGTCCACGCCCGGCCCTTTGCCGTACCACATGCCGTACACGCCCTGCACTTTCGCGCCGGGGAACAGGTTGGTCTGCTGGGTGCCCCAGACCATGGTGGCGGCCAGGTCCTCGTTGAGGCCGGGTGTGAAGGTCACCCGGGACGCCTCCAGATGCTTGCGTGCGCGCCACAACTCCAGGTCCAGCCCGCCCAGCGGGCTGCCGCGGTAGCCGCTGACGAAGCCGGCGGTGTCCAGGCCGGCGGCCTGATCGCGCAGACGCTGCATCAAGGGCAGCCGCACCAGCGCCTGCACGCCCGACAGATAGATGCGGCCATCGGCGCGCGTGTACTTATGTTCCAGCGTGTAGTCCGCATCCACTCGGCCGAGCTCCGGCGTGTTGGCAGAGTCGGGAGAGGAAAGTGCAGCGGTACTGGTCATGGCGTGCCCGGAAAGGGTGGCTGGGACCTTGAACGTGTCATCTGAAACTGCATGACCCGCCTGACGGTTCCAAAAACGGCATCGGCAAGTGTACCAGCCAGCCTTCACCCGCCTGGCCGGTTTGCGGATGCACAGCCGCCGCGCTGCGGTTAGGATGGGAGCGGGAAGGGTCGTTTGCTGTCAGGGGAAAACACAGTGAAAAGGAAATACGCATGGGCCGCCCTGGCCCTGCTCGGGGGCGTGTGGTCGTTGGCGCAGGCGCAAACTCTGCCCAAGCCCAAGGAGTTCTATTTCGACGAAGACCGCGCCACGACCAAGCCGGTGGTGGCGGTGCAGGGGCAGGGCGATGCCGTCGTCGATCGGCTGGCCACCATGGTGCAGCGTGACGCACGTGCGGCCGAACCGCGCGCGCAGCTGGCCTCGCTGGCCTACGCCGGTGGGCGAACGCAGCTGGGCGACGAGCTCTACCAGGGGGCGTTGGGGCTGGTCTCCAATGGCAGCCAGCAATACCGTGCCATTACCTGGAACTACGGCTGGGACCTGTTGCGCGCCGACAAGCCGGACAAGGCGCTGCAGCAGTGGGCCAACCTGGCCAACGGCCGGCCGGCCACGCCGCAATGGTTGCCCACCGCCGCCGCATTGGCGCTGTGGCGCGCCGGGCGCAAGCAGGAGGCGACCGAATGGTATGCCGCCGCGGTGCGCACCTGGCCGGATCGCTGGAGCAGTACCGCCAACTACGCCAGCCTGCTGCCGGACTGGCGCGACGCAGAGCGGGCCAGCCTCGCCGAGGTCCATGCGGCCTGGCAGGCCAACCCACCAGCGTTTCCGTAAGCGCCGCGCCGCGCTGCGGGGATGTCCTGCAGCGCGGGTCGTGCAGTGCTGAGGCTGGGCCAGGCACGCTCTGCCGATCAACCAGGCTCGATCTGGTGCGCCGGCAGGCCGCTTACCTGAAACGAGGACGCGTAACCTCGATTCCGCCAGCTCGTCGAAAGGTTCTACCGGGTCTGTACGCCTGAGTGGAACGATGGCTGAGCGCGTTGCTGTCCGAGGTTGCGAGGTCGCAAAGCGCTTGGCCTGTGGCTTGGCTGCAGGCCCTTGCCCGCCCACCATCGCAGGACACGCCGCAAGTACGTCCGTGCAGGCTCTTACGCGGCCTCCATGCCGCGTAAGGTCCCGCGACGGTAAGCGGGCAAGGACCAGTCGCGTTGGTCGGTGCGCGTGGTTCAACAAGCGGCCCGCAGACCACGGGCGCGGTCCTCGTCTTAAATAAAACCACCAGCCAACCGTCTGGTGTGGTGTCCTCGCCGCTTGGGCATGGATGCCGCATCGAGCCCATGGACGGGTCACGGCGTGTCCCGCGGGGAGCGGCGAGGGGCCCGTGCCGTCGCATGCTGGCTTCCGCCGATGGAAACAATGCCGCAATTGCGGCTTCGAGGTGATCGAAACTCGGTGGCGTGCGCCGCGCATCCGTCAAGCAACGCATCCACCGCTGCGCACACCGCGCGCCATGCGATCCTGTGCATCGCTTTCCCACGGACACGATCACCCCATGGCGGTGGATGCATTTGCCTTGATCCTGGCGATGTTGGGCCTGGGCCTGCTGTTCGCGCGGCTCAAGGTGTTGCCCGAGAACAGTGCCGATGTGCTCAACCGCATCGTGCTGTACATCTGCCTGCCGGCCTCGGTGCTGACCTATGTGCCGCGGCTGCACCTGGACGCCTCGTTGGGCGGGGTGATCGCCACCCCGTGGCTGCTGACCGCGCTCATCGTGCCGTTGCTGTGGGGCTGCAGCCGCCTGCTGCGGGTCGGCCGTAGCGAATACGCCGCGCTGCTGATGTGCGTGGTGTTCACCAACTCCAGCTTCATCGGGTTCCCGATGGTACGCGCGCTGCTGGGCGACCAGGCGTTGCCGTACGCGGTGGTCTACGACCAGTTCGGTACCTTCGTGCTGCTGTCCACCTTCGGCCTGTACGTATTGGCGCGCTACAGCGGCGATCGCCCGCCGACCACCAGGACGATCCTGGGCCGGGTGTTGCGATTCCCGCCCTTGTGGGCACTGCTGTTCGCGCTGACCCTGATGCCCGAGCAGCCCCCGGCCTGGATCGGGTCCGGTCTGAAGAGCCTGGCCGATGCCATGCTGCCGCTGGTGATGCTGGCGGTGGGCTTTTCACTGCAACTGCGCCTGCCGGCCGACGAACTCAAGCCGCTGGCGCTGGGCCTTGCGTTCAAGCTGGTTGTCATGCCGATCCTCGCGCTGCCGCTGTCGTGGGCGCTCGGCCTGCATGGCCTGATGCTGCAGACCAATGTGCTCGAATCGGCCATGCCCAGCATGATCACCGCCGCCGCGCTGGCCATCTCGCATCGTCTGGCGCCGCGTTTGGCCGCGGCCATGGTCGGCTACAGCATCCTGTTGTCGTTGCTGACCCTGCCTGCATGGGCCTGGCTGCTGGCGCAACTGGCCGGATGAGCCCAGGCGCGCCTGGGCGTACCCGCTGGACGGCTGGCCAGTCCAGGCGCATGCGCTGGCGGGCAGGCCGTGTTGCGTCGCGATGCCTGCCTGGCCCCATCTGCGGGGTACGCCTGCAGCGGACGATGTGCGGCAGTCCCCAGCGGTGATCGCCTGGGGTTCCCGCAGCCCCGCTGCCGCGCCTGGCGTTTTAACGCGTTTCGACTACCTCCTCACCTTGTCGCGGTGTACGCTGCCGGCTTGCTCCCGGAAGCGAGGCGTGCATGAAGACAGTTCTGGTGGCCGCCTCCAAGGGCGGCGTCGGCAAGACCACGATCGCCACCAATCTGGCCGCCTATGCGGCGCTGCAGGGCCAGCGCACGGTGCTGGCCGATGCCGACCCGCAGGGCTCGTCGACGCGGTGGGCGCAGCGGCGCGCCAGCCTGGACAGCGCCGTCCTGCCCATCGATGCCACCAAACGCCGCAACTGGCAGGCGGCCGTACCCGAGGGCACCGATCAACTGGTCATCGATGCACCCGCCGGTGCGATGGCCGACGATCTGGGCGGGTTTCTGGACCATGTCGACGCCGTCGTGGTGCCGGTGTTGTCCTCGGCGCTGGATATCGAAGCAGTGGTCGGCTTCCTCAACACCCTGGCCAAGGTGCCGCGCGTGCATCAGCGCAAGCTGCCGGTGGGTCTGGTGCTCAACCGCGCCCGCCCGTGGACCCAGACCTCGCAACAGGCCGCCGACATGATCGGCAGCTGGCCATATCCGCTGGTGACGCAGCTGCGCGACACGCAGGCCTACGTGGTCATGGCCGGACTGGGCCGCAGCCTCTTCGACTATCGCTCGGCGCAGGTGCGCGACCATCAACAGGACTGGGAGCCATTGCTGAAATGGCTCAAGAAGTCCTAGAACCGGAAAGTTTCCAATGCGCGAATTGATCTTGTTGCGACATGCCCATGCCGAGCCGGCCGACACCGGTCAGGCCGATCTGGATCGCCCGTTATCCCCGCACGGCATCGCCGAGGCCGAAGCGGCCGGGCGTTGGCTGCGCGAGCAACGGCTGGTCCCCGACCGCGTGCTGTGCTCGCCGGCCAGGCGCGCCCGCGAGACGCTGGAGGCGGTACTCGAACTCACCGGCTACATCGAACAGCGCCTGGACGAGCGCATCTACGAGGCGACGCCCGGCACCCTGGCCAGCCTGGTGGACGAGCATCGCGATGCCGAGCGCCTGCTGCTGGTGGGGCACAACCCCGGGCTGGAACGCCTGGCGGCGCTGATGCACAGCGGCCAGACCGGCGATTACCGTGGCATGCCCACCGCCTCGATCGCGTTGCTGGCACTGCCGCTGGAAGCCACCATCGAGCCGGGCATCGCCCGTCTGACTGCCTTCTGGTGGCCCTGATCCGTGTCATCGTCGTTGCGCTGGTACGCCTGGCTCGCGCTCTGGGTCACGCTGCCCTGCCTGGCGCAGCAGAAGGTGCATTCCATCGACCCGGCGCAATCGCGCTTCGGCTTCGAGATCAGAACCCGCTTCGGCATGAAGATCGAAGGGATTTTCCCGCGCTTTCGCGGTGAAGTGGTCGAGCTGCCCGACAAGCGTCAGCAGGTGCGGTTCCGGCTGGACGCCACCCAGGTGGAGATCCCGGGCAAGGACCGCTACACCGGCTGGATGCGGGGCGAGGACTTCTTCGACGTGGCGCGCTATCCGGTGGTGGAATTCGAATCGCTGCCGTACACCGACGACGCGATCAAGGACGGTGGCGACATCACCGGCAACCTGACCATTCGCGGAATCACCCACATGGAGACGCTGCATGTGGCGCCCGCCGAATGCGCGCGGCCGGGCTATGATTGCGAGGTGATCAGCCGAGGTACGGTGCTGCGTGGACGTTATGGAATGAATGCGTGGCAGATGGCCCTGGGCGACAGGGTGACGTTCATTCTGCGTGGGCGCCTGCAGGAGGCAAGGCGCCCGTGAAGTTGCTGTTGAAGGGCTTCGTGCTGGCAACGCTGTTGCTCGGCACCGGATGCGCCGGCCTGTCGAACATCGAACGCAACCGTGCCGCCGGCGTGGCCGCCGCCGCGCGCAGTACCGTGGTGGAGTGCAGCCAGGCCAACCACTGCGCCCAGCCGTCGCCGCTGCGCGCGTTGGGGGGCGAGGCCATCACCGCCTCTACCCCGACGGTGCCGCGGCATTACGCCACCATCCTCGATCACGGCGAGCAATCGCTGGTGGCCCGGCTCAACCTGATCCGCAGCGCCACCCGCAGCATCGATCTGCAGACCTACATCTTCGACAAGGACGACAGCGCGCGCATGGTGCTGGACGCCTTGGTCGATGCCGCCAGGCGTGGCGTCAAGGTGCGCATCCTGATCGACCAGCTGTCGGCGATCGCCGATCTGCAGATTCTCGGTGCGCTCGCCGGCAGCCATGAAAACCTGCAGCTGCGTATCTACAACCCCACCTTCGGCAAGGTCAAACTCAATTACTTCGATTACGCCGGCAGCGTGCTGTGCTGTTTCCGGCGTTTCAACCAACGCATGCACAACAAGCTGCTGGTGGTGGACGATGTGCTGGGCGTGGTCGGTGGGCGCAACTACCAGGACGACTATTACGACTGGGACAGCGAATACAACTTCCGCGACCGCGACGTGATCCTGGCGGGGCCGGAAGTGCGCGCGATGGCGGCCAATTTCGATGCGTTCTGGCGTGCACGGCGCAGCATCCCGGCCGAGCGTCTGAACGATGTGGGCCGGCTGCTGCTGGAGCAGGGCGTGCCGCCGATGCCGTCGGCACAGTTCCGGCGCCCCGAACGGGTGGCACGGGTGGACCGGGAGGCGCGCGATCCGCAGTTCGTGCGCGATGTCTTCGTCACCCCGGCCATGCCGGTGCGGCGGGTGCTGTACGTGGCCGACCTGCCGCAGAAGCACCGCAGGGAACCTGCCTCCAAGGCGGTGTCCACCGCCCCGGAACTGGACAGCCTGATCGCCGGCGCGCAGCAGGAAGTGCTGCTGCAGACGCCGTACCTGGTGCTGTCCGACGAGGCGCAGGCCATCTTCCGTCAATTGCGCCAACGCCCGCAGCCGCCGCGCATCGTGGTGTCCACCAACAGCCTGGCCGCAACCGACAACCCCATCGTCTATGCGTTGTCGTACAAGTTCAAACGCCGCAACCTGCGCGAGCTGGGTTTCAATGTGTACGAATTCAAGCCGTTTCCGCTGGATGCGCCGGTGGACTACGCCAACCTGCTGCCGGATCCGCTCAATCCCGATGCCGCCAGCGACGATGACGAGCGCGGCACCCGCCTGATCGGCGGCAGCGCGGCCGGCAACGCGGTGCGCGGCAGCGGCGGCGCCAGCGGCACTGGTAGCGCGCAGAGCGCGCCGGCCAGCGCTCTGCGCGGCAGCAGCGGCAGTGGCCGTGCGCCCGGCGGCAGCGAGGTCGATCGCCGCGTATTGCGCACCGAAACGCGCCCCTCGTTCCTGGGCACCCGTGCGGTCAACAAACCGCTGCCGGTGACCCGGGCCGGCGCGCGCATGGGCTTGCATGCCAAGTCGCTGGTGGTGGACCGCCGCATCGGCGTGATCGGCACGCACAACTTCGATCCGCGCAGCGAGAACTACAACACCGAGGCGGCGGTGGTGATCGACGATGTGCGCTTTGCGCAGGCGCTGGCGGCCAGCATCGAACGCGACATCGGCCCGGAGAACGCCTGGACGGTGGCGCCGCGCGAAAAGCCGCCGCTGCTGAGCGGCTTGAACTACAGCGTGGGCAAGGTGTCCGAGGCGCTGCCGGTGCTGGACTTCTGGCCATGGCGCTACGCCACCAACTACGAGTTCCAGCCTGGCCCCGGCTGCCCGTTCCCGCTCAAGCGGCAGGACCCGCAGTTCCGGCAGTGCTATGTCGCCGTGGGCGATTTCCCCGAGGTCAACGTGGGACCGAAGTGGCTGCTGGTGCGCATGCTCACCGCCTTCGGTGCCGGTCTGGTGCCGATACTCTGAGCACCGCGCGGTCGGCCGCGTACACCGGCGCCGCATGCAGCACCGGGACCCGCACCACCCGGGATTGAAGACGACCGCGGGTCGTCGGGTCCGATTCCGCCAGCGTCCGACAAGCAACGACCCCGCTCGGCCTGTTACCGTCCTGGCGTGAACCACCCCGTGGCTGCATTGCATCAGGCCCCGGCCCCGCAACCGCTGTTGCGATTCCCAATCCCCAATCCCCAGCCCATGACCTTCCGCGAACCCGTCGACCTCGCCGCCCTCAACGCCAGCAGCCGCAACACCCTGATCGAACATCTAGGCATCGTGTTCACCGATGCCGGCGACGATTGGCTGCGCGCCACCATGCCGGTGGATGCGCGCACCCGACAGCCCTACGGCCTGTTGCACGGTGGCGCATCGGTGGTGCTGGCAGAGACCCTGGGCAGCAGCGCCGGCAATCTGTGCGTGGATATGCGCAGCCAGATCTGCGTGGGGCTGGAGATCAATGCCAACCACCTGCGTGCCGCCACCCAGGGCCTGGTCACCGGCACCGCGCACGCCGTGCACGTGGGGCGCAGCACCCAGGTCTGGGACATCGTCATCGAGAATCCGGCCGGGAAACGGGTCTGCGTGTCGCGCCTGACGCTGGCCGTGGTGGCGCGCAGCGATGGTTGAGTGCGCCCGGCAAGCGCATGGGTGGAACAGCGCCGTGCGCGGCCGGCACTGCACCGCGGCCAAGCTGCTGTCACAATAGCCGTGCCTCCTTCCCCTGTTACCGGTCCCGTTGGTCGAATGAGCGAGTCATCCCTGGACGCCACGCGCGATGCTGGCGGTGTGCTGCGCTGGTTCCGGTACCTGTATCGGGTACCACTGTTGTTGCTGCACCTGAGCCTGTGCCTGCCGGTCACCATGCTGTGCGTGGTGGCGCCGCCGCTGGCGCGCATCCGCATCGGCCGCGACGACACGCTGGAATACGTGATGATCCGCTGGTGGCAGGGCAACCTGATGCGCATCTTCGGCTTCCGCCTGCGCCGTTTCGGCAAGCCGCTGCCCGGCCCCACCTTGTTCGTGGCCAACCATGTCAGCTGGGTGGATATCCCGATGCTGCACAGCCAGCGCGTGATGGGCTTCGTGGCCAAGCGCGAGATCGCCGGATGGCCTCTGGTGGGGTGGCTGGCGGCCAAGGGCCAGACCATCTTCCATCAGCGCGGAAATACCGAATCGATGGGCGGGGTGCTGCAGGAAATGCTGCAACGCCTGCGTGGCGGCAGACCGGTCGGCGTGTTTCCGGAAGGACGCACCCGCGGCGGCACCGAGGTGGGACCATTCCACGCGCGCATCTTCCAGGCAGCGGTCGAAGCCGGCGTCCCGGTGCAGCCGGTCGCGCTGCGCTATGGCGTGCGCGGGGATGCACAGGCGGTGGTGGCCTTCGGCGAACGCGAAAGCTTCTTCGCCAACATCGTGCGCCTGCTCGGTGAGCCGCCGCGGCTGGCGGAAGTGCATTTCCTCGAGCCGATCGGGGCATTCGACATCGAGGGGCGTCGCCGTCTGGCCGATACCTCACGGCAACGCATCATCGCCGCGATGGAATCCTGAGCCGACGATGCGCGCGCCCCTGCCTCCCGCGGTCGCCACGGCAGTGCCCGGCCGCACGCGCGCATGAACGCCTCCGATTACCTGCCGCCGCGCTGGCTGCGCAACCCGCATGTGCAATCGGTGCTGGGCAGCAGCGCCCTGCGCCGGATCCGCAGCCGCCAGCTGCTGAGCGCCAGCGGTGCGGTCACCAGCGAGCATATCCTCGATGGCGGCGATGGCGTGCGCCTGCAAGGCTGGCTGAGCGTGCCGCCCGGCGATGCACCGGTGCGCGGCACCGTGCTGCTGCTGCACGGCTGGGAAGGCAGCGCCGATTCCAATTACATGCGGCTGACCGCCGCGCGTTTGCTGGGTCTGGGCTACCAGGTGTTTCGGCTCAACTTCCGCGATCACGGCGGCACGCATCATCTCAATGTGGACCTGTTCCATTCCGATCGCATCGACGAAGTGGTCAATGCGGCGGGCGATCTGTGGCGGCGCTTTCCCGCCCCGCAACTGCTGGCGGCCGGGTATTCGCTGGGCGGCAACTTCGCGCTGCGGCTGGCCCTGCGCGCCCCGGCGGCCGGGCTGCCGCTGGCCCGCGTGGCAGCGGTGTGCCCGTTGCTGGATCCGGCCGCGACCATGACCCAGCTGGAAAAGGGCCCGCAGTTCTACGATTGGTACTTCCGCCGCAAATGGCGCGACTCGTTGCTGCGCAAGCGCAAGCTGTTTCCCGACCAGCACGGTTACGACGATGCCACCCTGGCGCTGGACATGCGCGGACTGATGGCCTGGCTGGCGGTGCAGCACACCGGACACGGCTCGCTGGAAGCGTATTTCGACAGCTATTCGATTGCCGGCGACCGCCTGGCCGGCCTGCAGGTGCCCTCGGACATCCTGATGGCCGAGGACGACCCGGTGATTCCGTACGCAGACTTCGCCGCCTGGCGCCTGCCGACGCACGCGCAGCTGGAGATCGCGCGCTGGGGCGGGCACTGCGGATTCCTGGAAAACGCGCGCGGCGACGGCTTCGCCGAACGCTGGGTGGCCGAGCGGCTGACGGCGGCGCGCTGACCGTGCCGACACGACTTCCGTGGATGGATGCAGTGGTCGGCGTTCTGGCAGTGGTTGTCGTTGCGTGATGATACAGAGCGGCTAACAAGACGACTGCGCAGCCGCCAGGCGGGCGCGGCCGGTGCTCGGAATCGGCATGGATCACCCGTACACGCCAGCCGCAGCAGCGCGCATCGTTACAATAGCGGTTTGTCCGGGACACGCCGCCGCCATGCAAGACGCCATTCTTCAAGCCCTGCGCCGCAACGCGGCCGACGATGCGGTGGCGCTGGCCCGCGAGTGGGCGGCCAGCACACCGGACGATGCGCAGCCGCATCGGTGGTTGGGGCTGGCCCTGCAGCAGCAAGGTCAACCGGCGCTGGCCTTGGCCAGCATCCAGACCGCGCTGACGCTGGCGCCGGAAGACGCTGACCTGCACCTGTTGCATGCTGGGTTGCTGCTGGCCGCGCGCGACCTGTCCGCAGCCGACGCCGCGTTGTCGCGCAGCACCGCGCTGGACCCCAACCAGTTCAACGCCTACGTGATGCAGGCGCATCTGGCGGTGGCGCGCGGCGATCTGGACGAGGCGCAGCGGCTGAGCCGCACCGCCGGGCGGCTGGTGCCGGAGCATCCGCAACTGCTGGCGGTCGATGGCGTGGTGGAGATGCGCCGCGGCCAGGCCGACCGCGCGCTGGCCTTGCTCACCCGCGCGGCGGAACAGTTGCCGGACGACCCGCGGGTGATGTTCGCGCTGGGCTTTGCCTACCTGCAGAAGGAGCATTTCGCCTTCGCCGAGCGCGCGTTCGAGCGCGTGGTCGAGCTCAACCCACCCGGCACCGCCTTGCGCGCCTTCATTGCCCAGCTGGCCCAGCGGCAGGGCCGCCTGGACGATGCGCTGGCCGCGATGGAGGCGGTGCTGGAGCAGCCCGGCGGCGACAGTCCGGCAATGCGCCGGCTGGCCGGCGAGATGGAGTTGCAGGCCGGCCGCCCCGATCAGGCCGCCGCGCACCTGCGCCTGGCGCTGGCGCACTGGCCGTCGGACCGGCGCACCCTGCATGCGCTGCTGACCGCCTGGGAGCGCCTGGGTGCGGTGGATGCCGCGCGCGACACGCTGGATGCGGCGCTGGCCACGTTCAGCGGCTCGCACGACCTGTGGCTGGCCCGGCTGGCAGTGGAACCGGTGGGAGGGCCGCAGGCCCAGGCGGTGATCGAGCGCTGGCTGCTGGCCATGCCCGAGCATCTGCCGGCGCTGGAAGCGTTGATGCGCGTGCACGACATGCAGGGCCATGCCGACGAAGCGGAAATGGTGGCGCGGCAGATCGTGGCAGTGGAGCCCGGCCGCATCAGCGGCGAGCAACGCATCGTCGAGGCCCTGCTCGCGCGCGACCCTCCGGCGGCGATCGCCTGCGTGCAATCGCTGATCGAGTCCTTGCCCGCGCCGCAGCAGACCGTGCTGCGGCCCTGGCTGGGCAATGTGCAGGACCGCGCCGGCCAGCCCGACGCCGCCCTGTCCACCTGGATGCAGTTCCAGCGCGAGCAGGCCCCGCACCGCCTGCCGTTGCCGCCGCAGGCCGCCAGGCAGCCGATGCAGTGGCCCGCGCTGGGGACCATTCCCGACACCGTCACCGCGCGTCCGCTGTTCGTCTGGGGTACCCCCGGTTCGCACGTCGAACGCCTGATCGCGGCGATGGACGCCGCCACGCCGCTGGTGCGCGGCGACCGCTACGGCACCACACCGCCGTCGGACGCGTTGCAGAGCTACCGTACCGTCGAGCAGCTGGCTTCCGGCGAACTGGCCCCATTGGCGCTGGTGGAAGGCTGGAAGGCGCAGCTGCCGCGCCGCGCCATCGACGATGGCAATGTCATCGACTGGCTGCTGTGGTGGGACAACAGCCTGCTTGCCGCACTGCGCCCGCACCTGCCCGAGGGCCGGCTGGCGATCGCATTGCGCGACCCGCGCGACATGCTGCTGGACTGGCTGTCGGCCGGTGCGCCGGCACCGCTGGCAGTGGAGTCGCCGCAGCAGGCCACCGACTGGCTGCTGGTCGCGCTGGAGCAACTGGCGGTGCTGCACGAGCGCGATCTGTACCCGCACCGGATCATCCGGCTCGACGGCATCGAAAGCGACCCGCAAGGCATCTCCAACGCATTGCAGCAGGCGTTCGGGCTGAGCTTCCCGTTGATCGAACCGCGCGGACCGGCACGGCTGGCAGCCGGCCGCTGGCGCGATTATCGCAGCGTGCTGGGTGGTCAATTCGATCAACTCACGCTGATCGCGGTGCGCTTCGGCTACCCGCAGGACTGACGCACGTCGCAGGAGCGGACCCGGCCGCGACGGGCGTTATCGATCACGCATGCGCTCGACCGCGCCAGCCGCGCCACACACGGTTCCATGACGGCGACTTCCGCTGCTGCCCCAATCCAGGCACGCTGGGGCACCTCGCTCCATGGAGACCTTGCATGCGTCTGACCAGTACCAGCATCGAAAACGGCAAGCCGATCGCGGTGGAATTCGCTGCCGGCACCCCGGACGGCTTCGCGCCCAATCGCAACCCGCACCTGGCCTGGAGCGATGCGCCCGGCGGGACCCGGTCGTTCGCGCTGCTGTGCCTGGACCCGGATGTGCCAACGGTGCCGGACACCGTGGGGCGGACGGATCTGCAGATCCCGGTCGAACAACCACGCACCGATTTCGTGCATTGGGCCATGGCCGATATCCCCGCGACCGTGCACACCATTGCGCCAGGCAGTTGCAGCGAGGGGTTCGTCGCCAAGGGAAAGCGGCAACCCGCCGGCCCGGCTGGCGCGCGCCAGGGCCTGAATTCCTATACACAATGGTTCGCCGGCAATCCCGACATGGCCGGCGACTACCTGGGCTACGACGGCCCCTATCCGCCGTTCAACGACCTGCGCATGCACCGCTATTTCTTCCGCGTGTTCGCGCTGGATGTGGCGCAGCTGCCGTTGCCGACGCCATTCACCGCGGCCGATCTGCTGACCGCGATGCAGGGCCACGTGCTCGCCGAGGCCGCGCTGCACGGCACCTATACGCTGAACCCATCGCTGCGCTGAGCACAGATCAGCACCACCGCATCGGCTGCATCGGCCGATGCGGCCATGGTGCCGCAAGGCACCCGGGCAAGTTGATCGCGTCGGACGCGCCGACCGCCGAACCACGCCTGCAACGCTCAGCGAATCCCGAATCCCGAATCCCAAGCTACCCACTCGCCTCGATCATCTGCTGCAGTACATACACCGGCGCACCCCCGCTGTCGGGAGCGGCAGGATAACGGGTGACGCGCAGCAGGGTGCGTATGCCGGCTTCGTGCTCGAAGCCTTCGATATTGCCGTCCAGCGGTAGCCACGGCCCGGTCGCACGCTGTCCTTGTGTGGTCTGCTCGCGCACCTGCAGGCACGCGCGCGCCGGGTCGGCGGGGCAGGGTATGGTGTCGGCCGCCACTTCCAGCAGCACCGTCTGCCCGGGGCCGCCGTGGCGGCTGTCGGCGGTGGGCGCGCCGCCGAACAGCAGGCGGGTGCCGTCGCTGCGGGCCAGACGCAGCTGCGGTGCGGCCTGGGTGGTGTCCAGCGTCACCGCAAAGCTGCCGGACAACAGCTCGCTGGCCGCCCGTTCCTGCGCCATTTTCCGCGGCTGCGCACACAGCCGCTTGCTGGAGACGACCCGGCCGATCTGCAGCCGCGCAGCGGTCACGCCGTAGCTGGCGCCCAGCGCGTTGCAGGACTGGCTGACCTGGACGCGCTGATCGCCGAACTCCAGTTGCAGTGGCGCGCTGCCGGCGACGAACAAGCTGTTCAGTGCGCTGCCATGCGCATCGCTGGCCTGCCGCAACTGCCAGTGGCGGGCCTGCAGGGCAGCGCGTAGCGCGTTGTCGGCGACCGAGCTGGCCGGCGCTGTCGCTGCAGGCGCCGCAGCCGTCTCCGATCCAGGGCGCACGGCGGCAGGACGGTCGGGCGCGGCACCCGAACCGCAGGCCGTCACACCCACCGCCAGCAGCGCTGGGGCCAAGAACACGGCACGCATGGACAGCTCCCGGTGATCGATGGCTCAGTGATACCGCCGGGCTGCGGCCAGGGCAACCACCGCCGTCACTGCTTGCGCATCCGCTTCGGGCAGTGCGCTCGCAGCCGCGACCGGGCTGCCGCGCGCCAGGGCCTCAGGCCACCGCCGGCAGCCACAGCAGCAAGGCCGCGCCGAGCACGATGCGATACAGCGCAAACACGGTGAAGCGGTGCTTCTTGATGTAGCCCAGCAGCCACTTCACCACCACGAAGCCGGTGATGGTGGCGGCCACGAAGGCCACGGCCACATCGGCCCAGTTCTCGCTGCCGATGCCGCCTTCCTTGTACATCTCCAGCAGCGCATAGCCGCTGGCCGCGAACATGGTCGGAATGCCCACCATGAACACGAAATCCGCCGCCGCCGAGCGCTTGCTCAATCCCAGCAGCATGGCCAGGAAGATTGCCGAGGCCGAGCGCGAGGTTCCCGGGAACACACCGGCCACCACCTGCGCCAGGCCCACGGCAATGGCCACCTTCCAGGTCACCACGTCGCGCTCGGGCAGCTTGCTGGCGAAGTGCTCGGCCACCAGCATCCAGACGCCACCGATCAGCAGCGCCCAGGCCACCGGGTGGATGGTTTCCGGCAGTTGCCAGCCGGCCTTGCGCACGATCAATCCCACCACCGCGGTCACCAGGAAGGCCACGCCGATCTTGAGCACGTAATCGCGGTTGGCGCGTTCTCCCAGGCCGGTCGCCAGCGTCCACAGTTTCTGTCGCAGCGCCAGGCAGATCGCCAGGATCGCGCCGGCCTGGATGACGATGTTGAAGAAGTCCGAGCGGCGTCCGAGCCACTGTTCGGCGATCAGCAGATGGCCGGTGCTGGAGATCGGCAGGAATTCGGTAAGGCCTTCGAGAATGCCAAGCAGCAGGGCGGAGATGAGGTCGGACATCGGACGGGGACAGGTGCGGGGGAGGCGAGAGGATAGTGCATTGCGGCATGCCCCATATTGGTGCAGCATGCAAACCGGTTTGCACCAAGCCGGTGATCTTCCGCCACAGCGATCTCAAGCGAGGTCAGCGAAATCAACGACTTGTGAAAGCGCGCGGCTTGGCATGGTCCCTGCTGTCAATCCGCTCACGAGCCACTTCACTCCAATCCGAGGTTTCTTCCGATGTCCGTGGAAAACGTTGAAAAGCTGATCAAGGACAACAAGGTCGAGTTCGTCGACCTGCGCTTCGTCGATATGCGCGGCGTGCAGCAGCACGTGACCTTTCCGGCCAACATCATCGAGCCGGCGCTGTTCGAAGAAGGCAAGATGTTCGACGGCAGCTCGATCGCGGGTTGGAAGGGCATCAACGAATCGGACATGGTGCTGCTGCCCGACGCCGGTACCGCCTATCTGGATCCGTTCTTCGCCGATCCGACCGTGGTGCTGACCTGCGACATCCTCGACCCGGCCACCATGCAGAGCTACGTGCGCGACCCGCGCGGTATCGCCAAGCGTGCCGAGGCCTACCTCAAGTCCTCCGGTATCGCCGACCAGGCCTTCTTCGGTCCGGAACCGGAATTCTTCATCTTCGATTCGGTGCGCTTTGCCAACGACATGGGCCACACCTTCTTCCAGGTGGGTTCGGAAGAGGCGGCCTGGAACACCGGCACCAAGTACGAAGGCGGCAACAGCGGCTACCGTCCCGGCGTGAAGGGCGGCTATTTCCCGGTTCCGCCGACCGACACCCTGCACGACCTGCGTGCGGAAATGATCAAGACCCTGGAGCAGGTCGGCATCGAGACCGAAGTGCACCACCATGAGGTGGCCACTGCCGGCCAATGCGAGATCGGCACCAAGTTCAGCTCGCTGGTGCAGAAGGCCGACGAACTGCTGACGATGAAGTACATCATCAAGAACGTCGCCTACCGCAACGGCAAGACCGCCACCTTCATGCCCAAGCCGATCGTCGGCGACAACGGCAGCGGCATGCACGTGCATCAGTCGCTGACCAAGGGCGGCACCAACCTGTTCTCCGGCGACGGCTACGGCGGGCTCTCGCAGCTGGCGCTGTGGTACATCGGCGGCATCTTCAAGCACGCCCGCGCCATCAACGCCTTCGCCAATTCCGGCACCAACAGCTACAAGCGCCTGGTTCCGGGCTTCGAAGCGCCGGTGATGCTGGCCTATTCGGCACGCAACCGCTCGGCCTCGTGCCGCATCCCGTGGGTCACCAACCCGAAGGCGCGCCGCATCGAAATGCGCTTCCCCGATCCGTTGCAGTCCGGCTACCTGACCTTCACCGCGCTGATGATGGCCGGCCTGGACGGCATCAAGAACCAGATCGACCCGGGCGCGCCGAGCGACAAGGATCTGTACGACCTGCCGCCGGAAGAAGAGAAGCTGATCCCGCAGGTGTGCTCCAGCCTGGATCAGGCGCTGGAAGCGCTGGACCAGGACCGCGAGTTCCTCAAGGCCGGCGGCGTGATGAGCGACGACTTCATCGACGGCTACATCGCGCTGAAGATGCAGGAAGTCACCAAGTTCCGTGCCGCCACGCATCCGCTGGAGTACCAGCTGTACTACGGCAACTAAGGTTCCACCGCGGCGGTGGTGCAGGCTCCCCCTCCCACCTGCACCATCGCCGCCCATTGTCTGACCACGCCGCGGCGCTGCCGTGGCGTTGCGGGGTACGAGAGAGCACACAGTTCGCGGCGCGCGGGCCTGACCCTCTCCCACCAAGCGGATGCGTGGCATCCGCCGGGGTCTGCGCGATCCGCGAAGCATTGGATGCCGGGGTTGGCATCCAGGTGAATGACACCGCCGGTCGGCGCGACGCCGGCCGGTTCCTTCCACCATTCGGGGTATGCGCATGAAATTGATCACCGCCATCATCCGGCCGTTCAAGCTCGACGAGGTCCGCGAGGCCCTGTCTGCTGCTGGCGTGTCGGGCATCACCGTCACCGAGGTCAAGGGCTTCGGGCGCCAGAAGGGCCACACCGAGCTGTATCGCGGTGCCGAGTACGTCGTGGATTTCCTGCCCAAGATCAAGATCGAAACGGTGGTGACCGACGACCGGCTGGACGCGGTGGTCGAGGCGATCCAGAACGCGGCCGGCACCGGCAAGATCGGCGACGGCAAGATCTTCGTCACCGCGATCGAGCAGGTGGTGCGTATCCGCACCGGCGAAATCGGCGCCGATGCGCTCTGAGTCCATCCTCCCCGGAGTCCGTATGAAGACAGCTCTTTTTGCCGGGTGGAAGGCCCGGTTCTACAGCGTGTGCATGCTGATGCTGTTCAGTGCGCTGCTGGCGGGCGGCATGGGCAGCGCGCATGCGCAGTCCGGTGCGCAGATCACCCCGTTGCCGACCGAGCCGGTCACCACCGAACCGCTGCCCTCGCTGCAGCCGCAGGCGGCGCCAGTGGCCGCGGAGGCCGCGCCGGTGGTCGACAAGGGCGATGTCGCCTGGATGCTGACCTCCACGCTGCTGGTACTGATGATGGTGGTGCCGGGCCTGGCGTTGTTCTACGGCGGCATGGTGCGCGCCAAGAACGTCCTGTCGGTGCTGATCCAGATCGCAGTGGTGTTTTCGCTGCTGACCATCCTGTGGGTGATCTACGGCTACAGCCTGGCGTTCTCCGGCGAAGGTGCGTGGATCGGCAATCTGGACAAGGCGCTGCTCAAGGGCGTCACCATCGAAACCCTGGCGGCCACCTTCACCAAGGGCGTGAGCCTGCCCGAGTACGTGTTCGTCGCCTTCCAGGCCACCTTCGCCGGCATCACCGGTGCACTGGTCGTCGGTGCCTTCGCCGAGCGGGTCAAGTTCGCCGCGGTGCTGCTGTTCTCGGTGATCTGGTTCACCTTCGGCTACCTGCCGCTGGCGCACATGGTCTGGGCCACCGGTGGCTACCTGTTCGGGCTGGGCGCGCTGGATTTCGCCGGCGGCACGGTGGTGCACATCAATGCCGGTATCGCCGGCCTGGTGGGCGCCTACTTCGTCGGCAAACGCGCCGGGCTGGGCCGCGAGGCGATCAAGCCGCACAACCTGACCCTGACCTTCGTCGGTGCCTCGTTGCTGTGGGTGGGCTGGTTCGGCTTCAACGCCGGCTCCAACCTGGAAGCCAATGCCGGCGCGGCGCTGGCCTTCCTCAACACGCTGCTGGCCACCGCCGCGGCCATCCTGGGCTGGTCGCTGACCGAGAAGATCATCAAGGGCAAGTCCTCCGCCCTGGGTGTGGCCTCGGGCATGGTCGCCGGTCTGGTCGGCATCACCCCGGCCTGCGGCACGGTGGGTCCGTTCGGCGCCATCGTGATCGGCCTGGCCGCCGGTATGCTGTGCGTGTGGGGCGTCACCGGCCTCAAGCGTCTGCTCGGTGCCGACGACAGCCTGGACGTGTTCGGCGTGCACGGCCTGGGCGGCATCGTCGGCGCGCTGCTCACCGGCGTGTTCTCGGCGGCCTCGTTGGGCGGCCAGAAGGGTGGCGACTACGACATCGTGCATCAGGTCGGCATCCAGGCGCTGGGCGTGGGCATCACCGTGGTGTGGATCGGCGTGGTGTCGGCGGTGGGCTTCCTGGTCGCCAAACTGGTGTTCGGCCTGCGCGTGAGCGAAGACGCCGAGCGCGAAGGCCTGGACATCACCTCGCACGGCGAAGCGGCGTACGAGTCCTGAGCATGACCGCCCGTGGCGACATCGCCGCGGGCGGCGCAACGGTCCGACCGGCGCCGCCTGCGCCGGATCGGTGTCTCCCCCGCGACGTGGCGCGGATCGATTGCCGAGGTGACTGCATGACCAGCCCCACGCCTGTCACGGCCGGCGCGCAGCTGCGCCGGGCCGGTGCCCGCCGCCGCCGTCCGGCGCGCTCCTCTGGGACCCCGGCGGCCGGCATGCCATCCGCGCAGCCGGCGCTCGATTGCACCAGATTGGTGCAATGGCGATGACGGTGCCCACTCCCTCGCTCGATAGCCTGGGCACCCCGGTGGCGTGGGCCGACCGGGAGGGTCGCGTGCTGGGCGTCAATCCGGCCTTCGCGCGCTGGCTCGGGGTCAGTGCGCGTCGCCTGGTCGACCAGCCTCTGGCCGCGCTGGAGGTGCAGGGCGATGCGTTGGGGCGGTTCCTGCTCAACGACGAGCGCGATGTGCTGCGCCTGCACCGGCTGGCGCTGGGCCTGCCCAACGACGCCCCGCGCTTTGCCGAGGGCTGGCTGTCGCGGCTGGACGATGGCGGCTGGTTGTTGGAAACCCACCCGGTCGACGAGTTTCCCGCGTTGGACCCCACCCATGCGCTGCCCAACGCCTTGAGCGCCGCACTCAAGGGGCTGGCGCACGAATTGCGCAATCCACTGGCCGGCCTGAAGGGCGCCGCCCAACTGCTGGCGCGGCGCTCGGCCGGGCGCGACGAGGACGAGCGCGAACTGATCGAATTGATCGGCACCGAGATCGAACGCCTCAACACCTTGCTCGAACGCCTGCTCTCGCCGTCGCCGTTGCGCCCGCACGAGGGCCTCAACATCCACGTGGTGCTCGAGCGCGTGCTGCGCCTGGCCGAGGCCGAGGGCGGCTGGTCGGTGCAGGTGCAACGCGATTACGATCCCAGCATTCCCGACATCCTCGGCGATGCGGACCGCCTGACCCAGGCGGTGTGGAATCTGGTGCGCAACGCCTTCCAGGCCGGCGCCACCCGGGTGACCCTGCGCACCCGCGTCGAACATGGTCAGCGCATCCGCGACCGCGTACATGCGATGTCGCTGCGGCTGGAGATCATCGACGATGGCGGCGGCGTGCCCGAGGAACTGGCCGAGCACCTGTTCCTGCCGCTGGTCAGTGGCCGTGCCGAAGGCAGCGGCCTGGGCCTGGCGCTGGCCCAGCAGGTCTCGCGCGAACACCACGGCACCCTGACCTACCGCTCGCGTCCTGGCCATACCGTTTTCACCCTGCTGTTGCCCGAGCTGGCCGGCGACCACGACAAGGATTCTCTGCATGGCTGAGGCCGCCGCCGCATCCCACCATATCTGGGTGGTCGACGACGACCGTTCGGTGCGCTTCGTGCTGTCCACCGCACTGCGCGACGCCGGTTATGCCGTGGACGGCTTCGACAGCGCCGCCGCCGCGCTGCAGGCGCTGGCGATGCGGCCCACCCCGGACCTGCTGTTCACCGATGTACGCATGCCCGGCGAAGACGGCCTGACCCTGCTGGACAAGCTCAAGTCCAAGCATCCGCAGCTGCCGGTGATCGTGATGTCGGCGTATACCGACGTGGCCAGCACCGCTGGCGCCTTCCGTGGTGGTGCGCACGAGTTCCTGTCCAAACCGTTCGACCTGGACGATGCGGTGGCGCTGGCGGCGCGCGCGCTGCCCGATGCAGAGGCCGGCGCGCAGCCGAGCATCGCCACGCTGGTGGCCGACGGCTCGGCATCGCTGATCGGCGATACCCCGGCGATGCAGGCACTGTTTCGCGCCATTGGCCGGCTGGCGCAGGCGCCGTTGTCGGTGCTGATCAATGGCGAGACCGGCACCGGCAAGGAACTGGTTGCCCGCGCGCTGCACAACGAGTCGCCACGCGCGCGCAAACCGTTCGTGGCGCTCAATACCGCCGCCATTCCCGCCGAGTTGCTGGAAAGCGAATTGTTCGGCCACGAAACCGGTGCTTTCACCGGTGCGACCAAGCGCCATATCGGCCGTTTCGAACAGGCCGACGGCGGCACCCTGTTCCTGGACGAAATCGGCGACATGCCGCTGCCGTTGCAGACCCGCCTGCTGCGCGTGCTGGCCGAAAACGAATTCTTCCGCGTCGGCGGGCGCGAGCTGATCCGCGTCGATGTGCGCGTGATCGCCGCCACCCACCAGGATCTGGAAGCGCTGGTCGAACAGGGCCGCTTCCGTGCCGACCTGTTGCACCGCCTGGACGTGGTGCGCCTGCAGCTGCCGCCGCTGCGCGAACGCCGCGGCGACATCGCGCAACTGGCCGAGAATTTCCTGGCGATGGCAGGGCGCAAGCTCGACATGTCGCCAAAGCGGTTGTCCTCGGCCGCGTTGGAGGCACTGCGCCACTACGACTGGCCCGGCAACGTGCGCGAACTGGAAAACGTCTGCTGGCGTCTGGCCGCACTGGCCACTGCCGACATCATCGATGTGATCGATGTGGATGCCGCGCTGGCGCGCGGCCGCCAGCGCACCGGCCGCAGCAGCGCCGGACAATGGGACGACATGCTCTCGAGCTGGGCCGCGCAACGGCTGAGCGAGGGCGCCCAGGGCCTGCACGCAGAAGCGCGCGAACGCCTGGACAAGACCCTGCTCGAAGCCGCCCTGCAGCTGACCCAGGGCCGCCGTGCCGAAGCCGCCGCGCGCCTGGGACTGGGCCGCAACACGGTCACCCGCAAGCTCGGCCCGGGCCGCAAGCGGCGCTGATTGGCCCGCACGCGGAGTTGAGTCCCGCTCCCGTCTGCGCGAGAGGGGCTGGAGGTGAGGGGCGCCTGCGAAGAGCCGTACCGCGTGTCGGAGCCGTGCAGCGAACCGGCGAGTTCGAAGGGCATTACGACGGCAGGCGCGCATGAGCTCGCCGTTTTCTCGTTCGCACCCACCACGGTCTCGATGAGCTCGCGGTGCACGACACCCCCATCCGCCCTTCGGGCACCTTCCCCCGCACGCGGGAGAAGGCGGAATCACAGGCAAGCTCGCCGTTTTCTCGCTCGCACCCACCACGGTCTCGATGAGCTGGCGGCGCACGACACCCCCATCCGCCCTTCGGGCACCTTCCCCCGCACGCGGGAGAAGGCGGAATCACAGGCCAGCTCGCCGTTTTCTCGCTCGCACGCGCCACTGTCTCGATGACCTGGCGGCGCATGACGCCCCCATCCGCCCTTCGGGCACCTTCCCCCGCACGCGGGAGAAGGCGGAATCACAGGCCAGCTCGCCGTTTTCTCGCTCGCACGCGCCACTGTCTCGATGACCTGGCGGCGCATGACGTCCCCATCCGCCCTTCGGGCACCTTCCCCCCGCACGCGGGAGAAGGCGGAATCACAGGCAAGCTCGTCGCCCTGGACAAGCACCTTCCCCGCACGCGGAAGACGGCAAGACGCGCGGGCAAGGCAAGCATCGATCTTCGCAGTCGAGCCCTTCTTGCGCCTGCGGGAGAGGGATTGGGGTGAGGGCGCAAGTTGCGCAGGTCCCGGCCCGCAATCCAGCCCCGTAAACTCCCGGCCTGCCGCCGAGTGCATTTCATGACATGTGAACACGCACCCGCATAGGTTCCAAACCTGATCAGGAGAAAAGTTCGATGCGTTATCGGTCGTCTACGCTCGTTGTGCTTGCCGCTCTGGCGCTCGCTGCCTGCAGCAGCACGCCGCCGGCTCCCACGCCGCCGCCGGTGCAGGCGCGGGTCGTGCCCACGCGCCCGGTGCAGCAGGCCGAAGCGGCGTTGGCTTCGGCATCGGGCAGCCTGGTCAGCGGGCGTGTGGTACTGGTGCCGGCATTGCAGGGCATCCGCATCACCGGCACGATCGGTGGGCTGCGTCCTAGCGCGGCGGCCGGATTCCACGTCCACGAGCGCGGCGACTGTAGCGCAGCCGATGCCAGCAGCGCCGGTGCCCATTTCAACCCGACCGCGTCCGCGCACGGCCGTGCCGGCACCGTGCCGCATCACCTGGGCGATATGGACAATCTGCGTGCAGATGCCGAAGGCGTGGCGCACCTGGACATGATCGTGTCGGGCATCAGCCTGGGCGATGCGGCGCCGACCGATGTGGTCGGCAAATCACTGATCGTGCATGCCGACGCCGACGATTACCGTAGCCAGCCCAGCGGCAATGCAGGCGCCCGCACCGCATGCGGCGTCATTCGCGTCACGCAATGGGGCGCGGCCCCTCCGCAGCCCTGATTCGGGGCATTCATGGCCGCAGTCGCGGCGCTTCCGGGAGTTCTTTCATGCGTATCGTTCCTACCACCTTGTTCCTGGCCACTGCCCTGGCGTTGACCGCGTGCAAACGCGAGGAGCCCGCACCGGCCGAGCCGGCGCCCGCTCCGCAGGCCGGCACGCCGGCCGAAGCCGCGCATGGCGGCGAACATGCAGCGTCGATGGTCACCGAGGCAACCGCTGCCACCACCGCCACTGCCGAGCTCAAACCGACCCAGGGCAACGAGGTCAAGGGAACGGTGACGTTCAAGACCGTCGATGGCGCGCTGCGCGTCACCGGCCAGCTGAGCGGGCTCAAGCCCAATAGCGAACACGGGTTCCATATCCACGAGAAGGGCGACTGCAGTGCGCCGGACGCCAGCAGCGCCGGTGGCCACTTCAATCCGGCCCAGACCGATCACGGCAACGTCAGCGCCGATCCGCACCACGGTGGCGACATGCCCAATATCAAGGCCGATGCGCAAGGCAACGCCTCCATCGACGGCCCGGTGTCGAGCAACGTCAATCTCGGCAAGGCCGATCAGTCCGATATCGCCGGTCACGCGGTGATCGTCCACGCCGACCCGGACGACTACAAGACCCAGCCCACCGGCAACGCTGGCGGACGTCTGGCCTGCGGCGTGATCACCACCGACAACGCACCGGCGCCTGCCCGGTAAGCGGAAAAACGCCGCGATGCCTGCATCGCGGCGTTGCCTGGAGGCGGCGGTGGAGTCCTCAGGCACCATCGCCAGCCGGCTGGCTGGTCTGCATCGTGCCGGTTCGAACGACGCGCGCCGGTGTCACCGGTGTGGCGCAATGCCGATGCGTCGTTCCTGCTGCCAATCGCAGTGCCGACGATGGATGCTTCTTCGAGCCATGCTTGTCAACCGACGCCCCGGCGGCATGCACGGCTCAATAGTTCGCCCACAGCCCGGGTGTGGCCAGCTCCACCAGATGTGCGTCCGGGTCGCGGAAATAGATGCTGTGTCCGCCCCCTGGCCATTGCGTGCGGCCTTCGATTTCGATTCCGCAGCGCTGCAGATGCGCCAGCCATCCATCCAGCGCATCGGTGGCGATCGCCAGTGCGTAGTGTGTGCGCCCGCTGCCGTCGTGCGGGGGAATGGTGCCGCCTGGCAGCGTCACCATGGTGGAGGTACTTCCCTGCAGGAACAGCAACAGGACCTGCGCCGGTGCGAGCGCGTACGCGGCCATGCGCGCATCGCGGTGCATCGGCTGCAGTCCCAGCACGCGGGCATAGAACGCGCAGGCGCGTTCCAGGTCGGCGACGTAGATGCCGGTTTCCAGCACGCCCTGCAGCGCAGGTGGTGCCGGTAGCGGCGTCTGGCTCACGCGGCCAGCGCCTGACGCGGATCCTGGCCAGGTTCCACATGCACATAAAGCACCGGCAGGCCGTGTGCCTCCAGCACCGCCGCCATCTGTCGCTGGCGTGACAGGAAGTGTTCGTAGACGCCGCGCAGGCGCTCGCAATCCCCGCGATCGTGCGCGTAGTAATCGCACCAGCCTGCGGGATCGAACAGGGCGATGCGCACCTCGCCATCGACATAGCGCAACACCGGCTCCGGTGCCTGATCCAGCCATTCCTCGCTGGTCGGCGCGAGCAGGGCGGCTTCGATCAGTGGCCACAGCGGCGCCAGGCCCTGATTGTCGTACTGCATCGAGATCATCGCAGCCAGATCGTGCGCGGTGAGATAGCGCGCATGCTCGATGCGCGCGCCGAAGCTCTCCTGTGCCAGGAGCGCGGTGTCGGCCTGGGCCATGCCCTGAGCCAGCAGCACCTCTTCCATCGCTTCTGCCACCGTGGCGACGGTCTGCGCGTTGCCGGTGAGCAGGAACGGCAATACCCGCAGTCCGCCGCCGGTGAGCTGGGCGTCGGCCTGGAATGGCAATGGGATCTCGCCGTGCGCATCGGCGCCGAAGGCCAGCAGGCGCGGACCCTGGTCGCGTCCCGGCGCACGGGCGTGCAATTCTTCCAGCCGGCGATGCAGCGGCCAACCCGGGCGCAGCACTTCGGCCGGGTCGAAGTGCGCCATGGCCACGCTGAGCTCGAGTTCCCGGACCTCGGGAATCCATTGCGCCAGGTCGCGGCCGATGCGTTCGGCCAGCATGCCGGCCTGTTCCGGCGCCAATGCGCCGCGCTCGGGGACGGTGCCGCCGGTCAATTCCAGCGCCAGTACACCCATGGCGGTCACGCCGTGTTCGGTCTTGCTCATGATTCGCGGTTGGCCCATCACGGGGTCGAAGCTACACTGCCGACATTATGCCTGCCGGCCCTGTGCAGGCCATGTCCCCGAGTCCTCCATGCCAGGTCAACCGATGCCCGCAGCCCGTCCCGTCGCCATTCTTGGCGGCGTCCGTATCCCGTTCTGTCGCCAGAACACCGCTTATGCGGATGTGGGCAATCTGGGCATGTCCGTGCGCACGCTGGGCGCGCTGGTCGAGCGTTTCGGGCTGCACGGCCAGCAACTGGGCGAAGTGGCGATGGGGGCGGTGATCAAGCATTCGGCGGACTGGAACCTGGCGCGCGAAGCCACGCTCTCGTCCGGATTGTCGCCGCTGACACCCGGCCTCACCCTGCAACGCGCCTGCGGCACCAGCCTGGACTCGGTGATCACCATCGCCAACAAGATCGCGCTGGGGCAGATCGATTCGGGCATCGGCGGCGGCTCGGATACCACTTCCGAAGTGCCGATCGTCTACGGCAAGAAACTGCGCGCCCGGTTGATGGCGGCCAATCGTGCCAAGGCGACCGGCGACAAGCTCAAGACGCTGCTGCGCGGTTTCAAGCTCGCCGAACTCAAGCCCGAGTTCCCCGGCGTGGCCGAGCCGCGCACCGGCAAGAGCATGGGCGACCATTGCGAGGACATGGCCAAGGAATGGAACATCTCGCGCGATTCGCAGGACGAGTGGGCGGTGGCCTCGCACCACAAGCTCGCCGCGGCGTACGAGCGTGGATTTTTCGATGGGCTGATCGCGCCGTTTCGCGGTGTCTCGCGTGACAACATCCTGCGTGCGGACACCTCGCTGGAAAAACTCGCCACGCTGCGACCGGCGTTCGACAAGACTTCCGGCCGCGGCACCCTGACTGCGGCCAATTCCACTCCGCTCACCGACGGCGCCGCTGCCGTGCTGCTGTCCAGCGAAGCGTGGGCGCTGGCGCATGGCCACACGCCGATGGCCTATCTGCGCGATGCGCAGGTGGCGGCGGTGGACTTCGTGCACGGCGAAGGCCTGCTGATGGCGCCGACCATTGCGGTACCGCAGATGCTGGCGCGCCAGGGCCTGACGCTGCAGGATTTCGACATCTACGAAATCCACGAAGCCTTCGCCGCACAGGTGCTGTGCACGCTGCGAGCGTGGGAAAGCGAGGACTACTGCCGTAACCGGCTGGGCCTGGATGCGCCGCTGGGCCGCATCGATCCGGACAAGATCAACCCGCTGGGCTCCTCGCTGGCCACCGGCCACCCGTTCGCTGCCACCGGTGCGCGCGTGGTCGCCACTGCCGCCAAGCAGCTGGAAGAGCGGGGCGGCGGGCGCGCGCTGATCTCCATCTGCACTGCCGGCGGCATGGGCGTGGTGGCGATCGTCGAGCGCTAGGCTGCTGCGCAGCGGGATTGGGCATTCGGGATTGGGGATTGGCAAAGGCAAAACCCGTTCTTGCGAATCACGAATTCCGAATCTCCAATCCCGAATCCCCAACCTGCAAGGAGACATGGATGTCGAACGATGAACGGCGCGAGCCACCCAGCCTGTATCTGACCCCGGCACACGGCGATGTCTGGCGCGAGGGCGATGTGCTGGTCTGCACGCCGGGCGCCAACCTGCCGCCGCGCTGCGTCAAGTGCAATGCGCCAGCGGATCTGCCGCCGCGGCGCTATATCTTTCACTGGCACCATCCGGTGATCTACGCCTCCCTGCTGCTGGGGGTGCTGCCGTATCTGATCCTGGCGATCGCCCTGCGCAAGCGCAGCGCGCATGTGCTCACCTTGTGCAGTCGGCACGAGCGCCGCCGCGTGCGCTACGTCGCCGTGGCGCTGGCCTCGGTGCTGGCGCTGCTGGTCTGCGGCCTGTCGCTGGACAGCGACTTCCGCTGGGTGATCGGCAGCGCGGTGATGGCGGCCATGCTGCTGGTGGGCCGGCTGGGGTCGCGGGTGCTGTCGCCGCGATCGGTCGGTCACTGGCAGGCCCGCTATCTCGGGGCCTGCGATGCGTTTCTGCACGCGTTGCCACCGCCCCCACCGGACGCACGGCGCCGCGACTGATCGCGCTGGCCGCGCATGTCCCGGCAATGGATGGCCTGCACGGTTCCTCTCGCACCTGCATGCGCACAACGGCGGTTCCGGTGCCAGGGTGAAAGCAGCGCGGCGACCGAGTGCATAGTCGCGTGCGGGCGTCCCGACGGCGACCGCCGCCAGCCTCGGGCCGCTCCCGCCGGGAAGCGGCTGTGCGGTCAGGGCATGCGGTCGTCCGGCGCCAGCGGATCGGCGGCGGGCGTCGGCCCTACCGCCACCAGCGGTCCACGCGGCGACTGCTGCGGCAGGCCCTCGTGCACCGGCTCGCCGCGTGCGGCGCGTAGCGCGTTGGCATAGCAGTGCTGGGCCGACAGCAGGTCGCCGGCAGCAGCAAACCCGTGTCCCAGCTCTTCCCAGGCCTCGCTACCGGCGCCATTTGCGAGTGCGCGATGCAGGAATTCCTCGGCCTGCGACCATTGTTGCTGGTGGCGCGCCAGGCGTGCCAGCGTCAGCAGCAAGCCCGGGCTATCCGGAAACTGGGCCAGCCAGCGCTGCGCACTGGCGCGGCGCGAATCGTATTTCTCCAGTGGCAGCACGCCGTACAGACGTATCAACGCTTCGTTCCACTGCGCATCCAGCGCCTGCTCCAGGCTGTGCACGGCGGCATCGTCCCAGTGCAGCACGGCGGCGCGCTGCGCATAGGCGGCCACGACGGCGGGATAGGTCCGCAGCGCCTTGGGCAATGCTTCCCAGCGTTCGGCCAGCGCGTTGGCATCGCCGGCCTGCAGCAGGGTCTGCTCGGCCAAGGTGGCTTCCAGCGCGGCGTATGCCTCCGGTGCCAGCACCGCCTGCTGGCGCAGGGCACCGAGCTGGCCATAGGCCTCGTCGGCGCGCCCGATCTGCGCCAGCGCATGCGTGCGCAGCAACAGGCCACGGGCCGGAAGCGGCTGCGCGGCGGCGCTATCGAGCGCATTGATGGCCTCCACCGGGTGCTGGCGGGCCAGGTGACGCTCGCCCTGCAACAGTGCATGCGCGGTGGGGTCGCGCTCTGCCAGCCGCTGCGCCAGCGCATCGGCCGAGGCCGCGTCGCCGCGCGCATCGGCCACCCGCACCGCGCTGGCCAGCGCGATGCCGCTGACTTCCTCGTCCTCGCTGGCGTTGACCAGCAGCCGCTCGGCGCGTTGCCACTGGCCATGGTCGGCCGCGCGCAGGCCTTCGATCAGGCGTGCACGGCCCTTCTTGCGCCGGTACTTGCCCCAGACGCGGAACGGCAGGCTGACCAGGGTCCACAGCAGCCACAGCACCAGCAGTGCGATGACCAGGATCAACACCGCCTGCGGCATGGCGGCGCGGTAGTCGTTGCCGCCGATGCTGACCGCCACGTTGCCCAGGTCGTAGCTGTTCTGGTGCGACAACCATTGCGCACCGAGGACACCCAGGGCCACGGCAACCAGCAGGATCAGGACGGTACGCAATACTTTCATTGGGTGGATCTCCCTTCACGCATGGCCTGCAATTGCAGCAGGGTGGTGCCCAGCTCCGGCAGGCGCGGACGCAGTGGCGCTTGTTGCAGCGTGCGCAGGCGTGCACGCACCTGGCCACGCTGCGGTGAGTCGGGCCATAGCCGCACGGTCCAGCTATCGACACGGCGCAGTGCCTGCGCCAAGCCGTCGGCATCGCCGCGTTCGGCAGCCGCGCGGGCCAGGCTGATCTCGACCTGCAAGGCGTCGGCTGCGGCGTGACGTTCGCTGCCGGTGAGCAGGGTCTGACCGCGGCTGGGACGGATGTCCACCAGCGGCGCCAGCGCCTTCTGCCACCATGGGCGTGCGGCGTCGCCGGGCTGGGCGGCACGTTCGGGCAGCCGCTGCAGATCGCCGGCCAGCCGGTCCAAGGCCTGGCCCACCTGGGCCTGCGGGCCGGCGCCGAGGCGATCGAGCGCATCGCGCTCCTGCACCAGCGCCTGGCGCAGGTTGAGATAGCCCGGATCGTCGATGCCGTTGAGCGCGCCATTGGCCAAGGCGTAGGCGCGTCGCGCGCCGTCGGCGTCGCCGGCCACGCTCAGCCGCTGCTGGCCCAGCCGCAACAGCAATTCCACTTCGTCCAATCGCAGCGCCTGCGCGCCGTGGCGATTGGGGTCGGCCAGTTTCTGCACGGTGTCTTCGAGCAAGGCACTACGCTGGCTCAGGCCCAACATTTCATCGCGCAGGACACGATTGGTGGCCGCCGCGTCCTGCAGGCGTTCATTGGCCAGGCGCTGATCGCGTCGCAGCGTTTCCAACAGCTGTTGCGTGCCGTCCCAACGCTGTTGCTGCGCCTGCGCGGCCTGCACCTGCGCCGCCTGGTACCCCTGCCATGCGCGCCAGCCGAAAAACAGCGCCGCAGCCACGGCCGCTGCCGCGACTGCGAGCAGCAGCCAGACCCAGGGAACGCGTCGCGCAGGAGCGGACATTTCGGTCATTCGGACATCCTCGAGCGGTCACGATCGGCGCAAGCGCCGCAGTCATCCAGTACAGCATGGCGTGCCGCAGCGGACACCCGCAAGCTGTGCTCGAGTTCGTAGTTCAGCAAGGTCGCGGCGGTGTCACGACCGCTGCCGCAGCGGCGGCCAGCTGCATCGGCAGCGGTCCTGGCGCGCGCGTCACCTGATGGAAGCCCGCTGCCTGCGCCGCTGCCAGCATGCGTTCGCTGGAGGCCACCACGGGGCGTTGCCGCCATGCATCGAGCACCGCATCGGGCAACTGCTGCACGATCAGCGCCAGCGCCTGCGCACTGCTCAGGGCCAGCACGCTGCGCGGAAGTGCCTCCACCAGCGCCTGCATCGCCGAGCGGCGCAGTGGCAGGGCCACGCGCCGGTAGACGTCGGCGCGCAGAATGCATGCGCCGCGTTGTTCCAGCGCCGGTGCCAGCATGCCGCGCCCGCCTGGGGCCGTGATCAGCCCCACCGCCTGCAATGGCGCGCGGAGCAGGGGCAAGTCCAGCAAGCCCTCGCTGTCCATGCGTTGCGGACACACCACCTCATCGACCCCGCACGCCTGCAAGGCGCGCGCAGTGCCCTCACCGACACTGACCCAGTGCGTCTGCGCCGGTGGTCGTAGCGGCGCGAGCCGATGCGCGGCCTGAACCGCCGCCGGGCTGGTGAACACCACGATCGGTGCCTGCAGTGCCAGCTGCAGCGCAGCGCGGGCCTGCTCGGTGCCGTCGGTCTGCAGCCGCCAGGGCGAGAGCGCCAGCACGCGGCCGCCATACCGCGCGGCGGCACGCCGCAGTGGCGCATGCTCCCCGCTGGGTCGCAGCGAGATCAGGGTCCAGGGATCGGAGGCAACGCGGGTCATGCCGCGATTATGCGAGAGCCACAACGCCGTGGTGCGATAGCGGGGGCGGGCACGGCGCGTGGGGCGATCCGGGGGCATGGCTGCCGCGTGGTACGCGAGGTCGCCGGGGCAGCCCAGTCCGAATAGGTCCTTTTTGAGACTTTTGTCTCATTCGGTCCCCTCTTGCAAACGCATCCAATCCCGCCACGATCCGCCACTCCCAACCGAGCTGGAGTGGCGCCGTGATCAAGTCGTATCTCATCAACATGCAGCGCAGCGGCGACCGGCTGCAGGCGATGTCGGCACGGTTCCAGGCGTTGGGTCTGCCGTTCGAGCGCCTACCCGCCGTCGACGGCGCGACCCTGACGCCCGAGCAGATCGCCGACTTCGTTCGCGAGCGCCCGCTGGAAGGCTCCGGCGATGCTTACAGTTCCGGGCCGCGTCGATGGACGGCCTCCAACATCGGCTGCTTTCTGAGCCACTACGCGGCATGGCGCGTTGCGGCCGACTCGCAGGACGCCTACACCGCCATCTTCGAGGACGACATGCACCTGTCCGACGCGCTGCCCAGCTTGCTGCGCGATACCGCTTGGCTGCCGGCGGGCAACAGCATCGTGCGCCTGGAGCCCTCGTACAACCGGATCAAGCTGGATGCCCAGGTGACCGAGATCGCCGGACGCCGGCTGCATCCGGTACATCCGTCGCCGCATCAGCATTGCTGGCCGGTGTGCGCCGGCGCGCTGATCGTCAGCCGCGATGCGGCACGGCTGCTGCTGGCAGCCGAGGCGCGCTGGCACACCATGGCCGATATCTTCCTGTTCGGCTGGAACGAATCGCCGGTCGCGCATCGACTGGCCACCTATCAGCTCTCGCCGGCTGCCTGTATCCAGGACAAGTTCTTCCATGCGGCGCCGGAGCAGATCGTGTTCGCCAGCACTATCGATGCGCCGTTGACACAGGCGCAACGCCAGCGCAGTGCGCACTGGAAAGCCAAGGCCACCGCGTTGCTGCGCGTCGCACAGGGCTACCGCAAAGTGCAGTTCGCTCCCTGACCTCGTACCGGCCGCCGCGCGGCGGCTGCAAGGGGCGATGCGGCGGTGGCCGGCATGCTGCCTCCATGCATGCCGGCACGCGCGTGGTCGACCGCGCTGCTGCCAACGGCAGCCGAAGTGATGGATGTCTGCGGTGCCCACCGCTGCAATCCCATACGCGTTCACCATGCGGTACCGCATGTCGTGTCGTCGCACAAGACGCTCGCCGGACATTGCGGCATGATGCCGCCCTTCGCCGTCTTCCAGCCGTTGCCGATGACCTCTTCGTGCTCGCTCGCATCCGCCCTGCAGTCGCTGCAGCAGCAGTTCATCGCCATGCCGCCGGTCCAGTCGATGGGTATCGCCGTCGATGGCCTGCACGACGGCGCGCTGCGCCTGCGTGCGCCGCTGCAGGCCAACGTCAACGACAAGGCCAATGCCTTCGGCGGCAGCCTGGCCTCGCTGATGACGCTGGCCGGCTGGGGCTGGTTGACCCTGCAACTGCAGCTGGCAGGGCACGATGCCGATGTCTATGTCGCCGACAGCCAGTTGCGCTATGTCGCACCGGTGTACGAAGACCTGGTGGCCGACGCGGCCCCCTCGGAGCTGGGTGGATGGGAGGCGTTCCTGGCCACCTTCCGCCAGCGTGGCAAGGCGCGCATCGGCATGCGTGCGCAGATCGCGCTGGGGTCGGGCACTGCCGCGGCGACCCTGAGCGGACGCTTCGTGGCGTTTCCGAAGCGGTAGGATGCGGTCTGAATCGGGGGGGAATGCAGATGCGGGCAGTCATTGGAGCGGTGGTCCTGCTGGGGCTGGCGATGTTGAGCGGGGCGGCCACCGCCGGCAGCCGGGCGCAGGCGCGCGCGCTGGAAACCACCCAGGCCGCCTATACCGCCGCCGTGCGCTGGAGCGATTTCGATGCCGCGCAAGGCTTCGTCGAACCGGCCTACGCGCAGGCCCATCCGCTCAGCGACCTGGAGCGCTCGCGCTACGAGCAGATCCAGATCTCCGGTTATCGCGAGCTGCGCGTGGGCGAAGACCCGGCCGGGGACCTGCGCCGGGAAGTCGAACTGCGCGTGATCAATCGCAATACCCAGGCCGAACGGCTGGTGCGCAGCGTCGAGATCTGGCGCTGGGACGCCGAGCGCAAACGCTGGTGGCTGGCCAGCGGCCTGCCGGATCTGTGGAAAGGCCAGTAGCCGGCGATACGCCGCGCTGGCCGTCGCGTGCGCCAGCTGTGCGACAATTCCCGCCCGCTCGACTGACCCTGATCCCGTGAATTTCGAAGAGCTGCAGGCCTTTGTCGGCCGCAACCCCATGCTGTCGCTGGCCCTGGTGGGCCTGACCATTGCCCTGATCGTCACCGAGGTCGCGCGCCTGTTCCGCGGCTACCGCGCGCTCAAGCCGGCCGAGCTGACCCGGCTGATCAACAGCGAAAATGCACTGGTGATCGATCTGTCGCCCGCTGCCGATTTCGAGAAAGGCCATATCGCCGGCAGCCGCAACGTGGCGTTGGCCAAGTTCGACCCGGCCGGCAAGCTGCTTGCCAACGCCAAGGCATCGCCGGTGGTAGTGGTGTGCCGCAGCGGCAACGCCTCTGCAGGCGCCGCCAAGACACTGAAGAAGGCCGGCTTCGAGCAGGTGTACTGGCTCGAAGGCGGCGTCGCCGCCTGGCAGATGGCCGAGCTGCCTCTGATCAAGGGCCGTTGATCCGCCTTGTACGGCGCTTCCAAGCCCCCATTGCTTGCGTGAGAGACTCGCGCTTTCACGTCTGCATCACTCAACGCTGCATCCACCGAACCGTTTTCTGGAGTTAGGAATGTCCGACGAAATCCTCAACGGCGCCGCCGCGCCGGCCGACACCGCTGCTGGCCCCGCCTTCACCATCGAAAAGATCTACGTCAAGGACGTTTCCTTCGAATCGCCCAACGCCCCGGCCGTGTTCAACGATGCCAACCAGCCCGAGCTGCAGTTGAACCTCAACCAGAAGGTTCAGCGCCTGAACGACAACGCCTTCGAAGTCGTGCTGGCCGTGACCCTGACCTGCACCGCAGGCGGCAAGACGGCCTATGTGGCCGAAGTGCAGCAGGCTGGCGTGTTCGGCCTGGTCGGCCTGGAGCCGCAGGCGATCGACGTGCTGCTCGGCACCCAGTGCCCGAACATCCTGTTCCCGTACGTGCGTACCCTGGTCAGCGACCTGATCCAGGCTGGCGGCTTCCCGCCGTTCTACCTGCAGCCGATCAACTTCGAAGCCCTGTACGCAGAAACCTTGCGTCAGCGTTCGCAGGGCGAAGGCACCTCGCTGGCCGATTCCGAGCCGGCCGGCAACGCCTGAGCTGCGTTGCGCCGATGAGCGATTCGACCCACAAGATCGCCGTTCTCGGCGCCGGTTCCTGGGGCACGGCCTTGGCCGCGCTTCTTGCCAGGCACGGTCATCGGACCGTGCTATGGGGACGCGATGCGACGATGGTGGACGCCATCGACCGTCGCCACGAGAACGTGCGCTATCTGCCCGGCATTGCCTTGCCGGAGAATCTGCGTGCCACCACCGATCTGCAGTCGGCCATTGCCGATGCGCAGTGGATCCTGGTCGTGGTGCCGTCGCATGCCTTCACCGAGACCATCCGGGTGATCGCACCGTTGCGTCCGGCCGGCGCGGGCGTGGCCTGGGCGACCAAGGGCTTCGAACCGGGTTCCGGACGTTTCCTGCATGAAGTGGCGCGCGATCTGCTTGGCCCCGGCGTTCCGCTGGCCGTGGTGACCGGGCCGTCCTTCGCCAAGGAAGTCACGCTCGGCCTGCCGACCGCCATCACCGTGCATGGCGACGATGCCGCCTTCGCGCAGACCGTGGCCGATGCCATGCATGGCCCGACCTTTCGCGCCTATACCGGCGACGACATGGTGGGCGCCGAACTCGGCGGTGCGATGAAGAACGTGCTGGCCGTGGCCACCGGCGTGGCCGATGGCATGCAGCTCGGTCTCAATGCCCGTGCCGGGCTGATCACCCGTGGCCTGAACGAGATGCTGCGCCTGGCAGCCGTGATCGGCGCACGTCCCGAGACCTTGATGGGGCTGGCCGGGCTGGGCGATCTGGTGCTGACCTGTACCGGCGATCTGTCGCGCAACCGCCGGCTGGGCCTGGCATTGGGGCGCGGGCAGAGCTTGACCGATGCGATCCGCGAGATCGGCCAGGTGGTCGAGTCGGTGCAGACGGCCGACGAAGTCATGCGCCAGGCCGAACAGCACGGCATCGAACTGCCGATCTCCAACGCCGTACGTGCGGTCCTGCACGGGGAAATCACGCCGGAAGCCGGATTGAAGGGCCTGCTGGCGCGCGAGCGCAAGCCCGAGTATCCGCACACCCTGTTCACCTGATCGTCGGCACGCCGATCCGAGGCGACAGCACAACCCGAACCAGACGCCCGGCATCGCCGGGCGTTGTGTTTAGCGATTGCGGTAAGCCTTGTGGCGGCGCAGGTATTGGCCAGGCAACGGCATCGCCCTGCATATCGCCGGGCTGCCTGCCGACTCGGCCGCGAACGTATCACTCCTTGCCTGCCTGCAGATAATCCGGCGCTACCAGATGCAGAGCGTCCAGCAGCGCATGCCGGCATTGCCACGGTGCGCTGTGGCTGCACGGCGTGTCGGCGAACATCCGGTGGGCGCGAGCCGGTCAACACGCGGTGGCACATGTGCCCGCCCGATCGCGCAAAAGAAAGAAGCCCGGTCGGGGGACCGGGCTTCCGATGCGGCGCGGGAGAGAGTCGCGCCGCAGTCAAACGTGCGGTTTACCAGCTGAAACGCGGGCCGACCGACCATTCCTTGTTGCCGTCGCCATCCATGCGGATGTCGCCGTTGATGCCCCAGTTCTGGTTCAACTTCACCTGGGCGCCGAGGCGGCCGTAGAAGTTGTCGCCGATGTCGATGCCGCGCTTCTTCGAGAAGTCTTCGTAGCCAGCCAGGGCGTAGACTTCGAAGTGCTCGCCGAACGCATTACGCAGGCCCGCTTCCACGCTGTAGCCGTCGAAATTGACGTTGGGGGTGTCCAGATCCAGCTTGCGGTAGGCAACGCGTGCCAGGAAGTCGGTGCTGGTGGCGATCTCGTAGTTGAAGCCCACGCCCACGCCCCACTGCTGGAAGTCGGAGTTGGAGCTTTCGAACACGCTGTTGTTGTCGTCGGCGTTCTGCTTGCTGTAGTCGCCGAACACATGGAAGTTCGGTGCGAAGGCGTACGAGGCCTTCAGACCCCAGCCGTCGGCATCGCGACCTTCGGTCGGCGTGCGCACGTAGTCGCCTTCGACGAAGTTGTAGGAGATGTTTTCAGCAGCGGAGGCCGCAAACGGCAGGGCGGCGAGGAGGCCGAGGGCCAGCAGGGAATTCTTCATGATCAATACCTGTACTTATTGGTTTGGGCCGGCGCTGAGGCGAATGCCGTTCGCTGCCGAGATGTAAATTCTCCGTTATGCGATGGAACGCGACATGAATTCTGGACTGACCAGTCGATGAATCATCGCACCAGATTCAGCTGCGCTTTCTTGTGTTTCGCGTCGGTGCGACGAGCGCATACGTAAAGCGTGATGACGTATCGGTTATCGAGCGACGATGTGCCATTGCGAGGAATGTCGCGATGCGCGTTCGACGATACTCAAGAGCACATCGCGCTGACGGCGACGCTGGGAGCATTGGTTCCATCGCACAATCCGGAGCTGCCTCGTGGCAAAGAAGAAGACATTGGCCCGGTTTCTGGCCGAAACACTGGAAAGCGCTGGTGTCGAACGTATCTGGGGCGTGACCGGCGACAGCCTCAACGGGCTGACCGACGCCTTGCGCGAGATGCAGACGATCGAATGGATGCACGTGCGTCACGAGGAAGTGGCTGCCTTTGCCGCAGGCGCCGAAGCGGCGGTGACCGGCCGGCTGGCGGTGTGTGCAGGCAGTTGCGGGCCGGGCAATCTGCATCTGATCAACGGTCTGTTCGACTGTCACCGCAGCCGTCAACCGGTATTGACGATCGCTGCGCACATTCCGTCTTCGGAGATCGGCCTGAGCTACTTCCAGGAGACCCATCCGCAGGAGCTGTTTCGCGAGTGCAGCCATTTCGTCGAGTTGGTGACCAATCCGGCGCAGTTGCCGGAAGTGCTGCATCGCGCGATGCGCACGGCGATCCTGCAGCAGGGGGTGGCGGTGGTGGTGATTCCCGGCGACATCGCGCTGCTGGAGGTGGACAAGCAGTTGTCCAGCGCGTGGCCGGCCCTGCGTGCGCCGCGCGTGCTGCCGGCGGCCGAGGACGTGCAGCAACTGGCCGAGCTGCTGCAGCAGAGCAAGGCCGTCACCTTGTTGTGCGGCAGCGGCTGCGCGGGTGCGCACGATGCGGTGGTGGCGTTGGCTGATACGCTGGGTGCGCCAATCGTGCATGCGCTGCGCGGCAAGGAGCACGTGGAATGGGAAAACCCGTTCGATGTGGGCATGACCGGCTTGATCGGTTTCAGCTCCGGCTACCACGCCATGCTCAACTGCGACACGTTGATCATGCTGGGCACGGACTTTCCGTATCGTCAGTTCTATCCGAAGGACGCGACCATCGTGCAGGTGGATCGCGATCCGGGCGCGCTGGGACGGCGCACGCCTTTGCAGCTGGGGATCGCCGCCGATGTGGGCGAGACCATCGCGGCACTGCTGCCGCAGCTGCAGCGTCGCGAGGATCGCAGCTTCCTGGACAAGTCGCTCGCGCACTATCGCAGCGCGCGCGAGGGGCTGGACGATCTGGCGGTGCCCGCCGATCCCGGCGAGCCGTTGCACCCGCAGTTCGTGACGCGGCTGATCAGTGAGATCGCGGATCAGGATGCGGTGTTCACCTGCGACGTCGGCACGCCCACGGTGTGGGCCGCACGCTATCTTCGCATGAATGGTCAGCGTCGCCTGCTGGGCTCGTTCAACCATGGTTCGATGGCCAACGCCATGCCGCAGGCGCTGGGGGCGCAGGCGGCATTTCCCGGGCGCCAGGTGATCGCGTTGGCGGGCGATGGTGGATTTGCGATGCTGATGGGTGACTTCATCTCTCTGGCCCAGCTCGATCTGCCGGTGAAAGTGGTCGTCTTTAACAATGCCTCGTTGGGATTCGTGGCAATGGAGATGAAGGCCGCGGGCTACCTGGATACCGGCACCGAGCTGCGTAACCCCGACTTCGCCGCGATGAGCAATGCGATGGGCATCCTGGGTCTGCGCGTGGACGAGTCGGCGCAGCTGGAACGCGCCTTGCGGCAAGCATTCGCGCATTCCGGGCCAGCATTGGTGGATGTGCGAGTGGCCACCCAGGAGCTGGTGGTGCCTCCGGCGATCAAGGCCGAGCAGGCCAAGGGCATGGGGCTGTATCTGCTCAAGGCGGTGATGAGCGGACGTGGCAACGAGGTGATCGATCTGCTGAAAACCAACTTCCGCTGAGCGGCCGTCCACTCTCTGTCGCATCGCACGACCACTGCGGATCTCGTCATGCCTCGTTCGCTGCTGCAGCAATTGCTGTTGATCTGGGTGGTCATCGTGGCTGCCTGCCTGGGCGTGGCCACGATGCTGTACGGCCTGTATCGGCAGACCGAAGGCGTACGGCTGGACGAGGCGCGCCAGCAATTGAGCACGCAATGCGCGCGTATCGTGCAGCGCTATGCCGGCGCCAGCGAAGCCGCGCGTAGCGGCGACAATGGCGCCGGGCTGGCCGCGGTTGTGGTGCAGCTGGTGCTGGCCGATGCACCCGGCGTGGAGGGCGGGGTATGGAGCGTGAAGAAAGGCTTCATTGCCTATGCGTATCCGACCTATGACGGCAGCGATCACAAGACCGATATCCCGGCGGCCGAATGGGCCACCATCGTGGCGACCGCGCGACAGAGTGCGAGCGGTGGCAAGCCGGCGCAGTTTCGCCGCGATGGTCGCCGCGAGGTGGTGCTGATCAATGCCTGCCCCCTGGCGAGCGGTGCTGCCGCCTGGACCATGACGCGGGTGCCGGCCAGCAGTTCGGATGCATGGCGCCCGCTGGTAGTGGGCATGGTGCTGATCTTTGCGATGGTGGCGATCTCGGCGATGACGCTCGGCGTGGTGGTGCGGCGCTGGAGCCAGCGCCTGCAGCGTATCGGGCAGGCGCTGGCGGCCGACTCCGAACTGCCGCAGATTCCGATCACCGGAGCGCCAGAGCTCGATCGGCTGGGCGCGGCGGTCAACGACTATGCGCAGCGCAACGCCCAGGCACTGGCGCAGACCCGCACGCTGGCCACTGAGCTGGCTCGACACGAACGCCTGGCCGCACTCGGGCGCATGACCGCGACCGTCGCCCACGAAATCCGCAACCCGATTGCCACCATGCGCCTGGCGGTGGAGAACGAAATCGCGCGCCGCGCTGCCTCCACCGAGGATGCGGCGTATGCCGAGCTGATGCTCGGGCAGATCCGGCGCCTGGACGGGGTCGTCGAAAGCCTGCTCGGCATGGTGCAGCCGATCCGCCTGTCCCTGGAGACGGTGCCCGTACAGGACTGGCTGTCCGATCTGCTGGAGACGGCGCAGTTTCCGCACGATGCGCATCGACTGCAGCTGCAATTGCCATCGGCGCCATTGCAGTGGCGGCTCGATCGGCAGCAACTCGGGCGTGCGGTGCACAACCTGGTACGCAACGCGCTGCAGCATGCCGACCCGCAGACGCCGGTGACCTTGCACGCCTTCGAGCACGAAGGTGCGCTGCAGCTGCAGGTACGCAATCGCGGCGCACCCATTCCCGCACCCATCGCCGCACAGCTGTTCGAACCCTTCGTCAGCGGCCGCAGCGACGGCAATGGCCTGGGCCTGGCGTTGGTGCGCGAGATCGTCCGCGCGCATGGCGGGCAGGTGCAATATCGCCATGCCGATGGCGTGACCTCCTTCAATGTGGAGCTGCCATGGCGCGCATCCTGATCATCGATGACGACGAGGCGTTTCTGGCGACCCTGCAGGCCACGCTACGCTCGCTGGGGCACGAGGCGGTCACCGCGAGCGATGGTGCGCAGGGGCTTGCGCAATTGCGTAGCGGCGGTATCGACCTGGCGTTCGTGGATTTCCGCATGCCCGGCATGGATGGCATCGAGGTGTTGCGCGCGCATGTGGGCGATGCCGCAGCGCGGCCGGTGCCGCTGGTGATGCTGACCGCGCACGTGTCCAGCGGCAACACCATCGAAGCGATGACGCTGGGCGCGTTCGATCACCTGGTCAAGCCGGTGGGGCGCGCCGATATCGTCGATGTGGTCGAGCGCGCCCTGCTGAGCGGTGCGGATGTCGCAGCCGAGGCTGCGCCGGTGGGCTTGTCTGAGGAAGACGGCGCCCTGGTCGGGCATAGTCCGGCGATGCGCACCGTGCACAAACGCATCGGGCTGGCGGCGGCTTCCGATCTGCCGGTGCTGATCACCGGCGAGACCGGCACCGGCAAGGAGCTGGCCGCGCGTGCCCTGCATCGTGCCAGTGCGCGCGCAAGCGCGGCCTTCGTCGCCGTCAATTGCGCTGCGATCCCGCTGGAACTGATGGAAAGCGAATTGTTCGGCCATCGCAAGGGCGCCTTCTCCGGTGCCATCGGCGACCGTCTCGGGCTGATTCGCGAAGCCGACGGCGGCACCCTGTTTCTGGACGAGATCGGCGACATGCCGCTGCCGATGCAGGCCAAACTGCTGCGCTTTCTGCAGGAAGGCGAGGTAACCCCGTTGGGTGGGCGCGGCGCGCAGAAGGTGGATGTGCGCGTGCTGGCGGCGACCCATCGCGATCTGGCGGCCTGGGTGGCTGCCGGGCAGTTCCGCAGCGACCTGCGTTATCGCTTGAACGTGGTGCCGATCGAGTTGCCGCCGTTGCGCGAGCGCGGGCAGGACATCGTGTTGCTGGCGCAGCACTTCCTGCGCAGCGGGCAGGGCAGTGCGCGCACGCTGTCGGCCCCTGCACAGGCGCGCCTGCTCGCGCATCCCTGGCCCGGTAATGTGCGCGAATTGCGCAACGTGATGCAGCGTTGCCAGGTGCTGGTACGCGGGCACGGCATCGAGGCGGAGGATCTGGACGAGGCGCTGGGGCAGGCCATGCCGCTGCACATCGCGCCACCCCTGCCGGACACCAGTCTTCCCGAAGCGGTGGCGCGGCTGGAACGGCAGATGATCCAGCAGGCATTGACGAGCAGCCACGGCAATCGCGCCGAGGCCGCGCGTCGGCTGGGCATTCATCGGCAATTGCTGTATCGCAAGCTCGATGAGTATGGGCTGCAGTAGCGCCGCAATGCGAAGCGGGTCCGCGGCGGTGAGCGAATCGCACACCGGGCAGTTGGCAGCGGTGTCTGCAAAGCGGACAGCGGTGGATGAACTGCAGACGTCTGCCGGCCGCTCGCCTGCCGGGAATCCTTTCGGCACAAGGTTTGGGCGATTGGCACGATTGCTGCGATGTGCTCATTGCGGGCGGCGCTCCTGCCGCCCTGGAGATCACTCATGATGCGTCAGACCGCACTTGCCCTCGCCTTGGCCTGCGGCGTGGCCACCGCCGCCGCGCAGGTTCCTCCACCGCCTGCACCGCCGACCGCCGCGCGGGCGCCGGCCGGCATGCCGCCACCGCCGCCCCCGATGCCGCCTGCACCGCCCGCACCGGTAGCCGCCACCCCGGTGCAGCTCACCGGCACCGTGGAGCGCTTCATGCTCAATCCCAACGGTGAGGTGGATGGCCTGTGGTTGCGCGACGGCACCCAGGTCGGGTTCGCGCCGCATCTGTCCGCCGATCTGCTGGCCGCGGTGCGACGAGGCGATGCAGTGACCGTGCAGGGCTATCGCCTGGGCGGGCTGCCGGTGGTGCGGGCCAGCAGCATCCGCTCCACGCGCAGCAAGCGCGAGGTGGTGGATCGTCCGCCCATGGCCGACGGCGTGCCGCCGGCACCCCCTGCGCCCCCCGCACCCCCGGCACCGCCCGCGTTGACGCCGCTGGAGGCACAGGGCCGCATCGAGCGGCTGGTCTACGGCCCGGGTGGCGAGGCCAATGGCGCGTTGCTGAGCGATGGCACGGTGGTGCGGATGCCGCCGCACCTGGCGCTGCAGTTCGCCGACCTGTTGCGTATCGGCGCGCCCCTGAGCGTGCGCGGCTTCGGAGTGGCCAACGGTGCCGGGCGTTCGATCGAGGCCACTCGACTGGGCCGCGACCGCGCTTCGCAGCGTGACTTGTTCAGCCCTCCGCGCCCGGATGGTCCGCTGCCGCCGCCCGTACCGCCCGTACCGCCCGTGCCGCCGGCTGCGCCGCCGCCGCGCTGACCGGGGCGCCGTGGCCAGCCGCCACGGTGACAGGCCCGTTCGGACCTTCGCTCACGCCCGCCGTCGCCATGCCCAAGGCTGGTGGCGGACGCGGCTCGCCGGCACTGACCGGTCCTACCTTGTTGGAGCTCACCATGCATTGGGTCGATCCTGATTTCCTTCCTGAAACGCGCGGCACACTGGCGCGTTTTCTGCTCAATCCCAAGGCCGATATCGACGGCCTGCTGCTGACCGACGGTACCGAGGTGCACACCCCGCCGCACCTGTCGGCGGCCCTGCGCAAGGCGCTCAAGCCGGGGAGTGCGCTCACCGTGCGTGGCCTCAAACCGCGCGATGTCGACATGCTGGTGGCAGTGGCGATCGATCCGGAGGGCGGCAAGCGCATCCTCGATAAGGGCCCGCATGCGCCGCATGCCAAGGCCAGACCCAAACCGCCAGCCGGCAAACCGCCCAAGTCGCAGCACGTTCGGCACAGCGGCAGCATTACCCGGTTGCTGCATGGCCCGCATGGTCAGGTGCATGGCGTACTGCTCGACGACGAGGTCACGGTGCGGTTTCCGCCGCATGCCGGTGCCGATTTCGCCAAGCAGCTGGTGGTCGGCAGGCCGTTGGTGGCCGAAGGCGAAACCCAGGCCACCCCGCACGGTGTGCTGATCCATGCCCATGCGCTGGGTGGCAAGGCGGCCACGCTGAAGCAACTGGCGCATGGTCCTGCGCATCGACCCGGGCCCAGGCACTAGGAGCGGTCATGCAGCTGCCCTGCGTGCTTGCGCGGTTCGCTCCCGGGGTCTGCGATGCGTGCCGGCCTGTCCGATGGCGATGCATCGTGCAGGGGAGTTCGGCGATGCGGGTGACCAAGGGCAGGCCGCGCGGCACGCGCGCACTGGAAGCGCTGCATTTCAGCGTGGCCGACGTGCAGGACGGGTTGGGGCCGTTTCTCAGCGTGTTCCTGCAGTCCAGGGGATGGTCGGTGGCGGCGATCGGCACGGTGATGAGCGTGGGTGGCATCGCCGGCATGCTCGCCACCACACCGGCCGGTGCGCTGGTCGATGCCACCCGGCGCAAGCGTGCGGTGGTGGTGATCGGGTGCATGGCGATCCTGTTCGCCACCGCAGCGATCTGGCTGCGGCCGACCTCGTCCGGCGTGGTCGCCGCGCAAATCGCCTCGGCGCTCGCCGCCGCCGGCATCGGCCCGGCGCTGACCGGCATCACGCTGGGGCTGGTGCACACACGTGGGTTCGACCATCAACTGGCACGCAATCAGGTCGCCAATCATGCCGGCAACATGCTGGCTGCGCTGCTGGCCGGCTGGTTGGGATGGCGCTACGGATTTGGTGCGGTGTTCGTGCTGACCGCGGTGTTCGGTGCGTTGGCGGTGGCGGCGGCGCTGGCGATTCCAGCCAGCGCCATCGACGATCGCGCCGCGCGCGGCCTTCGCCAAGACGAAGGTCGCACTATGCCGGGCGGCTGGCGGGTGCTGCTGACCTGCCGCCCCTTGGCGCTGCTGGCTCTCACGCTGGGGCTATTCCATCTGGGCAATGCCGCCATGTTGCCGCTGTACGGCCTGGCGATCGTGGCTGCGCATGCCGGCGATCCCAGTGCACTGACCGCCACCACCATCGTGGTCGCGCAGGCCACGATGGTGGTGGTGGCCTTGCTGGCCATGCGTTGGATCCGGATACACGGGCATTGGCGGGTGTTGTTGGTGGCCTTCCTGGCCTTGCCGCTGCGCGCGCTGGTGGCAGCGTCGGTGATCCAGGGCTGGGGTGTGTTTCCGGTGCAGGTGCTGGACGGGCTCGGGGCCGGCTTGCAAAGCGTGGTGGTGCCGGCGCTGGTGGCGCGCCTGCTGCATGGCACCGGCCGGGTCAATGTCGGCCAGGGTGCGGTGATGACGGTGCAGGGAATCGGCGCAGCGCTGAGCCCGGCGCTTGGCGGCTGGTTGGCGCACGCGTTCGGCTACCGCGCCGCGTTCCTGTCGCTGGGCGCGATCGCCTTGCTGGCGGTGGCGTTATGGGCGGTCTGCCGCGGCGTAGTGCAGGCGGCTATCGGTCTGGAGTCGGCAACGCGAGACGCGGGCGTACTTCGCGGTGGAAGATCGTGAGCTGTGGCCGATGCCTGATCAGAATAAGGCAAGGGTGAGATTGGTCAGCGTCTCCCCAGTGCTGGTTGCACGGCACGGGCATGCGGCACCAGCGGAAAGGGACTGCGGGGGCGGAGACAAGTACTACGCCCTGCACTGCCACAGTGGACGGTCTTCAGATCTGGCGCGTGAGTGGCCGCGCGCGGCGGGCAGTGCACCCGGAGCGGTGCGGCGCACGAGGGAAAGTGAGTCCGGTCGTGTCGTTGGGGGACGTTGTCGCAGGCCGCGGCTACTGGCCGCCGGCGAAGTTCCACTGCCGCCAGGCTTCGAACACCATCACCGCGACAGTGTTGGACAGATTGAGGCTGCGGTTGTCCGGGCGCATCGGCAGGCGTAGCCGGTGCTCGGGCGCAATCGACTCCAGGACCTCGGCCGGCAGGCCGCGTGTTTCAGGGCCGAACAGGAACGCATCGCCATCGGCGAACCGCGGGGCGTCGTAGCGCACCGTGCTGCGCGTGCTCAGCGCGAAGACGCGACGTGGCGCGATCGTTGCCAATGCGGTGGGCAGATCGGCGTGCACCTGCAGTTGGGCATATTCGTGGTAATCCAGACCGGCGCGCTTGAGCTGCTTGTCGCTGAGGTCGAAGCCGAGCGGCTCGATCAGGTGCAGGCGCGCGCTGGTATTGGCGCACAAGCGAATCACGTTGCCCGTATTGGGCGGAATTTCCGGTTGGAACAGGATGACATCGAGAACGGGTGCTGACATGCGCGCAAGTGTAGCGGCGCGCGTGGCTCAGAGGCTTGCGGCGGCGCTGATCAGCGCTTCCAGTTCGACCGGCGAGGGCTGCAGCTGCGGGACCGGCAGCTGCACGATGACCTCGCCCACCAGCGCGCCGATCACCGCGGCGGCCTGGCCCGAAGCTGCCTGTGCGGTTGCGGCGGCGCTGTGGACGATGCTCTCGGCCCGCTGCTCGGCCGACGGACGGACCTGCACCGCTGCCAGAGTGACCACGCGCGGGCCGGCCAGTTCGGCGGCCAGCGCGGCCAGCTGCTCGGCGGAAGGCCGCACCTGCACGGCGGCGAGGGTCCGGATGTCGCTGTTGCGCTCCAGCGTCTGCTGGGCGATCTGGTCCGCGGACGGGCGCACCTGCACGGTGTCCAGCGTGGTCAGGGTGCCGGCCTGTGCAAAGCCGGCCAGGGAGGAACCGGCGATCAGGGCGGCGGAGAGGGCGAGGCGCAGGGTCTGGGTGTTCATGGCGGGTCTCTTGGTGTGGGTGATCAGTGGTGTGGTAGTAAGGTAGTACACCGTTTCGGTATGTGCAAGAACTTTCGTCGCGTCTTGATGATTGTTCAGCTAAAAGTCATGTTCGGCGAAGATGTCTGGACACAGCGAAGTCAGAGCAAGCCGTGTGCCAATCACATGTGGCTGTTTTATAAGGGTATTTTGTGCTTGGCCTGGTGTCCGCGTCCGGACACGCGGACACGTGTGCGGCAACGGACACGCCACATCGCCCGCAACGCCGCGCGTTCCGGCGGGTGCGTGCGGACTGAATGCGGTGTGTCGGCAAGGCAGACTGGCGTGCCTGACTGCCACTGGACTGCGGCACAATCCGGCTTTGCCCTCAGGTGTGAAGACGTATGCGCGTGCTGATGCTGTCCGTTCTGGTTGCCACGACTGCCGCCGCCTGTACCTGGGTGCCGATCGAACAAAGCGGCAAGACGGTGCGGGTTCTCCCCGCAGGCCCCGCCCCGGCGGGCTGTCAGCAGCAGGGCGAGGTGGTGGTATCGGTCAAGAGCAAGGTCGGCTTCTACAACCGCAATCCGCTGCGCGTGCAGGAGGAACTGGAAACCCTGGCGCGCAACGAGGCACCGGGGGCCAACGCCAATGCCGTACAGGCCCAGGGCCAGCCGGCCGAGGGCAGCCAGCGTTTCACCGCCTTCAGCTGCCCGCCGCGCTGAACCGTTGGGCTGGGCAGGCGGCGATTCAATTGTAAAGATGCGGTAAAACCGGCCAGCAGCTAGACTAGCGCCCCCTCGCCTGACGCCATGGCGCTACTTCGATGCTCTTCCAGAATGTCTCCATCGCGGGACTGGCGCACATTGATGCGCCGCATACGCTGACTTCCAAGGAAATCAACGAGCGCCTGCAACCGACCTACGACCGTCTCGGCATCAAGACCGACGTGTTGGGCGATGTTGCCGGTATCCATGCACGGCGCTTGTGGGACCAGGATGTCCAGGCCTCCGATGCGGCAACCCAGGCCGCGCGCAAGGCGCTGATCGATGCCGGGATCGGCATCGAGAAGATCGGCCTGCTGGTCAATACCTCGGTGAGCCGCGACTACCTGGAGCCGTCCACGGCCTCCATCGTGTCCGGCAACCTGGGCGTGGGCGACCACTGCGTCACCTTCGATGTGGCCAACGCCTGCCTGGCCTTCATCAACGGCATGGATATCGCCGCACGCATGCTCGAGCGCGGCGAGATCGACTACGCGCTGGTCGTCGATGGCGAAACGGCGAACCTGGTCTATGAAAAGACCCTGGAACGCATGACCTCGCCGGATGTCACCGAAGAAGAGTTCCGCAACGAACTGGCCGCGCTGACCCTGGGCTGCGGCGCCGCCGCCATGGTGATGGCGCGCTCGGAGCTGGTGCCGGACGCACCGCGCTACAAGGGCGGCGTGACCCGCTCGGCCACCGAGTGGAACAAGCTGTGCCGGGGCAACCTGGACCGCATGGTCACCGACACCCGCCTGCTGCTGATCGAAGGCATCAAGCTGGCGCAGAAGACCTTCCTGGCCGCCCGTCAGGCGCTGGGCTGGGCGGTCGAAGAGCTGGACCAGTTCGTCATCCACCAGGTCAGCCGCCCGCATACCGCCGCGTTCGTGAAGTCGTTCGGCATCGACCCGGCCAAGGTCATGACCATCTTCGGCGAGCACGGCAATATCGGCCCGGCGTCGGTGCCGATCGTGCTGAGCAAGCTCAAGGAGCTGGGCCGGCTGAAGAAGGGCGACCGGATCGCGCTGCTGGGCATTGGCTCGGGACTGAACTGCTCGATGGCGGAAGTGGTTTGGTGAGTCCTTGCGGGACGTGTTAAAAAAAATGGATTTTTAGTACACGTTGCAGCATCATGTTCGTTTGAAGAACATGAGCGAGGCAGGCATGGAAAGCGTGTCGACGTTTAACTCTGAGCTCCCTTACAACGATCTCCCGCTGCTTCCGCCAGCGGGAGATATCGAGACACGGAGCCTGCTCAAGGCCTGCATCACTGCGCGAACTGCATTGGCCGAACTGAAGCAGGCAACAGCGTTGTTGCCAAATCCTACGGTGTTGATCAATACCATTCCGATCCTGGAGGCGCAGGCCAGTTCCGAGATCGAGAACATCGTGACGACGACGGACGAACTGTTCCGCTACGCCGAAGATCAGGACAAGGCACAAAAGCCTGCCACCAAGGAAGCGTTGCGTTACCGCAGTGCGCTCTACGAAGGATTTCAGTCGCTACGGCAGCGGCCCTTGTGCACGGACACCGCGGTCGTCGTCTGCAGCCGTATCAAGGCGGTGCAGATGCAGATCCGTCGCGTGCCCGGGACTGCGCTGGCCAATGACCAGACCCAGCAGGTCATCTATACGCCGCCGGTTGGCGAAACGCTGTTGCGCGACAAACTGGCCAACTGGGAACGCTTCATCCATGAGAACACCGACGTCGATCCATTGATTCGCATGGCTGTCGCGCACTATCAATTCGAAGCGATCCACCCGTTCACCGATGGCAATGGCCGCACCGGGCGGGTACTGAACTTGCTGATGCTCATCGAGCAGGGCTTGCTCGATCTGCCTGTGCTCTATCTCTCTCGCTACATCATCCGCCACCGCAGCGACTACTATCGCCTGCTGCTGGATGTGACGCGGCATGGCCACTGGGCCGAATGGATTCACTACATGCTGGCTGCGGTTGCCGAAACCGCCGCATGGACGACGGCGAAGATCCAGGCGATTCGTGGGCTAGAGACGCAAGCCCGGGACTACATTCGTGATCACGCGCCCAAGGCCTATAGCCGGGAGTTGGTGGAGGTGATTTTCAACCAGCCTTACTGCCGCATCCAGAATGTCGTCGACATGGCGGGGGTCACGCGCCAGACCGCCGCACGACATCTCAAAGAGCTGACAAACATCGGTGTGCTGCAGGAGCAGCGCCTGGGAAAGGAAAAGCTATTCCTGCATCCGGCATTCCTTCGCTTGCTGTCCAATGACGACAATCAGTTGCCTGCCTACCACATACCTGCACGGAGTGTGGAACAGAATGCATGAGCAAGAAGATGACCAGCGCGATGGCCAAATCTTGATCGGTCTGCTGCGGCGGCGCGATGCCCAGTCGGGCACCGTTCCCTATCGCTGGGACGAGGACGACTTCTGCCCTGATTTGGTGGTGTCTGCGGCCGAGCATTCCGCTCGCGGTACCGCCCTGCTGAAGTTGAAGGGCGAGAACGTGTTGGGCAAGCCCGGTGACGTGGACAGGAGCGCGATTTCTTCTCTGCGCGAGGTGGGTGGACGCCCGCAAGGCGCGAGTTCCTTTGATCTGGATCGGATGCGATTTACATGAACTACCCCGGCTACCCCTTCACTCCCAAGCGCCTCGAGGTGCGGCCCGGCGTTGCGATGTCGTATCTGGACGAAGGCCCGCGCGATGGCGAGGCGGCGGCGGCGGAAGTGATTGTCATGCTGCACGGCAATCCCTCGTGGAGCTATCTGTGGCGGCATCTGGTGAGCGGCTTGTCCGATCGCTACCGCTGCATCGTGCCCGACCACATCGGCATGGGCCTGTCCGACAAGCCGGACGATGCGCCCGACGCGCAGCCGCGCTACGACTACACCCTGCAATCGCGCGTGGACGATCTGGACACGCTGCTGCAGCACCTGGGCATCACCGGCCCGGTTACGCTGGCGGTGCACGACTGGGGCGGCATGATCGGCTTCGGTTGGGCGCTGTCGCACCATGCGCAGGTCAAGCGCCTGGTCATCACCAACACGGCGGCGTTCCCGCTGCCGCCGGAAAAGCCGATGCCATGGCAGATCGCGATGGGCCGGCATTGGGGGCCGGGGGAATGGTTCATCCGCACCTTCAATGCGTTTTCGTCCGGTGCGTCGTGGCTGGGCGTGTCGCGGCGGATGCCTGCCGATGTGCGGCGCGCCTATGTGGCGCCGTACGACAGCTGGCGCAACCGCATCTCCACCATCCGTTTCATGCAGGACATTCCGCTGTCGCCGGCCGACAGGGGATGGTCGTTGCTGGAGCGCTCTGCACAGGCGCTTGCCTCGTTTGCCGATCGCCCGGCCTTCATCGCCTGGGGCCTGCGCGACATCTGCTTCGACAAGCATTTCCTGGCCGGCTTCCGCCGTGCGCTTCCGCAGGCCGAGGTCACCGCGTTCGACGATGCCAATCACTACGTGCTGGAAGACAAGCACGAGGTGCTGGTGCCGGCCATTCGCGCGTTTCTGGAGCGAAATCCGCTGTAAGAGCGGTCGCCACGCATGCCAGCGCATCGTGCATGAAGCGCTGTCGCCGGATGCTTTTCCCTTAGCGGCGTGGCATGGCCTCTGTCATGCCAGTGTCCGTCACTCGACACCCCGGCGCGCGGCGTGCGTCGGAACCTTACAGCGTTGGCAGCGGATTGCGTTGCGCGTCGTCCACGCCGACCCAGTCGGCCTCGGTCAACGCATGCAGGCCGTGGGCCAGGCGCGATTTGTCGCATTGCGCGCTGCGCTGCCCGAATTCCAGCGAGGCCGGCACCGCCGCGCAGGATGACGGGCGGCGGTCGTGGATGCTGCAGCGGCTGTAGCGGCCGATATCGGCATCCAGCGCAATGCAGCGCGGCTGCGACTGCGACGTGCCGCGCATCACCCGTTCATGGGTGCGCAGCGCATCGGTCAATTCGATCGGCACCCTGCCGCCCAACGCGGGATCGGCTTCGCTCCAGTGGAAGCTGACGCGGAAATAGGCGCAGCAGGCGCCGCAGGTAAGGCAGGGATGTGCCATGGCATGCCGGGCCTTGCGCGGCAAAACGAACGTGGAGAGCGCGGCATTCTGACCGAATTGCGCCGCGAAACAAGAGTGCGCGCTGCGGCGCTCTTAGCGGTTCACGCGCTGGCAGTGCCTGCCACCTGCGGCCGAGGTGCCGAACCGGATCGACAGCGCGTCCGCAGTACTGCCGATCGGCCGATGCGACGGCAGGACGCCCCGGAATGGCAAGCGTGGTGAAGCCTTGCAGGCGGACGAGCCTGCCTGGGCTGCGCATCACCGACGCAGCGTCTGGCCGGATGCGAAGGTGCAGGCATGACGACATAGCATGGAGTTCCCGTGCGCACCGCCTTATCCGCGATAATCGGGCAATGACCAGTCTCTGCAATATCGCGGCCACGCTGCCGCAGCTGGCGCGCGAGCGCCCCGACCAGATCGCCATCCGCTGCCCGGGACGCCGTGGACCCGACGGATTGGCCGCCTACGACGTGACCCTGAGCTATGCCCAACTGGACGCACGCAGCGACGCGATCGCGGCCGGGCTCGGCGTGCATGGCATCGGCCGCGGCATGCGCGCGGTGGTGATGGTGCGGCCGTCGCCCGAGTTCTTCCTGCTGATGTTCGCGCTGTTCAAGGCCGGCGCGGTGCCAGTGCTGGTGGATCCGGGTATCGACAAGCGCGCGCTCAAGCAGTGCCTGGACGAAGCGCAGCCGCAGGCCTTCATCGGCATTCCGCTGGCACAGCTGGCGCGGCGCCTGCTGCGCTGGGCGCGCTCTGCCAAACGCATCGTCACCGTCGGCGGTCGCTACGGCTGGGGCGGGGTGACGCTGGCGCGGGTGGAACGCGATGGCGCCGGCGCCGGCAGTCAATTGGCCGATACCGCGCCGGACGACGTGGCCGCAATCCTGTTCACCAGCGGCTCGACCGGCGTGCCCAAGGGCGTGGTGTACCGGCATCGGCATTTCGTCGGGCAGATCGAGTTGCTGCGCAACGCGTTCGGCATGCAGCCCGGCGGCGTGGACCTGCCGACGTTTCCGCCGTTCGCCTTGTTCGACCCGGCGCTGGGCCTGACCTCGGTGATTCCGGACATGGATCCGACCCGCCCGGCCACGGCTGACCCGCGCAAGCTGCACGATGCGATCACGCGCTTCGGCGTGACCCAGTTGTTCGGTTCGCCGGCGCTGATGCGCGTGCTCGCAGAGTATGGTCAGCCGCTGCCCAATGTGCGCCTTGCCACCTCGGCCGGGGCGCCGGTGCCACCGGATGTGGTGGCGAAGATGCGCGCGCTGCTGCCGGCCGATGCGCAGTTCTGGACCCCTTACGGCGCGACCGAGTGTCTGCCGGTGGCGGCCATCGAAGGCCGCACGCTGGAGGCCACGCGCGCAGCCACCGAAGCCGGCGCCGGTACCTGCGTGGGCCAGGTGGTCGCGCCGAATGAGGTGCGCATCATCGCCATCGACGATGCGGCCATTGCCGACTGGAGCGCCGTCAGCGAGCTGGCAGTGGGCCAGATCGGCGAGATCACCGTGGCCGGCCCCACCGCCACCGATACCTACTTCAACCGCGACGCCGCCACGCGCATCGCCAAGATCCGCGAACGCCGCAGCGATGGCAGCGAGCGCACCGTGCACCGCATGGGCGATGTCGGCTATTTCGATGCGGAAGGACGCTTGTGGTTCTGCGGCCGCAAGACGCAGCGCGTGGAGACCGCGCAGGGCCCGCTCTACACCGAGCAGGTGGAGCCGATCTTCAATGCGTTGCCCGGAATGTGGCGCAGCGCGCTGGTGGGTCTGGGCGAGATCGGCCGGCAGCGTCCGGTGCTGTGCTACGAACTGGACGGTTACGCCTGCATGTCCAGCCCGTTGGAGCTGGAGGAGTTCGAACAGCGACTGCGTGTTGCCGCTGCCGCGCATCCGCTCACTGCGGGAATCGTCGATTTCCTGCGCCATCCGGGCTTCCCGGTGGATATTCGCCACAACGCCAAGATCGGCCGGGAGAAACTGGCTGTCTGGGCGGCGCAGCAACTTGGATAAACGGTAGACGACAGACTGCAGACCGCACATCGACGGGCAGATCGCCAAGTCGGCTGCGTCCGGCTATGGTGTCGTCCCTCAGAGAAGAGGTGCGGTGCGATGAAGGTATTGGTGACTGGTGGTGGCGGATTTCTCGGCCAGGCGTTGTGCCGCGGCTTGCGAGAGCGTGGGCACGAGGTCGTGAGCTTCCAGCGCGGCGATTACCCTGTGTTGCAGAGCCTGGGAGTGGGCCAGATCCGTGGCGACCTGGCCGACGCACAGGCGGTGCGCCACGCGTTTGCCGGCATCGATGCGGTGTTCCATAACGCGGCCAAGGCCGGTGCATGGGGCAGCTACGACAGCTATCACCAGGCCAATGTGGTGGGCACGCAGAACGTGCTCGACGCCTGTCGCGCGCAAGGCGTGCACCGCCTGATCTACACCTCCACCCCCAGCGTCACCCACCGCGCCACCAATCCAGTGGAAGGGCTCGGAGCCGACGAGGTGCCGTATGGCGAAGACCTGCGTGCGGCGTATGCGGCCACCAAGGCGATCGCCGAGCGTGCGGTGCTCGCGGCCAACGATGCGCAGCTGGCGACCGTGGCGCTGCGTCCGCGCCTGATCTGGGGACCGGGCGACAACCACCTGCTGCCGCGCCTGGCCGCGCGTGCGCGCGCCGGGCGGCTGCGCATGGTGGGCGACGGCAGCAACCTGGTGGACAGTACCTACATCGACAACGCAGCGCAGGCGCACTTCGACGCGTTCGAGCACCTTGCCGTGGGCGCTGCCTGCGCGGGCAAGGCCTACTTCATTTCCAACGGCGAGCCGCTGCCGATGCGCGAGCTGCTCAACCGCCTGCTGGCCGCGGTGGACGCACCGGCGGTGACGCGCTCGCTCTCGTTCAAGACTGCCTACCGGATCGGTGCAGTGTGCGAAACGCTGTGGCCACTGTTGCGCCTGCCAGGCGAAGTGCCGCTGACGCGGTTCCTGGTGGAACAGCTGTGCACGCCGCATTGGTACAGCATGCAGCCGGCACAGCGTGACTTCGGCTATGTGCCAAGGATCAGCATCGAAGAAGGGCTCAACCGGCTGCGATCCTCATCTTCCAACGACATTGCCATCACCCGGTAAAGACCGGCAGATCCACAAGATACGTCTGCGCCGATTCGGCACGACAACTTTTGGAATCATTGCCATGCTGCATTACGCCATCATCTTTTTCGTCATCGCCATCATCGCTGCGGTGCTGGGCTTCAGCGGTATCGCCGGTGCGGCGACCAACATCGCCTGGATCCTGTTCGTGGTGTTCCTGATCCTGGCCGTGATCTCGATGTTCCGTCGCGGCAAGGTATAACGCCTCACACGCGAAACGCCACGGCAGCGGCGCTGCCGATCGGCGCGCACAGGGCCCGCTTCCGCAAGGAGCGGGCCCTGTGCGTTTGCGTTATGGCATTGACCGAGCCGCCAGCAAGGGTGAGTGCGAGCAGCCCTGGGAGGCTCCCGTTAGCGGTCATTCCGCGCAACAGACGCACCGCCGACGCACACCACACACCGCGTACGCGCAGATTGGGCGTGCGTCGCCGGCGCGCACATTGCAGCACATCGAGCGCAGTTGCGTTGCGGTGCATGCCGGGCGGATGAGGCCGTCGTCCAGCGGCCACGCTCCGGTCGCACCACGCCCACCGCACCACGCGCCCGCACGATATGCCAGGCGGCATGGGTGCCCACGACGCAGCGTTGCTCGGCGACCGACACGCTGCCGGCGAGTCCGGCACGTACGCGGCCGCTGCAGTGAGGCGACCTCGCGCCAAGCGCGGCGAGGTGCTCGCCCATGCGTGACATCGATAGGGCGACTGCGGCCCGTATCACGCCATCGGTCGGCTGTGACAGACAGGGGCGGTAGAATGCATCCATGCCCGGATCACTCTTCGACTCACTCAAGCCGCTCGCCGGCCAGGCCCTGCAGACCGCGCTCAATCGCGCGCTGGCGCTGGACCCGGATACCCGCGATGCCCTGCTGCCGCTGGAAGGCCAGCGCATCGCGCTGACCCTGGACGCGCCCGCCCTGGCCCTGCAGATCCGCGTGCACGAGCGCCGGTTGCTGGTGGGGCCGGTGGATCCGGCGCAGGAACCGGACCTGGCGGTGCGCAGCAGCCTGGCTGGTCTGCTCGGGCAACTGCCGCTGTTGGCCAACGCGCGCCGCACGGGCGCGCCGGCCGGCCGGCTCAAGGTGTCCGGCGATGCCGAGCTGGCGCGTCAGCTGCAGCAGTTGGCCGGTCGCTTCGATCCGGATTGGCAGCTGCCGTTCGTGGCGGTGTTCGGGCAGATCCTGGGCGTGCAGATCGCTGGTGCGGTGCGTGCAGCGTTGCAGCAGGCACGCCGCAGTGCATCGGATCTGGCCCACAGCGCCGCCGAATTCGTCACCGAGGAATCGCGCGACGTGGTGCCACGCGCCGAGCTTGAGGCCTTCCACGACGATGTGGACGAGCTGCGCGATGACGTCGAACGGCTCGCCGCACGCGTGAGCCGCCTGCGCGCGACCGGAGGCGCGGCATGAAGGCGATCCTGCGGGCCAGCCGCATCGGCCGGGTGATCCTGCGCTACCGCCTGGACGATCTGCTGCAGGGCAGTGCCGCCGAGCGTTGGTTGCGCCTGGCAAAGCCCTTCGTGCCGCGCGCCAGCGCAGAAATCGCTGCGCAATCGCGCGGTGCGCGGCTGCGTCTGGCGCTGCAGGAACTGGGGCCCATCTTCGTCAAGTTCGGGCAGATCCTGTCGACCCGGCGCGACCTGATCCCGGCCGACGTGGCCGAAGAACTCACCCTGCTGCAGGACCGGGTCAAGCCGTTCGATGGCGAGGCTGCGCGCCTGATCGTCGAAGGTGCGCTGGGCCTGCCGGTCGGGGTGGCATTCGCCAGTTTCGATACCGTTCCGTTGGCCTCGGCGTCGATCGCGCAGGTGCATGCGGCCACCTTGCCGCCCGACGCCAATGGCGTGCGCCGCGCGGTGGTGGTCAAGGTGCTGCGCCCGGACATCGAGCGCCAGATCGATGCCGATATCGCGCTGCTGCATTCGTTGGCCACCCTGGTCGAGCGCACCCATCCGCGTGCCGACAAGATCCGTCCGCGCGAGGTGGTGGCCGAGATCGAAGCCACCCTGTCGGCCGAACTGGATCTGCAGCGCGAAGGCGCCAATGCCAGCGTATTGCGCCGGTTCTGGGAAGGTTCGGACGATCTGTACGTGCCGGAAGTGATCTGGTCGCATACCGCCGAGCGCGCGCTCACGCTGGAGCGGGTGTACGGCATTCCCTCCGACGACATCGCCAAGCTCGATGCCGCCGGCATCGACCGCAAGGCGTTGGCGGCCAAGGGCGTGCGCGTGTTCTACACGCAGGTGTTCCGCGACAACTTCTTCCATGCCGATGCACATGCCGGCAACATCTGGGTCGATTCGGACCCGGAGCGCCGGCTCAATCCGCGTTTCATCGCGCTGGACTTCGGCATCATGGGCCAGCTCTCGCAGGAGGATCAGTACTACCTCGCAGAGAACTTCATGGCGATCTTCCACAAGGATTACCGCCGCATGGCCGAGCTGCACGTGGAGGCGGGCTGGATGCCCTCGAACGTGCGTATCGACGAGCTGGAAGCGGCCGCGCGCTCGGTGTGCGAGCCGTACTTCACCCGTCCGTTGTCGGAGATCTCGCTGGCGCAGGTGCTGATCAAGCTGTTCCGCGTGGCGCAGCGCTATGAACTGACCTTGCAGCCCCAGCTGATCCTGCTGCAGAAGACCCTGCTCAACATCGAAGGCGTGGGCCGGCAGCTCGATCCGAAGCTGGATATCTGGGCGGTGGCGCGTCCGGTGCTCGAACGCATCCTGCGCGAGCGCTACAGCCCGCGCCGCGTACTGGGCGAGCTGGGCAAGCGGCTGCCGGAGATCATGACCCACGCCCCGGACATGCCGCGGCTGGTGCACAGCTGGTTGAAGCAGCAGGTGGAAGGCCGCCATCAGCTGGAGATCCGCTCCACCGAGCTGCGCGCGCTGGAGCTGAGCCTGCGCAAGCTGCAGACCCGCGTGGTCACCGCCATCACCGGCAGCGGACTGCTGGTGGTAGCCGCCGTGTTGTACGGCCTGCATCCGGACGGCTGGTATCTGGGCACGGTGCCGGTGTGGAGCTGGGTCAGCGGCGGTGCCGGCTCGACCGCCTTGCTGGTGGCTTGGCTGCGGCGCTAGGCAGCGACGCCCAGGCAAGTCCGCTGCCTCCAGGCGGTCTGTCGACGCATCGGCTGCAGCGCAGATGGGCGGCGGCCGGACCCGCGGCCCGTTATCGCTGGTGGATGCGTGGCCTTCTTCCGTTGGCTCCCGGACGGTAGCCATACCCTCGCAGGGCTGCGCTGGCGATCGGGTGGGCCCATCGTTCCTGGGGGCCGGTGCGGTTGGTGGGCACGGGATCTGGCATGCGCGTGACCGGGCCGGGTACTGCGGGTCACCGCTCTGAGCCGGTGGCAGGCGGCGTCGGCGATAATCCACCGGTGAACACCTCTCCCAAGCACCTGCACATTCTCCACCAGGATGACGTCCTGGCCGTCGTCGACAAACCCGCGGGCCTGATGGTCCACGACAGCAAGCTGGCGCGCGGGGAAGACGATTTTCTTGCCGACCGCCTGCGCGAACAGCTGGGCCGGCCGATCTTCCTGGTACACCGGCTCGACCGCGCCACCAGCGGCTGCCTGCTGCTGGCCTTCGATCGCGACAGCGCCAGCGCGCTGGGCAAGGCGCTGATGGCCGGCGAGGTGGACAAGCATTATCTGACCGTCTGCCGTGGCTGGCCGGCCGAGCAGCGCTTCATCGTCGACCACGACCTGGACGGCGGCCCGGGCAAGCCGGTGAAGAAGCCTGCGGTGACCCATTTCCAACGTCTTGCCACCGGTGAGCTGGACATCCCGTCCACCGGCTTTGCCACCTCGCGCTATGCGCTGCTGCGCTGCCAGCCGCAGACCGGCCGCTTCCGGCAGATCCGCCGTCACATGAAGCACCTGTCGCATCACATGATCGGCGACACCAGCCATGGCGATGGCCGCCACAACCGCAGCTTTCGCATGCTCGGCATCCACCGCATGCTGCTGCACGCCGAACGCCTGGAGTTTCCGCACCCGGCCGACGGCCGCCGCCTCAGCGTGAGCGCACCGCTGGATGTGGAGTTCGCCAAGGCCTGCGCGTTGTTCGGGTGGGAGATGGCAGGGTTGGGAGTCACGCAGCCTGCGTGATGTGGCGTGCCTGGTTCAGAGATCGCGGCATCCACTCGGTCTGCTGGACATCTGCGCAAGCGTTCCCTCACCCCAACCCCTCTCCCGCGGGCGGGAGAGGGGCTCAAGCGTGCAGGCGGGCGAGAGGGGCTCAAGCGCGACGCGCAATGCCCACCTCCCCGTGCTGCTTCCTTCCCCCGCCTGCGGGGGAAGGTGCCCGAAGGGCGGATGGGGGGCCTGCTTGCAACAGGCGCTCTCGCGGCAGCAGGAGGGGCTCAAGCGCGACGCCCAATGCTCGCCTTCGCCGTTGCTTCCTTCCCCCGCCTGCGGGGGAAGGTGCCCGAAGGGCGGATGGGGGCCTGCTTGCTCGCGGCGGGAGAAGGACACACCGTGTTCTTCCGCGACTGAAAAGGTAACGCACCGCCGTCACCAACAAGGCAAGCCAATCCCACACCCGACCCCGTCGCAGCGATCACGCGATTCCCACTCCCCAATCTCGATTCTCCAATCCCGCCCCTCAGGGCTTCTTTGCCGGAGCAGGCGCGTTGACGATGGCCTCCAGGTCCTTCTGCAGATCGGCAAACAGCGGCAGCATCTTCTGCTGCATGGCGCCCATCAGGTTCTGGGTCAGGGCCGGGGTCTTGTCCAGCAGGCTCTGGCCGGCCGAGCTCTCGTAGAACTCGGCCATCGCCAGCACGTCCTCGCGCGAGAACGAGCGCTTGTAGATATCCACGTATATCGGCCGCAGCTCGGACCACGACAGCGCCTTGCGCACGGTCTGGCGGGTGCGTTCCTGGATACGCTGCAGTTGCGCCTGCTGGTCGGCGTCGAGCTGGCGCTGCGCAGTGAGCTGGGCGAACTGCTGCTGCTGCATCGCTTCGATCTGCGGCAGCATGGTGTCCAGCATAGTCTGCGCGCGCGAGGCGGCCAGCAGGCGGTTGATGTCGGCATCGGAGGGAGCCTGCGCCAACGCGGCCGGGGCGGCCACCGCCAGCGAGGCCGCCAGCAGCAGGCGGCGGGCAACGCCGCGGACGGCAGCCAGCGAGGAGGTAGGTGTCATCGGAGCATCCTGCAGTGGGAACCGGCCGCAGCATACGGGAGCCGGCGTATGCGCGCATGCGCGCCGCTGCCGATACAATCGGCGCGTATGGCCAGCGACCCGATCCAGATCACCCCGAGCCTGACGATTCCGCCCAGCGAACTCGTCGAACGCTTCGTGCGCGCCAGCGGCGCGGGTGGGCAGAACGTCAACAAGGTGTCCACCGCAGTGGAGCTGCGTTTCGATGTGGCGGGGTCGCCGTCGCTGCCTGAGCCGTTGCGGGCGCGGTTGCTGTCGCGGCGCGACCGCCGCATGACGGCCGAGGGCGTGCTGGTGATCGATGCGCAGCGCTTCCGCACCCAGGACCGTAACCGCGACGATGCGCGCGAGCGCCTGGCCGAAATCATCAGTGCGTGCCTGTCGGTGCCCAAGCGCCGGGTCGCCACCAAACCGAGTCATGGTGCCAAGCTGCGGCGGCTGGATGCCAAGCGTGAGCGCAGTCAGATCAAGCGTGGACGCTCTGCGTCCCACTGGGAGTAAGCGTGAGTCAACCCGACCCGTCGTTGCCACCGGTAACACAGGCCAACATCCTGCTGCAGCCATCTCCGCCCCGGATGCCGCGCGCGCATGGCCGTTTCATCCGCTGGCTGGGCCGTACCGCCCTGCGTGTCACCGGCTGGCGCCTGCTCGGGCGGCTGCCCGACGAGCCCAAGCTGGTGATGATCGTCGCCCCGCATTCGTCCAACTGGGACGGCTTCCTGGGCTTCGCGGCCAAGTTCGCGCTGGGCTTCGAAGTGCGCGTGCTGGGCAAGGCGCAGCTGTTCTGGTGGCCGCTGGGCCCGCTGTTGCGCAAGCTGGGCGGCATTCCGCTGGACCGCAGCTCGCCGCAGGGCACCATCGGCCAGGCGGTGCGGCTGATCCGCAATTCCGAGCAGATGTGGTACGTGATCACCCCCGAAGGCACGCGCAAGCGGGTGGAGCAGTGGAAGGCCGGCTTCTGGAAGATCGCCTCGGATGCGCAGGTGCCGATCCTGCCGGTGTATTTCGATTACCCCAGCAAGACCGTGGGCATCGGCGAGCCGTTCTGGACCGGAACCGACATGGCCGCCGACATCGCTGCCATCCGCACCTGGTACCGGCCATGGCGCGGCAAGCATCGCGATACGTTGTAGCTGGCGTGGTGTGCAGCGTGCCGATGTGCCTTGCCCAGAGGCGCTGGGGACCAGACATAAGAGCAGCGGGCAGGTTAGGGCTTTTGTATGAGGCAGTCTCTTCATTCGTGACTCAAGGGCGCTACCTACCCAGATAAAAAGCCGAGGGTTCAAACGAGCAATGGGGGACAGACTGTTCGAAGTTCTGGAAGCCGTGCAGGATGAGGCATCGTTCGTGGGCTTTGCTGAGCTCCTGGCTGCTGATCGTCGTTCAGCAGATTCTCTTGCAATTACTCTCGATGGGTTTCAGGGGGAATGGGCTAATCAGTCAATCGCCGACTTTCTGGAGGCAGCGTCCGCGTGGGCGACCAGCTCATCTTTCGGCGAGCTGCCTGGACCCAAACCGAGCAATCCTTGGCAGGCGTTCGCTCTATTTCTATGGGCTGGGCGCATTTATGAGTAACGCAGCTAATGCTTCATTCAAGCCGACACCGTTCCGCGTTGCTGCCTTACCCAGGGCGTGTTCGATAGAGCAGGGAAACGTGCATGAGACGAGACTATCTTGCTCATGGCACCTCCCGCAGTGCCAGTGTCGCCATTCACTGCCATGAAGGTTTGAGGAAACATCATGATCGCTTCGTCCAACCGCGCGTTATTGCTGTCCTTGCTGCTGTGTACCGCACCGGCGCTGTCGGCAACGCCGATGCTGGTCATCCACGGTGGCGCGGGCGTGGAAAAATCCAGCCTCTCGCCCGACGAACAGGCCCAGGCCCGTGAGGCGATGCAACGCGCGCTGCGCGCCGGCCATGCGGTGCTGAACCGCGGCGGCAGTGCGGTGGATGCAGTGGCCACCACCATCGCCGTGCTGGAGGATGCGCCGCAGTTCAACGCCGGGCGCGGCGCGGTGTTCACCCACGACGGCAGGAACGAACTGGACGCGGCCATCATGGACGGCGCCAGCGGCAAGGCCGGGGCGATTGCCGGCGTGCACACGGTCAAAAACCCGATCCAGTTGGCGCGCAGCGTCATGGACCGCTCCAAGCACGTGATGCTGGTCGGCGATGGCGCCGAACAGTTCGCACGCGAGCAGGGCATCACCCTGGTGGATCCGAGCTATTTCCGTACCGACAAGCGCTGGCAGCAGTTGCAGAAGGCGCTCAAGGCCGAAGCAGGCGACCGCCAGGCGCAGGCCGCGCTGGAGCTGGAAACCGCCAAGCATTTCGGCACCGTCGGCGCACTGGCGCTGGACCGCGAGGGCCACCTGGCCGCCGGTACCTCCACCGGCGGCATGACCAACAAGCGCTATGGCCGCGTGGGCGATGCGCCGATCATCGGCGCTGGCACCTACGCCAATACGCAGTGCGCAGTGTCCGGCACTGGCTGGGGCGAGTTCTACATCCGCGCGGTGGCCGCCTACGACATCTGCGCGCGCATGAAGTATGCCGGCCAGTCGCTGCAGCAGGCCGCCGAGGCGGTGATCGATCAGCAGATTCCCAAGGCCGGCGGCGATGGCGGCGCCATCGCGCTGGACGCCCAGGGCAACGTGGCGTTTCCGTTCAATACCGAAGGCATGTACCGCGGCTGGATCGGCGCCGATGGCATCCCGCATGTGGCGATCTTCAAGGACGAGACCCTTTGAGGACGCCTGCAGGGACGTTGCCTTCTCCCGCACGCGGGAGAAGGTGCCCGAAGGGCGGATGAGCGCTTCGCACTGCCGGCCGCCTCTGCTCAGCGCATCGCCATTCATCGATGCCCAGCCAACGGCACATGCCGGCGTCGCGCAAACCCGCTAGCGTGACCGGCTGCCATACCACTCAGGAATCACACGCCATGTCGCGTACCGTCGTCCTGGCCGCCGCCATCACCCTGGCGCTGGCCGCATGTTCTGGAAAAGAGCCGTCCGGTAAGGAGTCCACCCCCGTGTCCGAGAACACCGCCGCCCCGGCCGCCGATGCTGCGGCCAACCCGCTGCTGACCGCCAGCACGTTGCCGTTCCAGGCGCCGCCGTTCGACAAAATCAAGGACGCCGATTACCTGCCTGCGTTCGAAGAAGGCATGCGCCAGCACCTGGCCGACGTGCGCAAGATCGCCGACAGCCCAGACGCGCCCACCTTCGACAACACCATCGAAGCGCTGGAGCGCAGCGGCGAAACGCTCACCCGCGTGTCGCGAATCTTCTTCGGGCTGGTGCAGGCCGATACCAGCGATGCGCGCCAGAAGATCCAGGAAGAGATCGCGCCCAAGCTGGCCGCGCATCAGGACGAGATCAACCTCGATCCCAAGCTGTTCGCGCGCGTCAAGACCCTCTACGACCAGCGCGACACGCTGAATCTGGACCCGGAGCAGAAGCGTCTGCTCGAACGCGACTACGAAGAACTGGTGCGCGCCGGCGCCCAGCTGTCCGATGCCGACAAGGACAGCCTGCGCAAGCTCAACGTGGAAGAAACCACCCTCTCCACCCAGTTCCATACCCGGCTGGTCGCCGCTTCCGCCGCCGCTGCAGTGGCGGTGGACGACAAGGCCGGGCTCGATGGCCTGAGCGAAGGCGATATCGCCGCCGCCGCCGATGCCGCCAAGGCCCGCAAGCTCGATGGCAAGTATCTGCTCACCTTGCAGAACACCACCCAGCAGCCGGTGCTGGCCTCGCTGAAGAATCGCGAGCTGCGCGCGGAAGTGTTGAAGGCCTCCGAAACGCGCGCGGAAAAGGGCGATGCCAACGACACCCGCCAGACCATCCAGCGACTGGCGCAGCTGCGCGCGCAGAAGGCCAAGCTGCTGGGCTTCGACAACTACGCCGCCTACAGCCTGGGCGACCAGATGGCCAAGACGCCGGACGCTGCGCTCAAGCTGCTCACCGACACCGTGCCGGCCGCTACTGCCAAGGCGCGCCGTGAAGTGGCCGAGATGCAGAAGGTCATCGACGCGCAGAAGGGTGGTTTCAAACTCGCTGCCTCCGACTGGGATTTCTACGCCGAGCAGGTCCGCAAGGCCAAGTACGATCTGGACGAGGCGCAGATCAAGCCCTACTTCGAACTGGACAACGTGCTGCAGAACGGCGTTTTCTACGCCGCCACGCAGCTGTACGGCATCACCTTCAAGCAGCGCACCGACATCCCGACTTACCATGCCGACATGAAGGTCTACGAGGTGTTCGATGCCGACGGCACCTCGATGGCGCTGTTCTACACCGACTACTTCAAGCGCGACAGCAAGTCCGGCGGCGCCTGGATGGACGTGTTCGTGGAGCAGGACGGCCTCACCGGCGCCAAGCCGGTGGTCTACAACGTGTGCAACTTCACCAAGCCGGCCGCCGGCCAGCCCGCGCTGCTGAGCTTCGACGACGTCACCACACTGTTCCATGAGTTCGGCCACGCGCTGCACGGCATGTTCTCCAAGGTGAAGTACCCCTCGATCGCCGGCACCAGCACCTCGCGCGACTTCGTCGAGTTCCCCTCGCAGTTCAACGAGCACTGGGCGTCCGATCCGAAGGTCTTCGCCAACTACGCCAAGCACTATCAGACCGGCGCGGCGATGCCGGCCGAACTGGTGGAAAAGATCAAGAAGGCCAAGACCTTCAACAGCGGCTACGCCACCACCGAATACCTGTCCGCCGCATTGCTGGATCTGGCCTGGCACACCCAGCCGGCCGATGCGCCGCTGCAGGACGTGAGCAAGTTCGAAGCCGATGCACTGAAGCGCTTCAAGGTGGATCTGGCCGAAGTGCCGCCGCGTTACCGCAGCACCTATTTCGACCATATCTGGGGCGGCGGTTATTCGGCCGGCTACTACGCGTATTTCTGGTCGGAAGTGCTCGATGACGACGCATTCGAGTGGTTCAAGGAAAACGGCGGCCTGACCCGCAAGAACGGCGACACCTTCCGCGCCAAGATCCTCTCGCGCGGCAATACGGTCGACCTGGCCACGCTGTATCGCGATTTCCGCGGCAAGGATCCCAGCGTGAAAGCGCTGCTGGACAACCGGGGGTTGACCGAGTGAGCGATGTGCATGCGTAGGTGAGGCATGCACACCTAGCAAGTGCAGTTAGCAGTGAGGACGGGATGGCCACGCGCCATCCCGTCTTGTTTTTGCCGATTGCATCGGCGCTTGAGGGCACCCTTGACTCTGTTGTCGTTATCAGCGCGGGTTGCCCGTCGTTCAACCGCAGCCTTCGCTCGCGCTGTTGTCCAGCTTTGCCTCTGACAGGATTCGATGCCTGCGCACCAGGTCTTCAGACCAAATACAAAGCAGGAAAAAAGGCAGCAACAGGGAAAATACGGTCACGGCACTCCACCCGCGGCAGCAACAAGCCGACAGGCCGACGCCATGCCTTTCGTCACTTCCATCGCCTGGTCGCCGGGGCGCATCGTCATCAGGGGCGCGACGCGTCCCTCAAACCAACAGGTGCACCATGACTCAGCCAAGCCGTCTCCGCTCTCGCCTGCAGCGCGCCGCGCACTGGTCGCGCAAGGAACTCCTGCCGTTGTTGGTGCTGTTGGTGTTGCTGACCGCCGCACGCTCTTCGTTCGCCAATCACTACCAGGTGCCAACCGGATCGATGCAGCCGACGCTGCAGCCGGGTGACCGCGTGGTGGTCGATATGCATGCCTATGGCTGGCGGTTGCCGCTGAGCAACCGCATCCTCGTCGAAGGCGGGCAACCGCAGCGTGGCGATGTGGCGGTGTTCGATTCGCCGCGCGACGGCACCCGTATGATCAAGCGCGTGGTGGCGGTGGCCGGCGACCGTGTGGATCTGCACGATGGGCAGTTGTCCATCGACGGACAGCCGCTGCAGATCGGCGGAGATCGCACGCGCGAACGTTTCGGCGCGCGCGTGGCGCAATTGAACCTGGATGCCGGCGGCGGGCCGGACCTACAGGGCGTGCAGGTGCCTCCGGGCAAGCTGCTGGTGGTGGGCGACCATCGCGGCAACAGCCTGGATGGGCGCTACTTCGGATTCGTGGATGCCGCATCGGTGTATGGCAAGGCCGTGGCGGTGTACTACCGGCGCGGAGACGGCCTGGAGTGGATCCGGCTGTAATCGGCACGCAATCGCGGCATGCCGGCGCAGCATCCTGCGTGCAGACGTGCAGACGTGCAGACGTGCAGACGTGCATGACGCTGCGCTCCGCCGCTCCGCCCAAAGGTCGAAATACAGCGCTGTTTCGCAGCCTGGTCCACCGGCACTGGCCGCGGTGCCGACTGCCCGCCCGCTGCCGCGGCTCGGCCAGCGTCCAGCCGGTCATTGCGCCAATGCTGGCGTTGCCGGCGGCGTGCGCCACCAACGCTCGCCCGCCGCCGGGTGGCGCAGGTCCACCCGTTCGCCCATCTGCGGGGTGGTCAGCGGCACGTTTGCGGCGGCCGCCAGCGCCGCGATGCGCTCGAACGGCTCGGACCAGACATGCATGGCCAGATCGAAGGTGCCGTTGTGGATGGGCAGCAGGGTCCGGCCACCGATGTCGATGAAGGCCTGCAGGCTCTGCTCTGGTTGCATGTGCACGTCCGGCCACATCGCGTCGTAGGCGCCGTTTTCGATCAGTGCCACATCGAACGGCCCCAGGCGCTGGCCGATCGTCTTGAAATGCGGGCCGTACCCACCATCGCCGCTGAAGAACACGCGCAGGTCGGCGTCCTGGATCGCCCACGAACACCACAGCGTGCGGTCGCGGTCGAACAGGCCGCGCCCGGAGAAATGCCGCGATGGCGTGGCGGTGAGGGTGATGCCCTCCACCTCCACCGACTGCCACCAATCCAGCTGCCGCACCTTCGCCTGATCCACGCCCCAGCGCACCAACAGATCGCCCACGCCCAGCGGGGCAACGAACACCCCGACGCGGCCGGCCAGGGCGCGGATGGTGGCGCGGTCCAGATGGTCGTAATGGTCGTGCGACAGGATCACCCCCGCCAACGGCGGTACATCCTCCAGCGCGATCGGCGGCGCATGGAACCGCTTGGGGCCGGCAAACGCGAACGGAGAGGCGCGCTGGGAGAACACCGGATCGGTCAGCCATAGGCCGCCGCGCAGCTTCATCAACACCGTGGAGTGGCCTAGCCGGAACAGGCTGCGATCCGGTGCGGCCTGCAACTGGGCGGCAGTCAACGGCATGACCGGCAACGCCTGCGACGGCACCGTCTGCGCGGGCTTGTTGAACAGCACCTCCCACAGCAGACGCAGGCCGCTCCAGAGCCCTGGCGAGCTCAGTGTGGTCGGCAGGGTATTGCGGAACCGCCCGTCGCGGAATTGCGGGGAGGCGGCATGCGGCGCGGTGTGAGGGAGCTGGCGGGACTTGGTGAGCACGGCGGTATCCAGCATTGGAATGGGGGTGGATCCGGCATGGCCGGACTGAAACTTACACTGCACAGTGTAGTTTCATCCTGAAAATGTAAACTGACCGGTGTACCATGCAGCCATGTCCAGTTCATCCGATTCGGCCCCCGCGCCGCAGCGGCTCACCGACCGCAAGCGCCAGGCCATCCTCGAAGCGGCCATCGCGCAGTTCCGCCAGCACGGGTTCGAGGCCACCAGCATGGATCGGGTCGCCGCCACGGCTGGCGTCTCCAAGCGCACCGTTTACAACCATTTCCCCAGCAAGGACGCCCTGTTCGGCGAAATCCTGCGTGGCCTGTGGCAGCGCAGTGCCGAAGCCGTGAACCTGGTCTATCGCCCCGACCAGCCGGTGCGCACGCAGTTGACGCAATTGCTGCAGCAGAAGTTGCGCCTGCTCGACGACGCGGCCTTCATCGATCTGTCGCGCGTGGCCATCGCCGAAGGCATCCACTCGCCCGAACGCGCGCGCGCACTGCTGTCGCAACTGGGCAGCAAGGAAGAAGGCACCACCACCTGGCTGCGCGCGGCACTGGCCGACGGCCGCCTGGCGCCGATGGACGCCGAATTCGCCTCGCAACAGCTGCAATCGCTGATCAAGGGATTCGCATTCTGGCCGCAGCTGGCCTTCGGCCAGTCCCCCTTGTCGGCCGAGCAACAGGCACAGGTGGCCGAATCGGCGGTGGCGATGTTTCTGGGGGTTTACGGACGCGAGTGATGGGTATCCGGCAGCGCCGCAGCACGACCCATCGTCTGCCTGTAGTGCCGCATCGCACGCCGCAGTTGCGCAGCCGGTATGCACTGCATCGGCAGTGTCGTGCGAGACAGCGGCTCTGCGCACGCGAGTGACCCCGGAGGATCAGGTTTGTTTCGGCGATCCAATCGGAGTGGATGCAGCCCCCCCAATCCGCGCCGCATGCCCACCGTGCGGCTGCGCGGCCGCATGCCGTGCAAGTCACGCCGTGGTCGGTGCGCAATGCAGGTAAACGCCAGACGCCGCTACATGGCGAATGCCGCCTCGATTTCCTGCAGGAAGAACGCGCCGAAGCTGTCGGCGATGCGCTCGGTCGGCGCCTGTCCGATCGATGGCGACCATTCCACGACCGCACACTCACCATGGGCGGTCACCTGGGTGGTCTCCAGGCAGATCAGTGGCCCGTATCCGCTGTCTAGAATCGGAATCAGCCGATGCGGCATTCCGCATCGGGCGCGCTCGTCCAGGGTTCGCCAGACCACGCTGGGCGCGGCACGCCCGGGCAGCCGGCCCGCGATGATGCCGTAGATCTCCACCGTGCCGAAAGCGCCGGCACCGAACGTTTGTAGGTACGCGCGATAACTGGGCGGGAACTCCAGGCCCAGCAGCGTGCTGGCCAGTGCCAGATCGGCCTCGCCCACCGGGCCGGCCACATCGATCCGGTCGGCGTGGTCTTCGAGGCAGTGCACGGCGCGAGCGAAGCAGGTCATCGCGTCAGTCATGGCGTTCCCGTCGAGAGGGGATGTGTGCGATCGGAGCGGGCGGCCGATGTCGCCGGCGATGGCCGCGGGTCGCGATTGCGATCGCGCCCGAGGATAGCGGCACATCCATGGGCGACTCCACTGCGCCGCCGCATGCGCGGCGACAGGACCAGCGATTCTGGCAGGCGAGGCGGTGACACGATGGCCTTCAACGCTCCGAGTCGCCGCCTTCGTCGTAGCCGCGCGGGGTGAACAGATCCGGCTGGATCAGTTCGATGAAGGCGCGCGCCTGCGGCGACAGGTACTTGCCCTTGCGCACCACCACGCCATAGCTGCGGGTGGGGAAGAAATCCTTGAGCGAACGCGTGGCAAGCCGGTCGCGATCGGCGTCGGTGAGGCAGATCGCGGTGACGATGGAAATGCCCATGCCCATCGCCACGTACTGCTTGATCACCTCCCAGCCACCGACTTCCAGCGCTACCGTATATGGCACCCGTGCCTGCTGGAAGATCAGGTCGACCAGGCGGTAGGTCACCTGCCGGCGCGGCGGCAGGATCAGCGGAAACGGCGACAGATCCTGCAGCGAGACGCTGGCCTTGCGCGCCAGCGGGTGGTCGGGCGGGGTGATCAGCAACTGCTCGAAACGGTAGACCGGCGCATAGGACAGGTCGGCCGGCACGTCCAGCATCGAGCCGACCGCCAGATCCACCGCATCCTCGCGCAACAGGTCGGTGCCGTCGGCGCTGATCGCGTTGTGCAGGGTCAGCCGCACGTCCGGATGGCGCGCGCGGAAGTTCTCCACGATGCGCGGTAACAGGTACAGGATGGTGGAGCTGTTGGCGGCGATGGTCAGCTCGCCGGCATCCAGGCCGCGCACCTTCTCGCGAAAGCTGGCTTCCAGCCCGTCCAGGTTTTCCACCAGCGGCAGGGCCATGTCGTACAGCAGCTGGCCTTCGCGGCTGGGCGCCAGCCGTCGCCCGGAGCGTTCGAACAAGGCCACGCCCAGATCGCGCTCCAGCGCCTGCAACTGCTGGGTCACCGCCGGCTGGCTGACGAACAGCGCCTCAGCCGCCCGTGAGACAGAGCCCAGGCGCACGGTCTGACAGAACGCCCGCAGCGGCTTGAGGCGATCGGATTTGTAGGAAAATCGCGGGGTTGGCGCCATGGCTGGTGGCTTCTCGAGCCAAGTATAAGTACCACTTATTTACAGCATTGCTAAAACTGTTTTGTCAAATAGTTGCAGCTGGCGCACGGTGCGGGTCCGGACACACCAGGAACCCCCATGTCTGCCACCGCCTTCGCCTCACGCCCCACCGATCGCGCCACACCCGGTCTGTCGTTGACCACCCAGGTCGTCGGGCAGGCCGAGTTGTTGCCGCCGGCCGCCTTGGCCCTGCTGGTTTCGCTGCATCGTGCGATCGAGCCCGGCCGGCAGCAGCGTCTGGCGCAGCGCCGCGCGCGCCAGGTGGCATTCGACGCCGGCCAGCTGCCGGACTTCCGCGACGACACCCGCGCCATCCGCGCTGGCGACTGGCGGGTGGCCCCGCTGCCGGCCGCGCTGCTGGACCGCCGGGTGGAGATCACCGGCCCCACCGATCCGAAGATGGTCATCAACGCGCTCAATTCCGGCGCCAAGGTGTTCATGGCCGACTTCGAGGATTCCACCGCGCCGACCTGGCGCAACCTGCTGGCCGGCCAGCGCACCCTGGCGGAAGCCGTGCGCGGCGATCTGAGCTTCGACGCCCCCAACGGCAAGCACTACGCGCTGCGCCCCGAAGCCGAACGCGCGGTGCTGATCGTGCGCCCGCGCGGCTGGCACCTGGACGAAAAGCATGTGCACATCGACGGCCAGCCGCTGGCCGGCGGCCTGTTCGATGCGGCACTGTTCGCCTTCCACAACGCCCGCACGCTGCTGGCCAAGGATCGCGGCCCGTACCTGTATCTGCCCAAGCTGCAGAGCATGGAAGAAGCCGCGTTGTGGGACACCGCGCTGTCGCACATCGAAGCGATGCTGGGCCTGCCGCATGGCCAGATCAAGGTGACCGTGCTGATCGAAACGCTGCCGGCAGTGTTCGAGATGGACGAGATCCTGCATGCGTTGCGCGAACGCATCGTGGGCCTCAACTGCGGGCGCTGGGATTACATCTTTTCCTATCTGAAGACCTTCCGTGCGCACCGCGACCGCGTGCTGCCGGAGCGCGGCCAGGTCACCATGACCCAGCCGTTCCTGAAGGCGTATTCGGAATTGCTGATCAAGACCTGCCACCGCCGCGGTGCGCATGCGATGGGCGGCATGGCCGCGCAGATTCCGATCAACCACGACGAGGCCGCCAACGAACAGGCCATGGCCCGCGTGCGTGCCGACAAGCTGCGCGAAGTCAGCGCCGGTCACGACGGCACCTGGGTGGCGCATCCGGCGCTGATCCCGGTGGCGATGAAACTGTTCGACGAGCACATGCCCACCGCGCATCAGCAACATGTGCTGCGCAACGATGTGCAGGTGACGCGCGACATGCTCATCGCCCCTTCGCCCGGCACCATCACCCGCGCCGGTTTCGAAGGCAATGTCGAGGTCTGCGTGCGCTATCTGGCCGCCTGGTTGGACGGCAACGGCTGTGTGCCGATCCATCACCTGATGGAAGACGCCGCCACCGCCGAGATCAGCCGCGCGCAGCTGTGGCAATGGCTGCATCACGGCCAGCATCTGGACGACGGCACTGCCATCGATCAGCAACTGTTGCAGGCGACCTTGCGCGCGCTGCCGGCCCGGCTGGGAACCGCCAGCACGCTGCCCGGCGCCGCCCGCATCGACGAAGCGATCGCGCTGCTGGAACAGCTCAGCCAGGCCGACGAACTGGCCGATTTCCTCACCGTTCCGGCGTACCGCCTGATCGACTGATCGCATCGCTGCAGCGGTCTGAATGCTGCAGCGCTCACCGCAACGCTCCACGCCGCCCGTTGCGCATTGCGCGCAACGGAAGGCTTCGCCATGCCGCGTGCATCGCATGCGCGCCGTTCCTTCCTCGTTCCATCCGTCGTACCTCTTCAGGAGAACGCAAGATGAGCACTGCACTGCAAAGCGCCGAACACCTGCAGCAGGACTGGGCCAGCAACCCACGCTGGGCCGGCATCACCCGCAACTACACCGCCGCCGACGTGGTGCGGCTGCGCGGCACCGTGCATGTGGAACATTCACTGGCGCGGCTGGGTGCCGACAAGCTGTGGACCTCGTTGCATGCCACGCCGTTCGTCAATGCGCTGGGCGCGTTGACCGGCAACCAGGCCATGCAGCAGGTCAAGGCCGGCCTCAAGGCGATCTACCTGTCCGGTTGGCAGGTGGCGGCCGATGCCAATCTGGCCGGCCAGATGTATCCGGATCAGTCGCTCTACCCGGCCGACTCGGTGCCGGCGGTGGTCAAGCGCATCAACAACACCTTGCTGCGCGCGGATCAGCTGCATCATGCCGAAGGCGACGACAGCGTCGATTTCCTGCAGCCCATCGTGGCCGATGCCGAAGCCGGTTTCGGCGGCGTGCTCAACGCCTTCGAACTGATGAAGGCGATGATCGAAGCCGGCGCCGCCGGCGTGCATTTCGAGGACCAGTTGGCGTCGGTCAAGAAGTGCGGACATATGGGCGGCAAGGTGCTGGTGCCCACGCGCGAGGCGATCGAGAAGTTGAACGCCGCGCGCCTGGCTGCCGACGTGCTGGGCGTGCCCACCGTGCTGATCGCCCGTACCGATGCCGAAGCGGCCGATCTGATCACCAGCGACGTGGACGCCAACGACCGCGCCTTCACCACCGGCGAGCGCACCGTCGAAGGCTTCTTCAAGACCCGCAACGGTCTGGATCAGGCCATCAGCCGCGGGCTGGCGTATGCACCGTATGCCGATCTGATCTGGTGCGAAACCGGCAAGCCGGATCTGGAGTTCGCGCGCGCCTTCGCGCAGGCCATCCACGCCAAGTTCCCGGGCAAGTTGCTGGCCTACAACTGCTCGCCGAGCTTCAACTGGAAGAAGAATCTGGATGACGCCACCATCGCCAGGTTCCAGACCGAACTGGCGAGCTACGGCTACAAGTTCCAGTTCATCACCCTGGCCGGTTTCCATGCCTTGAACCACAGCATGTTCCAGTTGGCGCATGGCTACGCGCGGCGGCAGATGAGCGCGTTCGTCGAGTTGCAGCAGGCCGAGTTCGCAGCGGCGGACCTGGGCTTCACCGCGGTCAAGCACCAGCGCGAGGTGGGCACCGGCTACTTCGACGCGGTGACCCAGGCCATCCAGCAAGGCCAGTCGTCGACCACCGCGCTGCGCGGCTCCACTGAGGAAGAGCAGTTCCACGGCGACAAGGCGGCCTAGCCTGCAGCAGGCCGCCGGTGTATCGCCCCCCGGGAGGGGAAGGGGCCTGGGAAAACCGGGCCCCTTTTTTTATTGCAGCACCCGTCGTTTTGTCTCGATGGTGCTGAGAATTTGCGTGATCTGGTGCTGAACAGACGGCTACGGTAGGATTTGTCCAAGGGCTGACGTTGCAGGCCGGCCTTGGGGATCGGGATGACATGCCACAACACCGCTGGCGCAGTCGAGCCAACGGGAAGCGTTGCCAGAACGCTTTCCGACGGGCTGCATGCGTCGATGACTGCCGAGGAGCTGGCGTTCTTCACTCGTTTCGGCCGTATCTGCGATGTCGTCGCCGGCAAGGTGTTGTTCGAGCGCGGCGCGGTGGGCACGCAGATGTTCATCGTGATCAGCGGCCAGATCGATCTGGATTTCGGTGAGGACCTGATGCTCAAGCATCTGGGGCCCGGCGAGTTCTTCGGCGAACTCGGCTTGCTGATCGGCGATCACGCACGCAGTGCCAGCGCCAGCGCCTCGATGGACAGTCGTCTGATCGAACTGACGTACGACGATTTCCAACGCCTCGTCGATCACGACCCCTCGATGGTGGCGCATTTCCTGCGCCGCTCGATCGTGCGCGTGGTCAACAACGAGCAGTTGCTGATCCGGCAGTTGCGTCGTCGCAACCACGATCTGGAAGCGGCGCTGGACAATCTCTACGTCACCTCGCACCAGCTCAACCACACCGAAGAACTCAGTCGCACCGACGAGCTCACCGGCCTGCACAACCGGCGCGGTCTGGCGCTGCATCTGCAGGAATGCCGGCGCGCAGGCAACGTGCCCGGCGTGGGCCTGATCCTGATCGACTGCGACCGTTTCAAGCGCATCAACGACCAGTTCGGCCACCTGGCCGGCGACCGCGTGCTGCAGAACGTGGCGCATGCGCTGCGTTCGGTCATCGCCGACGGCGATCTCGCCTGCCGGCTGGGCGGCGACGAATTCTGCGTGCTGGTTGCGCACGGCGCCCCGGAGCTGGTGCACCACATCGGCGAGTGCATCGTGCGCGCAGTGGAAGCGCGGCTGTGCAATGGCCAGAACGAACAAGGCTGTTCGGTCAGCGCAGGCCTTTGCATGATCGACGCGGATGCGTCCTGGAACGACTGGTACACGCTCGCCGACAGCGCGCTGTACGAGGCCAAGCGGCTTGGCGGCAACGTCTTGGCCCTGCACGGTGCGTCCATGCAGGGCAGCGCAGCGGCACCGGGTAGCCGCTGAACGATGGGCGCCCGCACCCACGCACGCAAGGATGCGTCGTCGGAAGCGATCCAGGCGCCGCGTCTGCGTACCTTGTTGCTGACCGACCTGTGCGATTCCACTGCACTGGTCGAGCGTATCGGCGATAACGCTGCCGCCGTCCTGTTCCGCGAGCACGATCGGCTGGTGGTCAAGCTGCAGCAGCAGTGGCGTGGCCGCCTGATCGATCGCTCCGACGGCCTGCTATTGCTGTTCGACCGCCCGATCGACGGCCTGGGTTTCGCACTGGATTACGCCCGTGGCCTCAAGACGATGAGCGATGCGCACGCGCAGGTGCTGCGCGCGCGACAGGGCTTGCATGTCGGTGAGGTACTGACCTGGCGCAACAGCGATGAAGCGGTGAGCATCGGCGCCAAACCCCTGGAGGTGGAAGGTCTGGCCAAACCGACTGCCGCGCGTCTGATGTCGATGGCGCGGCCCGGCCAGATCCTGGTCTCTGCGGTTGCAGAATCCTTGACCCACCGCGCCGCACGCGAACTGGGCGAGCGCGCCGAACGCCTGTTATGGAAGTCGCACAGCCGCTGGCGTTTCAAGGGCGTGCCCACGCCGATGGAAATCTACGAAGTCGGCGAAGTGGGCCTGACCCCGTTACGCATGCCGAAGAACTCCGCCAAGGCCTGGCGCGACGTTCCGCTCTGGCGCCGGCCAGCGGCGTTGGTCGCCGAGATTGGTGTCGTCCTGGCGGTGGGCATCGCCGTCTGGTTGTTCATTCGCCCGCAGCCGGCGATCGCCTTTGCCGAACGTGACTGGGTGGTGGTGGGAGACCTGCATAACCTGACCGACAGCGCGATGCTTGACGAGCCCCTGCAGCAGGCTCTCAGACTGAGTCTTCAGCAATCCAAGCACGTCAATCTCGTTTCCGAGAAGCGCGCGCACGACATGCTCGAACTGATGAAGCAGAGCGACCGCGCCAAGGTAGACCGTGCGCTCGGCGCGCAGGTGGCCATGCGTGCCGGAGCGAAGGCGTTGATATTGCCCAGCGTCGCCGATATCGGGGGAAATCTGCGTTTCACTGTCGAAGTAGTGGATCCCGCAACCCAGGCAACGGTGTACATGTACAAATCGGAGGGCCGCGGACAGCGTTCACTGCTCGCATCCGTCGATACCGTGAGTGCCAACCTGCGCGAGGGGCTCGGCGAAACGCTTGCGTCCATCGAGGCCAATTCGGCGCCATTGCCGCGTGTGTCCACCGCCAACATGGATGCATTGAACGCATTCGCACTGGCCCAACGCGAATTTGGTGTCGGCCATTATCTGCGTGCCCGTGACTATTACCTTAGGGCCGTCGAACTCGACCCGACGTTCGCCTTGGCAAATGTCGGCGTGGCGCGCTGCTACTTCTACCTGGAAAAAACCTCGGTTGGCTTACCGTATCTCGAAAAGGCATTGAGCCTCAGAGCCAAGCTGCCTCCGCGCGAACAGGTCTATCTGGATGCGTGGTATGCGCAGATCAAGGATCCGGCAAACGCCTACGAAAAATGGATGCAGATGGCCAATCTGTATCCGGACGATTTTGCCGCAGCCGAGAACACTGCGTACGCGCTGGAAGTTCGTAACCGGTACGCAGAGGCGTTGGTGTATGCCAAGCGTGCAGCGGCGTCGCGTTACGACTTCGATCCGCTGTCGCTCGAGCTGGTTGGGCGCATGCAGTTGGCATTGGGCAAAACCAGGGAAGCACTGGGAACCTTCCGGTCGGCCAGGGCCTCCGGATTGGCATCGGCTGCGGTGTGGGAGGCGGTGGCCTTAGCGGTGCTGAGAGACTTTCCGGCCGCCCATGCCTCGTGGCCTGCAGAGGGGCGCCTGGACGTCGCGTATTTCGATCAGGTATCCATCTACCTTGACGAGCATCGCAAGGACAAGGCGCTGCCGGAAATGGAGCGCATTTCCAATGCGATCGATCGCAGCTCATCGCGTTACTCACAGTCCCTGGTCGCCAAGGCATCGACACAATACGCAAACGGCGAGCACGCCAACGCTCTGCAGACCATCGAATCGGCCGTGCCGGTGGCGCTCGCAGGTATTGCAAACAGCGAAGAGGGCGTTGCGCAGCGTACGGATGCGGTTGTTGCGGCATCCCTCGCGCTCATCGGACAGCGCATGGGCAACGGTGAAGTCGCCAGGGAAGTATTGAAAACGCTGTTAGCCAGGCCAGCATTGGCAACGATGCCTTCGGTCGCCGAAATGGTCGTGCTCATGCAGGCGCGCGCGGCACTTCTGGAAGGGCATGCGCAGGAAGCCGTTCAACTCTTGAAGCCACGGATTGATGGAAACGAGGCTTACCAGTTCCACGTGGTTCTCAAAGAAGCTTACACCGCGCTGGGAGATCACCAATCTGCTGCCAGCGAGCAGACCTGGTTGAAAGCGGCACACGGCCGGGCATATGCAGAGTTCGGTGGGTGCGGCTGGTGCCAGCAGCCATTGAACGTCTTCGATGCGGCAATGGCGGACGGCAAATAGCGTCGCTACCTGCCGTCGCAACCTTACTTCTTCAGCTGTGGCGAAGAACCCGACGGCACGTTCAAACGGATGGGCTGCATGTTGGCCGCTGAAGTCAGGCTGGCCTGGATGTCGTCGCGTGCCTGCGCGATGGTGGCCTTGTCGGCCAGCGTCTCGACCTTGAGCCGGGAAGCCATCAGCTCGACATCTTCGGAGGGGTAGCCGACCTGCAGCAACGCTGCCTTGGTGTCGGTCTTGAACAGCTCCCGGAAGGCATCGTCGGTTGCCAGAAGGTCAAGTAGCGTGTGGGCTGCTTCCGGTTGCAGTGGGGTTGGGAGTTCGTTGTTTTCGTTCATGCTGGTCACTGATGGGAAATCTTCAAGAAATCTAATTCCAGACCGTTAGAAGATCAATCTTCGATAAGAGCGTTGGACCATGCTGGTGAGGCGGTGTGCGGTTGTCTATGTTGAACCTAGGGAACGGATAGGGATCGATCTGCTGGATCTGTGTGCGGGCGGGGCGGGTGCTTCGCGGACCCGGGAGTGGGTTGCGCTTGCACCGCACCTGGGCGCGGAGTGCGTACTCACCGATGATGAAATGCTCTCGCTGGGTCGCAGCAGCCCTGGCCAGTGGCAACGACAAGACGTGGTTGGAGAGCCGCCGGTCGTGCAGTCGTTGTTGGACAAGGGCTTGTTGTTGATGGAAAGCCCGAGCCCGAATGCGGTGCACAGGCGCGACCAAACGCAACGGAAGAGCCAGTGGCATCCTCTGGCAGCCACGTATCACGCTTTTACTCGATGGGACAACGTGGACTCCGCACAAGCGGCCAAGGATGCGGGAGCCGAAACCGCCGCAGCGATGCTGAAGGCGTTTGGCCCGCCTCCCCCCGAACAAGTATCGCGCGGTCGCCCTGACCGGATCGCACTGACGCGGGGTGCCGATGGACACCTGGACAAGTTATTACGCCAGCGCACGACCTGCAGGAACTTCGACGCCGATCAGCAGATGGAATTTGCAGATTTCTCAAAGGTAATCGAGCGCGCATTCGCCGCAAATGCGGTGTTGCAAGCAGATGCGGAGACTGTTTTTCTCAAGCGATCCAGTCCATCAGGCGGAGGCCTGCATCCAATGGATGCTTACTTGATCATCAGGAACGTATCCGGGATCGCCGATGGGGTGTACCACTATCTTCCGATCGATCATGCACTGGAGCCACTGCATGTGGAAACGTCGAATCTGCAAGACGTGGTGCTGACCATTCTTGCAGGACAGGACTGGTTTTCCGGGGCACAGGTGATCGTGGCACTGTGCCCTCGGTACTACCGGAACTTCTGGAAGTATCGCGTACACGCCAAGGCATATCGCGCACTCAATCTGGAGGCGGGGCATTTCTCGCAGACGCTTTACATGGCGGCCACAGAGCTGGGGCTGGGGGCGTTCGTCACCTGCGCAATCAATGAGGTGCAGGTTGAAGACTTGCTTGGGCTGGAGCCCATCATGGAGGGCGTTCTAGCGGTGTGCGGATTTGGTATCCGCGCTGATGTCATGCAGACGATGGAGCTGGACCCCAACAACGAAGTGTGGGCCTGCCATTAGCCGGTCGCCGGCGGACTACAGGCCGATTCAATGAATGACATCGATGAGCCGGCGACAGGACGTCGCCGGCCATAATGACGCCGATGCTTGTGCGGTGCCCCGATACGGCTACCGCCGAATCGCCTGCGTATGCGTCTTCAGCGCCTCGCTCAGGCTGGTCACCTTGTCGGCGCCTTCCGGGACGCTGATGCTGGAGCCTTCGAAATCCGTGCCGATCGGCTGCACGCGGCCACCCAGGCATTGGCCGAGGAAGGCTTCGGTCACGGCGTTGAAGGCCTTGCTGTTCTCCGGACGGCGGAAGCCATGGCCTTCGTCGGGGAACAGCACGTAGGTGGCCGGGATGTTCTTGGTCTTCATCGCGTTGACGATCTGGTCGCTTTCGGCCTGCTTGACGCGTGGGTCATTGGCGCCCTGGCCGATCAGCAGCGGTTTGCTGATCTTGTCGACATGCGAAAGCGGGGAGCGCTCGGTGAGCCACTGCTTGCCGGCTTCGGTGGCGGGGTCGCCCATGCGCCGGGTCAGCTGTTTGTAAAAGCTGGCCCAGTACGGCGGTACGGTGCCGAGCAAGGTGTTGAGGTTGGCCGGGCCGACGATGTCCACACCGCACTTGAAGCTGTCCGGCGTAAAGGTCATGCCGACCAGCGTGGCATATCCGCCGTAGCTGCCGCCCATGATCGCCACGTTGTCGGGAGTGGTCACCCCTTGTTTGACCGCCCATTGCACTGCGTCCACCAGGTCGTCGTGCATCTTGCCCGCCCACTCGCCGTTGCCGGCATTGGTAAAGGCCTTGCCAAAGCCGGTGGAGCCGCGGAAGTTGACCGACAGCACGGCATAACCGCGGTTGGCCAGCCATTGCTGATAAGGACCGTAGCCATAGCTGTCGCGCGCCCATGGGCCGCCATGCACGAACAGCACCAGCGGCACCGGCTTGTCGGCCTTGCCGTCGTGATTGGCATCCGCCTCGGCGGGCAGGGTGAGGTAGCTGACCAGCTTGAGGCCGTCGCGCGCGGAGAGTTCCTGCGGCCACATCGGCACCAGCGGCTTGCCATCGAGCGCCGGGCGAGCGGAGAACAGCTTGGTGAGCTTGCCGCCGGCGCCGCGATCATAGCGATAGTAAGTCAGCGGGGTCTCCGCCGCCGAATAACTGACGATCCAGATGCGGTCGTCCAGGGTGCGGGCGGCCACCTCGGTATCACCGTCGCCCAGCGACTTGAGCTTCTGGAGATCGGCCGCAATGCCGGTGTCCAGCGGCTTCCATTGCTCACGCAGGTACTCGCTGGAGACCGCCTGTACCGCACCGGTCTTCGGATCGTTCAAGGTGGTACCGACATCGGCGTGCGGGTCTTCGAACAGCAGCGTGCGCGCATTGCTGGTGGTGTCGATGGCAAACAGTGCGGCAGTATCGCGATTGCGCGAGTCCTGCATGTAGAGCGTCTTGCCGTCATCGGTCAGCCCATTGGGCGAGGTGCTGGTGACATCCTCGAACGGAATGCGGTCCACGCTCTTCCAGTGCTTGCCATCGGGCACCAGCAGTTCCCGGCCGGCATCGTCGGTGGCGCGGGTGGCGTAGCGTAGCTGGAAGTCGCCATCGAGCAGATAGGACTCCAGTTGATCGGCATTCTGCCGCGCCAGGGTGCGCTTGCCCGAGGCCAGGTCCACCCGGTACAGGTCATGCCATTTCGGGTCGCGGTCGTTCATGCCGACCATGATCGCGTCGGGATGCTGCGCGCTGATCCTGTACAACTCCGCGCTGGTTTTCTTGAACGGGGTGAGATCGGTGCTGCTGCCATCGGTGAGATCCACCGAGTACAGATGAAAGTCCTCATCGCCGCCGGTGTCGCGCAGGTACAGCAGCGTATTGGCCCGGTAGGTCCAGAAATAGGAGCGGATGCCGCGCGCGGTGTCCTTGGTGATGGCGCGCGCCTGGTCCGGTGCCTCCGCCGGCGCGACCCAGATATTGAGCACGCCGTCCAGCGGTGCCACCCAGCTGAGGTATTTGCCGTCCGGGCTGATGCTGACGTTGGCACGCTCGGGGTTGCCGAACAGCGCATCGCGGGTGATCAGCTCCGGCTGCGCTGCCGGTGCCGCCGCTGCCGATGCAGGGGCTGAATTCTTGGCGTCCGCAGGTGCGGGCTTGTCGCTGCAGGCAGACAACGCGAGCAGCATGCTGGAAACGAGGAGCAGGCGTTGCATGAAGCCTCCGGTGGAAAGACGGCCAGGCCAGCCGCCTCATCACGCTAGATGCACGCGTCAGGTTTGCCGACGTGCCGTTGGTCATCCCGGCTGCCGCGCTACGCAGATACCGACACGAATTCCACCAGCGCGGCGCCATCGGCCACCAGGTCGCCTTCGGCAACCAGATAGCGCTGCACCGTGCCGTCGCTGGGGGCATGCAGGGTGTGCTCCATCTTCATCGCCTCCAGCACCACCAGCGGCTGCCCACGGGTGACCGGCTCGCCGATCGCCGCGGCCAGCGAGACGATGCGGCCAGGCATGGGGGCGGTCAGCCCGCCGGCATCGTGCGCGGGCTGATCGGCCTCGATCAGCGCATCGTGGTGATGGAACACTACCCGCTGCGTGGCACCGATCAGGATCAGCGCGGTGCCATCGTGCAGCGCCTGGATGCGCCATTGCCGGCCATCCAGCTCCACGCGTAACTCGCCATCCTGCGCCCGGTAGCGCAGCGTGTGGGTACGGCCTGCCTGCGTCACCTGCCAATCGTCGCCATGCCGGTGGACGCCCAGCTCGCGGCGTTCGCCTGCGGCTTCCAGCTGCACGCGGTGCGTGGCATGCATACCGATCCGCCAGCCATCGTCCGCCTGCCAGGGCGAGAACGGGTCGGCCGGATCGGCCGCGGGCCTGGGCAGCGCGGCGGCGATCAACACGGCGGCAAGACTCCACCATGCCTGATCCGGTGCCTGCGGCGCCGGGAACAGAGCCGCCTGCTCGCGTTCGATCAGGCCGGTATCCAGATCGGCGGACGCGAATGACGCGGTGCCGATCAGCCGCGCAAGAAACGCGCTGTTGGTGGTGACGCCCACCGCATGCACCTGCGCCAGCGCCGCGCGCATGCGTGCCAGCGCCGCCGGGCGATCGACATCCCAGACGATCAGCTTGGCGATCATCGGGTCGTAATACGGGCTGATGGTGTCGCCCTGTTCCACGCCGGCATCCAGGCGCACATGCGCGCTGGTGGCCGGCAGCTGCAGCTGACGCAAGCTACCGGTGGAGGGCAGGAAGCCGCGGTCGGGATCTTCGGCATACAGCCGCGCTTCCAGCGCGTGCCCGTTGATCTGCAATGCGTCCTGGCGGCATGGCAGCGGCTCGCCGGCGGCCACACGCAGTTGCCACTCCACCAGGTCGGTGCCGGTGATCAATTCGGTCACCGGGTGCTCCACCTGCAGGCGGGTGTTCATTTCCATGAAGTAGAAATCGCCGTCCGGGCCGGCGATGAACTCCACCGTGCCGGCGCCCACATAGCCGACCGCGCGTGCCGCATCCACCGCCGCCTGGCCCATCGCAGCGCGGCGGGCTTCGGTCATGCCGGGCGCTGGCGCTTCTTCCAGGACTTTCTGATGCCGGCGCTGCACCGAACAGTCGCGTTCGAACAGATACACCACGTCGCCATGCGTGTCGCCGAAGACCTGGATCTCGATATGCCGCGGGCGTTCAACATACTTTTCCACCAGCACATGCGCATTGCCGAATGCCGATTGCGCCTCGCGTTGGCAGCCGGCCAGCGCCTGCTCGAACTCGGCGCTGGCGTCGACCCGGCGCATGCCCTTGCCGCCGCCGCCGGCGCTGGCCTTGATCAACACCGGGTAGCCGATCGCATCGGCCTGCGCGCGCAGGAAGGCAGGTGTCTGGTCATCGCCGTGATACCCCGGCGTCAACGGCACGCCAGCGCGCTGCATCAGCGCCTTGGCAGCGCTCTTGTCGCCCATCGCACGGATCGCTGTCGGTGGCGGCCCGATGAACACCACCCCTGCGTGCGCGCAGGCTTCGGCAAAGCCTGCGTTTTCCGACAGGAAGCCGTAGCCGGGATGGATGGCCTGCGCACCGGTGGTCTGCGCCGCGGCGAGGATGGCCTCGCTGCGCAGATAGCTCTGCTGCGCAGGCGAGGCGCCGATGTGCACTGCCTCGTCGGCCAGCCGCACATGCCGCGCATTGCGGTCGGCGTCCGAATACACCGCCACCGTCGCGATGCCCAGCTTGCGGCAGGTGGCGATGACCCGGCAGGCGATCTCGCCGCGGTTGGCGATCAGGATCTTGTCGAAGGGGGGCTGGCGCGTGGTGGTGACGGAAGCTTGCTGGGTCATCGGATCGGTCTCTGCACATCGCCGGCGTGGCCGGTGCTCGTGCGATCAGGTGGTGCGATCGAAATGCGGCGGCTGTGATCTGGCATGCAAGCCATTGTTGCAAGCAGCGCGGGAAGTCCTGGCGGCACGGCAGATGCCCGCTCGGGACGGGTCCGCCTGCGCACGGACCCGCTCACATCCGGAACACGCCAAAGCGGGTCGCCTCGATCGGCGCGTTCAGTGCCGCCGAGAGTCCCAGCCCCAACACCCGGCGGGTATCGGCCGGGTCGATGATGCCGTCGTCCCACAGCCGTGCGCTGGCGTAGTAGGGATGGCCTTGCTGTTCGAACTGCGCGCGGATCGGCGCCTTGAAGGCGTCCTCCTCCTCGCCCGACCATGCGCCACCCTTGGCCTCGATGCCGTCGCGGCGCACGGTGGCCAGCACGCTGGCGGCCTGTTCGCCGCCCATCACGCCGATACGCGCGTTCGGCCACATCCACAGGAAATTGGGCGAATACGCGCGGCCGCACATGCCGTAGTTGCCCGCGCCGAACGAGCCGCCGATCACCACGGTGAACTTGGGCACCTTGGCGCAGGCCACCGCCATCACCAGCTTGGCACCGTCCTTGGCGATGCCGCCATGTTCGTATTTGCGGCCCACCATGAAGCCGGTGATGTTCTGCAGGAACACCAGCGGAATGCCACGCTGGGCGCACAGTTCGATGAAGTGCGCGCCCTTGAGCGCGGACTCGGAGAACAGGATGCCGTTGTTGGCGATGATGCCGACCGGGTAGCCATGCAGGTGCGCGAAGCCGGTGACCAGCGTGTTGCCGTAGCGCGGCTTGAATTCGTCAAGACGCGAGTCGTCGACAATGCGGGCGATCACCTCGCGCACATCGAAGGGTTTGCGCGTATCGGCGGGTATGACGCCATACAATTCGTCGGCCGCATGTCGCGGCGGTAACGGCACTCGCAGCGCCAGCGATGCAGGCGGCTTGCGCCAGTTGAGCTGCGCGATGATCGCGCGCACGCGCGCCAGCGCCTGCAGATCGTTGTCGGCGAAGTGATCGGCTACTCCGGAAATGCGCGTGTGCACATCGGCGCCGCCCAGCTCTTCGGCGCTGACTTCCTCGCCGGTGGCCGCTTTGACCAGCGGCGGGCCACCTAGAAAGATCGTACCCTGCTCGCGCACGATCACCGTTTCGTCGCTCATCGCCGGAACATACGCGCCGCCAGCGGTGCACGAGCCCATCACGCAGGCGATCTGCGGGATGCCTTGTGCGGAGAGATTGGCCTGGTTGTAGAAGATGCGCCCGAAGTGATCGCGGTCGGGAAACACCTCGTCCTGCAACGGCAGGAACGCGCCGCCGGAGTCGACCAGATAGATGCATGGCAGCCGGTTCTGCTGCGCGATCTCCTGCGCACGCAAATGCTTCTTTACCGTCATCGGGTAATACGTGCCGCCCTTGACGGTGGCATCGTTGGCCACGATCACGCATTCCACGCCCGACACGCGGCCGATGCCCGCCACCACGCCGGCGCAGGGCACCTGGTCGTCGTACATGCCATGCGCGGCCAGCGGCGCGATCTCCAGCAGGGCGCTGCCCGGATCCAGCAAGGCATCGATGCGCTCGCGCACCAGCAATTTGCCACGTGCGCTGTGCTTGGTGCGCGCGGCCTCGCTGCCGCCGAGCGCGGTCCGCGCCAGCGTATGGCGCAGATCGTCGACCACCGCACGCATCGCGGTGGCATTGGCCTGGAAGCTGTCGCTGCTGACCTGCAGCTGGCTGGTGATCACGCTCATGGTGGCTCCGTCAGGCAGTGCGTTCGAACAGCTCGCGGCCGATCAGCATGCGGCGGATCTCCGAGGTGCCCGCGCCAATTTCGTACAGCTTGGCATCGCGCCACAAGCGCCCGGTGGGGTATTCGTTGATATAGCCGTTGCCACCGAGCACCTGGATCGCCTGGCCGGTGAGCCAGGTGGCCTTTTCGGCGGCATACAGGATCGCGCCGGCCGCGTCCTGGCGCGTGGTGCGCCCGGCATCGCAGGCGCGCGCCACCGCATACACATAGGCGCGGCAGGCATTGAGGCCCACGTACATGTCGGCCAGCTTGGCCTGCATCAACTGGAACGTGCCGATCGGCTCGCCGAACTGCTTGCGCTCGTGCACGTAAGGCAGCACCACGTCCATCGCCGCGGCCATCAGCCCGAGCGGGCCTCCGGCCAGCACCACGCGTTCGAAATCCAGCCCGGACATCAGCACGCGCACGCCACCGTTGAGCGTGCCAAGCACGTTCTCGGCGGGTACTTCGCAGTCGGTGAACACCAGCTCGCAGGTGTTGGAGCCGCGCATGCCCAGCTTGTCCAGCTTCTGTGCGGTGGAAAAACCCGGCATGCCCTTTTCGACGATGAAGGCGGTGATGCCGCGCGCACCGGCATCCGGGTCGGTCTTGGCATACACCACCAGCACGTCGGCGTCGGGGCCGTTGGTGATCCACATCTTGTTGCCGTTGAGCACGAAGCGGTCGCCGCGTGCATCGGCGCGCAGTTTCATCGACACCACATCCGAACCCGAGCCGGCTTCGCTCATCGCCAGCGCGCCCACATGCTCGCCGGTGCACAGCTTGGGCAGGTAGCGTTGTTTCTGTTCGTGGCTGGCGTTCTTGCGCAGCTGGTTGAGGCACAGATTGGAATGGGCGCCATACGACAGCCCGATCGCGCCGCCGGCCCGCGAGATTTCTTCCATGGCCACCACATGTGCCAGATAGCCCATGCCACTGCCGCCGTAATCTTCTTCCACGGTCAGCCCCAGCAGGCCCTGCTCGCCGAACAGGCGCCACAATTGCGCGGGAAAGACATTGTCGTGATCGGCCGCGGCGGCGAGCGGGGCGATATGGTGGCTGGCGAAGGCGGCCACGCTTTCGCGCAGCAGATCGATCTCTTCGCCAAGCTCGAAGTTCAGGGACGGCACATGCATGGAGCGACTCCACAGGGATCGGGACGTGCCGGGTGGGAGCGGGCGGGCCGCGCGGCGGATGTGGGCAGCCTAGCGGTCCACGACGAAAAAGTGAACTAAAATTCAACTATTGAACTCAGAATCAAACCATGGCTTACCGACGCTCCGCCCTGATGGAAGAACGCCTGGCCGGCAATCGCGAACGCATCCTCCAGGCAGCGCGGTCGCTGATCGCCGAAGGCGGCTACCGCAATGCGCCGGTCACCGCCGTCGCCGCTGCTGCTGGCGTGTCGACTGGACAGATTTACCGGCACTTCCCGTCCAAAGCGGAGCTTTTCGTCGAAGTTCTCAACGCTGCCGTCCAACGTGAGATGGCGATCCTGCGCACGATCGCCACTGCCCCGACCAGTGCAGCCGAGCGCCTGCGCACCGCCATCGCCACCTTCGTGCGGCGTGCATTGGCCGGGCCGGCGCTGGCCTATGCCTTCATTGCCGAGCCGGTGGAAGGCGAGGTGGATGCCGAGCGCATCCGCGGCCGGCGGCTGTTCGGCGAGGTGTTTCGGCAACTGCTGGCCGAGGGCGTCGCGGCAGGCGAGTTCCCACCGCAGTCGCTGGATGCTGCAGCCGCCTGCATCGTCGGTGCGTTCACCGAAGCGCTGGTCGGGCCGATCGCTCCCAGCCGAGGCGATCCGCAGCAAGGCGAACAACTGGTGGAAGCCATCTGCGGCTTCTGCCTGCGCGCGGTGGGCGCCTCCGCGCCGGATTGACATCGCGCTGACCGGTGGCGCGGCTGTGCTGGATCGGTGTGCTTTACTGTGCGTATACTGTGCACAGTTTCCGCCCGAGTCCATGCCATGGTCGCCGTCCTCAATCCTCTGACCTTGACCGAGCGGCTGCGCGCGCCCGATCGCACCATCCTGTCCCCGTCGGCGATGGCTGGCCTGCTGGAGTTGTCGCAGCAGGAACTGGCCGAGCTGGCCGGCGTGCATCGCAACAGCCTGCGCCTGCATCCGGAAAGCCCGCGCGTGCAGGACCTGCTACGCAATCTGTCGCGGCTGCTGGTGGCGATGGCACAGATCCAGCCGGACGAGCGCCAGCTGGTGTTCCATCTCAAGAACAGCCCGATCCCGGCGTTCGAATTCGCCACCCTGCTGGAAGTGGTCAAGCAGGGCCGCACCGACGATGCGCTGACCTACCTGCGCACCGTGGCTGCCGGAGCGGCTGGTTGAAGCTGAGCGCCCCGGCGCACTGCACGCTGTATCGCGCCTTCACCCCGCGCTGGGCGGCCGAGCCATTGAGCGGCGCGGGTGCCGCACGCTCGGGCGGGCGCTTCAACCGCTTCGGCCAGCCGGCACTGTATCTGTCGCTGCAACTGGACACCGCCGCTGCCGAGTACGCTCAGGCGGCGCCGTTCCTGCCGCCGTTCACGCTGGTCAGCTACGCCGCCGAGCTTCCGGCACTGGCCGATCTGCGCCTGCTCGACGCCAGTTGGGATGCGCTATGGGCCGACTGGACAGACGATTGGCGCAAGGCCCTGGTCAACAAGGTCGAACCGGTGAGCTGGGTACTCGGCGATCTGCTGCGCGAAGCGGATGTTCCCGGCGTGATCTTTCCCAGCATGGCGCGGCCCGAAGGCGTCAACGTGGTGCTGTTTCTGGACATGCTGCAACCCGAGCGCGTGCTGCAGGTGCTCGACGATGGCCGCCTGCCGCGCGATGGCCGCAGCTGGGGCGACCCACTGACAGTGGCGTGACTCCAACACGTCGACGTGCGAGGGCAACCGCATGCAGGCAGCTGCACGGCCCTGGCTGGTGCGCACTCTGGCGCGCGCCCGTGTCGAAGCTCCTGAGCGCGGCGAAACCTTGCGCAACGTCCGGGGATGGCGTCAGGATCGCCACCCGAAGAAGGCAGGGCAGCACGTCCGTCGCATCCGCACGAGAGTGATCGGCGCGCTGAACCGACCGCCTCGCCAGCGCTTGGCCGCGACGCGGCCTCAGCCCACCAGGACCTGCATCACGCCCGCCAGTACCGGTGCAGCCACCGCTGCCGGTACGATCGCGCCGCGTCGATACGGCAGCAACCATAGCGACAGGACCGCTGCAGCAGCAGTCAGCGTGCCCAGCCACAGCACCGCACCGACGCCCCAACCTTGCGCATGCACCGCCAGGCCGAAGGCGAGCAGCAGCAGCAACCAGCCCAGCACACGCAGTTGTCTCGAGCGTGCAGCGCCCAGCAGGCGGCCGCGCAACTCCTGCTGATGCTTGTCCATCGCCAGGCACAGGGCAGCGAACCCGGAAAAGTTCAGCGCCAGCAACAGCAGCACGCTCACGCGCTTTCCTGCAGCGGTGCGGTGGGCTGCACAGGCGGTGCGGCAGCGGTCGCGGTGCGCGCGCGGCGTGCCGCGGCCGGCTGCGGTGCCTTCCAGCGCTGCAGGCGAACGCCGGCAATGCCCAGGCACACGCCCAGCGACAGGCACACCAGATCGACACCGGCCAGTGCCCATTGCCCGGCAGGCAGCGTCACGCCCAGATGCACGTCGGTGGTGATCGCGTTGAGTACCGGCACCAGCGCGAACAGTGCTGCGCCCAGATACAACTGCCAGCTCCACATCGCACGCCGCGGCCACACGAAGGCGGCCAACAACGCTGCGGCCCATGCAGCGAAGAACAGATTGGCTTCCAGCGCTGCACGCCCTTCCAGGCTCACCGGCAGCACACGGTTGGCCCAGAAGAAACTGGCGAAAGCGATCGGCAGGCCGGCCACGGTGCCGATATTGAGTGAATCCACCAGGCGCAGGCCGAATCCGATCCGGCCGGCCTTCAGGTGCTTGGGCCGTTCCTTCACTGCCCACATCACCACGCCGCTGGCCACCATCAGGCAACCAAGCAGACCGGAACCGAAAAACAGCGCACGTAGCCACGGACCGGCGAAGTGAGCGATATGCAGGCCCACCATCACACCGCGCGTTTCGCTGGCGCCACCGGGCAGGGCGCTGCGCTGCAGGCGCTGGCCGGAAACCGCGTCGTACAGGACGGACGGCGCATTGGTCGACAGGGCCGTGGCCACCTGGCTCACGCCCACCGCCGCATGTGCATCGCCGGGAAGCGAGACCGCCACCGTGCCGATCTGCGCGCCGCGCAGATCGCGGCGTGCGCGCTCCGCCACCTGCTCCAGCGGCAGCATCCGCGCCGGTGTACCGGCCGCCTGCCGCGTATCGGCCACGCGACTGGCCGATTCGTCGTAGAAGCGCATTTCGTCGCCGGCATACCGCGCCTTGATGCCCCAGGGCAAGTACATGAACATCAAGGTCACGATGCCGGTGTAGGTGATCATCGCGTGGTATGGCAGCGCGGTCACCGCACTGACATTGTGGAAATCCAGCCACGACCGCAGGCCCTTGCCCGGACGGAAGGTGAAGAAGTCCTTGAAGATCTTCTTGTGCGTGATCACGCCGCTGATGATCGCCACCAGCATGAACATCGCGCAGAACCCGACGATGTAGCGCGCCCACAGCGCCGGCACGTAATGCAGATCGAAATGCAGCCGGTAGAAGAATTCACCACCCAGCGTGTCGCGTGCGGCGATCTCGTTGCCGGTGGCCGGATCGATGATGGCGCTGCCGTACATCTGCCGACGCCCGGCAGGTTGGCCGTCGGCAGGCGCGGGATTCTGCCAGTACATGGTCACCACCGGAGTACGCGCATCCGGCAAGGTGATGTTCCAGCTCAGCGCATCGGCTGCATGCGTTCGCAGATACCGTTCGGCGCTGCGCACTGCGGTGGCCGTACTCACCGTGGTGGTGGGCAGCTCCGGACGCATCCAGCGGCTGATCTCATCGCGGTAGTAGCTGGCCGTGCCGCCCATGAAGATCAGCAGCAGCACCCAACCCACCAACAGGCCGGTCCAGGTGTGCAGCCACGCCATCGACTGGCGGAATCCCTGTTTCATGCCGCACCCCGCTGCAGCCACGCGGCCAGCGCGAACAGCAGCGCTGCCGGCACCGCGATGCCGGCCCAGGCGCGCCAGACGCTGGCGGTGGCGAACGCCCACAGCGGCGCGCAGGCGCACACCACGATGCCGATCAGCATGCTGGTCAGTACCGCTTCGCTGCGCGGCATTGGCAGCACCAGCGACAGCAGCAGATTGGTCGCGCTGGCCAGCGCGTAACCGCCGAGCATGGCGGCCAGCGTGCGCGACAGCACACCCAGCCAGGGGCGCCTGAACCAGGTCAGCGGTTGGGCGGCGGTCGTCATGCGGCGTACTGCGTGGGTGCCGTTACTGGGCCTGGAAGGTCAGCGTGCTGATGTGGTGGACCAGCGTGACCTGCTTGCCGGCGATCTCGCGCTGCACCGGCTCCTTGGTGTTGACCACCAGGATATGGCGACCGGCGCGCAACGTCGGCAGCGTGACCTGGCCCTTCGCATCGGAGGTCAGCGTCTTCTGCCACTTCTGCGAGTCGATCACGGTGACTTCGGCCTTGGGCAAGGGCTTGTTGCGGTACATCACGGTGAGGGTGCTGCCGTTGGCGGTGGTGGGCACCAGTTCCAGGTCCAGCTTGGCCGTGGTGGTGGCGCGCCCGGCCCGTGCGTAATAGCTCACCGTCTCGAAGCCGCCGGCTTCGCCTTTCCAGGGCTCGAACACGCTGTCGTCGCTCAACCAGGCATCGCCGCTGCCGGACAACGGGGCGGTCAGGAACTCGCTGCCGCGCTGCAGGGCGCCGGCTTTGCCGGCGCTGCCGAACACCTTGGGCTTGACCACCCGCTTGATCTCGTCCTGGCCGTGGTCCAGCGTTTCCTGCGCCGGCTCGCCGAAGAAGATACGCACCGGGCCGCTGCCGTCGCGCTCGATCCAGATTTCGTGGGCCTGGGCGGACAGGCTGATGCTGGCCACGGCCAGGCAGGACAGCAGGAAGGCTTTCATCGGGCGACTCCTCTAAGACTGGCAGCGGGCGACGCAAAAGCCACGCCACCCTGGATTGATGGGAATGATACGCAATTCCCACAATCGAGACCAATGCGCCATGCGGCATTGCGGCAATTCAGGTCGCACGCGGTGCCGGTTAGCCATGCGAACGTACGCCTTGCCGGGGCGCGGCGCACATCGCTGCGAAAACTGTCATGCACGCTGGTCAGACTGGCCTGAACTGTGCTCTATACTCCGGCGCTAGCAGAGGTCTTCGACCAACAGCCAGGGGTGAGCGCGTGCGGAATTACGACCTCGAGTTCCTGAAAAAATTCTCGATGGTGATCGGTTTACTGGTGGTGATCACCCTGGGCCTGATTGCCCTGGCAGCCTATTTGCAACGTGCCATCCCCGACGAAGTCTCGCCGACGGCCGCCAAACGCGTGCAGCAGCGCATCGCGCCGGCAGGTGCGGTGTATGCCGGCACGACCGGCGCAGCGGCACAGGCCGCCGCCCAGGCGGCTGCGCTGGCCAAGGCTGCATCGCAGTCCGCCTATGGCGGAACCACCGACGGCAAGACCATCTTCGACAACCTGTGCACCGCCTGCCACACCACTGGCGTGGGCAAGGCGCCGACGCTGGACCACTCGCATTGGGACGCGCGCATCGCCCAGGGCAAGGACACCTTGTACAAGCACGCGATCGAGGGATACACCGGCCCGGACGGCGGCATCATGCCCCCCAAGGGCGGCAACCCCGCGCTCACCGAAGAGCAGGTCCGCGCGACCGTCGACTGGATGCTGGGCAACCTGAAGTAAGGTTCTCGCGCGCCGGCCGGGCCGCGCGGGATTCGCCGCAATCGGTCTGATGCGGCTGAGTGCAGTCGTCTTCATTGCAGCTACGGAGACGGGGCGTGCCGGCCATGCTGCCGGCGCGGACCGCGCGGTGCCAATCCGACTCATTGGGCGCCTGCGTTTCCGTGCCAACAGTGTCTGGCGGCATGTCGCCGCGGTTTGTTAGCCTGTTTCCGCGCTTGTGGTTACCACGCGCCGCCCTCCGGGCGGCGTTTGCATTTGATCCACCTTCTGGAGTCGTTCGATGTCGCCTCGCCCGCTGGTTGTGCTCGGTCTGGTCGGTCTGTTGGCTCCGCTGTTGTGCCGCGCCGCCGATGGCGCCGCCCAACGGCTGTCGATTGCCGATGTACAGGGCGAAGACAGCCGCAGCCCCTACGATGGCCGCCTGGTGGAGGTGGAAGGCATCGTCACCGCCGATACGCGCGTCGGTCTGGCTGGCCTGTTCGTGCAGCAGCCCGGATTCGAGCCGCGGCGTTCGCACGGCCTGTTCGTCACCGGCGCCGGCAATGCGGAGGTGACCGTGGGCGATCGGGTCCGCATCGTCGGCACGGTGCGCGAGGTCTCGGCCGGCGGCGATGCCAGTCTGACCACCGTGGACGCCAGTGGCATCGAGCGGCTCGCCAGCGACCAGCCGGTGCCGGTGCGCATGCTCAGCGGGCCGCCGGCCGATTGGGAGGCGCTGGAAGGCGAGCATGTGCGCATTGCCGCGCTCACGCTCAACGGCAGCGACCGCCTGGAGACCTATGGCGAGCTGATCGCCGGTTTCGGCGGGCGCCTGTGGCAACCCAGCGAGGTCGCGGCGGCCGGCACGCCGGCGTTCGCCCAGGTGCAGGCCGACAACGCGCGTCGCCGGGTATTGCTGGACGATGCACGCAATGGACGCAATCCAAAGACGGTGTCCTACCTCCCGGCCGATACGGTCCTGCGCAACGGCAGCCTGCTCAAGGCGGTGGATGGCATCGTCGATCAACGCTACGACGGTCAGTACCGCATCCAGGTGCTGCGGCCGCTCAGCCTGCCGGCGATGCCGACCGCGGTGGCGCCGCAGGTGGGCGGCGACCTGCGGATCGCCTCGTTCAACCTGGAGAATTTCTTCAACGGCAATGGCCGTGGCGGCGGTTTCCCGACCAAGCGTGGCGCCCGCACGCATGCGCAGTTCCAGGCGCAGCTGACCAAGCTGGTCGCCACCATCGTGCCGCTGCGCGCCGATGTAGCCGCGCTGATGGAGCTGGAAAACGACGGCAACGACGGCGACACGGCCGTGGCGCAACTGGTGGCCGCGCTCAACGCGGCCGGCACCGACAAGGATTGGCGCTTCGTCGATACCGGCAGCGGCCCGGGCGACGACGCCATCCGGGTCGGCATCATCTACCGCAGCAGCCAGGTCACCCCGGTCGGCAAGCCGGCCACGCTGACCGGTGGGCCGTTCGATCACCACAGCCGCGTGCCGTTGGCGCAGGCATTCCGCAGTACGCGCGGCGCCACCTTCGTGGTGGTCGCCAATCACTTCAAGTCCAAGGGCTGCGGCAACGCCAGCGGGGCCGATGCCGATCAGGGCGACGGCCAGGCGTGCTGGAATGCGACCCGCACCGAATCGGCCAAGCGTCTGCACCAATGGCTGCAGACCGACCCGACCGGCGCGCAGACCAAGCTGGCCGTGTTGCTGGGCGACTTCAACGCACACGCGATGGAAACGCCGATGCGCAGCCTGCGCGCCAGCGGTTGGCAGGACGCCTTCGCCGTGGCCGGAGTGAAGCAGCCCTACAGCTACGTCTACGACGGTATGAGCGGGCGGCTGGACCACGCCCTGCTCAGCCCGGCGATGGCCAAACAGCTGCGTGGCGCGGTCGAATGGCATATCAATGCCGATGCGATGGATGACGCCGGCTACGCCAAGCGCAACCTGCCAGGCCCCTGGCGCAGTTCCGACCACGACCCGGTGCTGCTGGGGTTTTCGCTGTAGCAGATCGCCATGCGGATGCGGGGAGTGGCGCGTGCGTAGCAATCGAGGCGCAGGCCAGATACGCAGTAGCCAACCCCTCCAGACGAACTCGATCTGTGTCTAGACCAAGGAGGATCGTGCATGCGTGTCATGCGAAGCGTCGGTATGTCGGTACTGCTCAGCGTAACTGCGGCAGGTTGCAGCCAGCCGAACGAGAGCGCCGCTGGCCACCATCTCCCGGCCGGCGGGCGGACCATCGCCGTATCGGAACAGGCGCAGGCCTCCACAGGCGAGGCCACGGAGGTGAATTGTCCTCCGCGGGGATATGCAGATGTCAGCTCATTGGGCCAGAGGCAACTTGATCCGTTGTATGAGATCGCCAAGTTCGCTCTCGATGGCGACTTGAGCAGAGAAGAATTCGGCTCCAATCCTCGTTACATAGAAATCGCGCTGTTCGGCGCGGAGTTTCTCTCCAAGACGGATCGTGCGATCAGGGGGATCGTCGATGCCACGAGCACGCCGCCGATCTCCGTCGCCAGTGGCGCCAAGCTCGCCTTGAAACTGGCCAGTCTCGAAAAGAACGGTCGATATGCAAGAACCGGTGCGATGGGAGCCTTGCAGGCCAAGATCAAGACATGCCTGCTGATGGTCAAGAACGACTTGCGTTAGTTCTTCAATGCTGTGGAAGGCAGCCCGTTCTGCGTGCCGGCTTCATTGGGGCGTCAGTGCGCACCGCCCCGCGCGACGGCGGATGCGCAGATTGAGCAGATGCGCGCTGGCCAGCAGCAGGCTGGCGGTCACCGTGATCGGCGTTTCCAGGTGTTCGCCGGCGAGGCTGCTGGCGCCCAGCACCAGGCCGGCCAGCCCGCAGCCTGCCAGTGCCCACACCGCCGGCGGTAGCGCATGGCGTCGCTGCGTGCTCCACAGCGCGTAGCCGCTCAGCGGCACGGCCGCCGCTGCGAATGCCACATGCACCCACTCGGCCCGACTCCAGACGCCCAGCAGCGGAAGCGTGGCCGCCAGCAGGGGCAGCGCCAGACAGTGCAGCAGGCACAGCCCGGACAGAACGATGGCGGAGTTGTCCAGAAGCGAAGCAGTCGGACGCATGGAAGGGTTCCGGCGATAAAGTGTTATATAGTAACACTTTGTCTTTCGAGATTCTCCGGATGCCTGCTGCCGTCGCCCGCGATTCACGCCTTCCCGTCACCGTGCTGTCCGGCTTCCTGGGCGCCGGCAAGACCACCTTGCTCAACCGCATCCTGCAGAACCGTCACGGCCTGCGCGTGGCGGTGATCGTCAACGACATGAGCGAGATCAATATCGATGCGCAGCTGGTACGCGACGGTGGGGCGGCGTTGCGGCGCACCGAAGAAACGCTGGTGGAATTCAGCAACGGCTGCATCTGCTGCACGCTGCGCGACGATCTGCTGCAGGAAGTGCGGCGCTTGGCCGAACACGGCCGCTACGACTATCTGTTGATCGAATCGACCGGCATCGCCGAGCCGATGCCGGTGGCGGCCACCTTCGCGGTGCGCGATGCCGATGGCTTCAGCCTGTCGGACATCGTGCGCCTGGACACCATGGTGACCGTGGTCGATGGCAGCGGCTTCCTGCGCGATTTCGGCTCGGCGTCCACGCTCGCCGAGCTGGGCCAGCAAGCCGGCCCGGACGATACGCGCGGACTGGTGCAGTTGCTGGGCGAGCAGGTCGAGTTCGCCGACGTGCTGGTGATCAGCAAGTGCGACCGCATCGACGCGGCGCAACGGCAGCGCCTGCGCGCGGTACTGCGGGCGCTCAATCGCGAGGCGGCGATCGTGGAGGCAGCACACGGCGAGGTGCCGCTGCATCAGCTGCTCGACACCGGGAAGTTCGACTTCACCCGCGCGCAGCTGGCGCCGGGCTGGATGCAGGAACTACGTGGGCAACACACGCCCGAGACCGAGGAATACGGCATCAGCAGCTTCGTCTACCGTGCGCGCCGCCCGTTCCACCCGCAGCGTTTCGCGCGCATGGTGCACAGCGGGTTGCCGCAGGTGATCCGCAGCAAGGGTTTCTTCTGGCTGGCCAGCCGCATGGACTGGGTGGGCGAGCTGTCCAGCGTGGGCGGTGCCACCCAGACCAATGCCGCCGGATTCTGGTTCGCCGCCCGTCATCGGGTGGATGCGCAAGTACAGGGCCAGCCGGTGGAGATCGGCATGACGCCGTTGCCGTATACCGATATCGGCTGGCAACGGCAGCAGATCCAGTGCTGGACCGCGCCGCTGCCGCTGCCGCACGAAGTGAGCGATGCCAACGAGTATGCGGCCATGCAGCGGCTCTGGCATCCGCTCTGGGGCGACCGTCGCCAGGAGCTGGCGGTGATCGGCGTGGACATGGACGCAGCGCGGACGCGCGCGGCGCTGGATGCCTGCCTGCTCAGCGACCAGGAACTACGGCAAGGGCCGGCGCACTGGCAACTGCTGGACGATCCGTTTCCGCAGTGGCAGCGGTGAGGCCACCGCGCCCATGACGCATGCCATCACCGCGTGCTGCCTGCCGCTGTCTCAGCGCGAGCCCCATGCGATCAGCGCGATGGCCAGCACCGCCAGTGCCAGTCCGATACGCGTCCAGCGCGTGGTGCGCTCGCCGAAGGCCAGGATGCCGACCACGGCGCCCAGCGCCACGACTCCGATATTCATCGTCGCAAAGACCGTGGCCGGGCTATCCGGCAGGCTCTGGTGCGCACGCACGTAAAACAGGATGTTGCCGAAGTTGAGGACGCCCAGCAGCAGGCCGGCAGCGATGCTGGGCGCATGCAGGCGGTGGCCGCGGCGCATCCGCAGGATCTGCACACACAGCATCAGCGCGAAGGCGATGGCAAAGCACAGCGTCAACGCCGTCAGCGACGGCGTGCCGGACAAGGCGATGGTCTTGAGCAATACATCGATCACCGCGAAGCCTGCCCAGACGGCCAGCAGCCACGGCCATGCGCGTGCCGGCGCACCGGCGTCGCCGGCAGGCTGGAGTGCACCGGAGGCGCGGGGGCGCTGCACGATACAGACGATTGCCAGCAGCCCGACCGCCAGGCCGGCGAACTTCCACGGCCCAGCGCGTTCGCCGAACACGGTAAAGGCCGCCGCCAGCGAGAGCAGCAGCGACAGGCGTTGCGCCACGTCGGTACGCACGATGCCGGCCAGGTGCACCGAGCGCGCCAGGACCAGGAAAATGCTCGGCAGGGCGATCGCCAGACCCAGCAAAGCCACCCATGGCGTGCTCGCGGCATGCAGGCTGGCGAACGAAGGCGTGAGCAAGGCGAGGGCCAGCACGCTGGCGGCAGCGTAGTTCCAGGTGATGGCCTGGAAGAGATCGATGCGGCGGCGTGGCGCCAGCTTCAACAGCACCGACACCAGGACACTGCAGACAACGGCAAACAGCAACAAATGCATGGCAAGGCAACGAAGTGTGCAGGCAGAGCGATGAACGCGGCCGGCGGGGCGGCTATTATGAGGGCATGTCCAATCCCCCATTCCCCACCGAATCGGCCGCATTGACGCTGGACGGGCCTGTCGGCCCGCTCGATGTCGCTGTCGATCTGCCCGACAGCGATGTGGCCGCGCAGCCTGTCACCGCCATCGTCTGCCACCCGCTCTCCACCGAGGGCGGCAGCATGCACAACAAGGTCGTCACCATGGCCGCCCGTGCATTGCGCGAGCTCGGCATCACGGTGGTGCGCTTCAATTTCCGCAGCGTCGGCACATCCGCCGGGACCTTCGATCATGGCGACGGCGAGCAGGACGATCTGCGTGCGGTGGCCGAGTGGGTGCGCGCGCAGCGGCCTGGCGACACCGTGTGGCTGGCCGGTTTCAGCTTCGGTGCATATGTATCGTTACGCGCGGCCGGTGCGCTGGCGCCGCAGGCCTTGATCTCGATCGCGCCGCCGGCCGGGCGCTGGGATTTCAGCGACCTGCAGCCGCCGGCGCAGTGGTTGGTGATCCAGGGCGATGCCGACGAGATCGTCGATCCGCAGGCGGTGTACGACTGGCTGGAGACGCTGGAACAACAGCCCGAGCTGGTGCGCATGCCCGACACCAGCCACTTCTTCCACCGCAAGTTGATCGACCTGCGCGGTGCGATCCAGCATGGTGTCCGGCGCTGGTTGCCGGCCGCCGTCTGAACGCGGCACGGCCCACGCGCATCGCACGCCGATGCGCCGTTGAGCGGGCAGGGCAGCAGCCGGCCCGTGGAGTATTGCAATGACCGAGATGACCCCGTCGCAGCGCTACGCCGCCGGCGTACAACGTGGCGACTGGCGTGCCGACCCTGCCCAGCAGGCGGCCCTGAAGGAGCTGGACCGTATCCACGAGGCGCTGCTGGACAGCGCCCAGGACGGCTGGCTGGACCGGCTCTCCGCGTTCTGGAAAAAACCCGAACCGGTACGCGGCCTGTATTTCTGGGGCGGTGTGGGGCGCGGCAAGACCTTCCTGGTGGATCTGTTCTACGACGGTCTGCCGATCAAGCAGAAGTACCGCACCCACTTCCATCGGTTCATGCGCGGCGTGCACGAGCAACTGCGCGAGCATGCCGGGCAGAGCGACCCGCTGGCCCGGATCGCCCAGCAATGGCGCGAAAACCTGCGCGTGCTGGTGTTGGACGAATTCTTCGTCACCGACATCGGCGATGCGATGTTGCTGGCGCGCCTGCTCGAGCGCCTGTTCGCCGAGGGCGTGACCCTGGTGACGACCTCCAATACCGCGCCGGAGAATCTCTACGCCAACGGACTGCAGCGCGACAGTTTCCTGCCGGCGATAGGCTTGCTGCAGAAATTCTGCGTGGAGCTCTACGCCGAAGGCACCGAGGACTACCGCATGCGCGCGCTGACGCGCTCGCCGGTGTACCGCGCGCCGCTGGATGCGCAGGCCGATGCCTGGTTGTCGCAGCGCTGGAGCGATCTGAGCGGAAATGCCGAAGCACGTGCGGGCAATATCGAGATCGAGGCGCGCAAGATTCCGGTGCGCGCCCGCGGCAAGAGCATCGCCTGGTTCGATTTCGCCGCATTGTGCGAAGGTCCGCGCGGGCCGTCCGACTACATCGAGATCGCACGCGAATTCACCACGGTGCTGCTGGGCGGCATCCCGCACTTCGACCGCATGAACGAGGATGCGGCGCGCCGCTTCGTCAACCTGATCGACGAGCTGTACGACCGCCACGTCAATCTGGTCTGCACCGCGCAGGACGCACCGCCGTCGCTGTACAGCGGGCAGCGCCTGGCAGGCGCGTTCGAGCGCACCGCCTCGCGCCTGATCGAAATGCAGAGTGCGGAATATCTGGCCACCGCGCATCGGGCGTAGACGTCTGGCGACCTGACGCCTCCGCGTTCGGCGCGGCGCTGCTCCCTGTCTGGCGGCCTTGTCGACGGGCCGAGGCGACGCAGCGTCCGGTCATCGGAAGTGTTGCGCAACTGGGGCGGGAATTTAGGCTGCCACGGTTGCGTCTGCCCGGCGATGCGGCCCCGAAAGAGTCGGTCGGGAGCACCGCTCATAGGAAGGGGGCGCCCATCGATGGCGGCGCCGCTTGCCGACCAGGGCGCCGCTGTGGCCGCCGGCACTCTTCACAACCAAACACTGCGTGCCGTGAGCATGCGTTCGACATGACGCTACCTTCAGGCCCGAGTCAAGGAATGGCTTGCTATTAAATAGCGCGCTATGTAAATTGAAGCCATGGACGCTGCCACTGCCACCCGCACCGACGCGCTGCTGCAGCTCGACAACCAGCTGTGCTTCGCGCTGTATTCGGCCAACCTGGCGATGCACAAGCTCTATCGCGGCTTGCTGAAGGCGCTGGATCTGACCTATCCCCAGTATCTGGTGATGCTGGTGCTCTGGGAGACCGACGAGCGCAGCGTGTCGGAGATCGGCGAGCGGCTGTATCTGGATTCGGCCACGCTCACGCCGCTGCTCAAGCGGCTGCAGGCGGCTGGTCTGGTGACGCGTACCCGCGCGGTGAGCGACGAGCGGCAGGTGATCGTCGCGCTGACCGAGACCGGCCGCGCATTGCGCAGCAAGGCAGGTGCCGTGCCGGAACAGGTGTTCTGCGCATCGGCCTGTTCGCTGGACGAACTGCACTGCCTCAAGCATGAACTGGAAAAGCTGCGCTCCAGCCTCGGCGCCGGCTGAGTTCACCAACGCGCGCCTCATCTTTCGCAGCATGTCGTACATCAAGCAATCGCCAACGATTCAACCCGCATGCGCTGACCGCGCCCAACCCTGGAGAACCATCATGGCCTCACCCGAAAAGATCCTCTACACCGGCCACGCCACCGCCACCGGTGGTCGCGAAGGCCGCGCCGTGTCCTCGGACAAGGCGCTGGATGCCAAGCTGTCCACCCCGCGCGAGCTGGGCGGCGCAGGTGGCGATGGCACCAACCCCGAGCAGTTGTTCGCTGCCGGCTATGCGGCGTGCTTCATCGGTGCGATGAAGGCCGTGGCGGCGCAGGACAAGCTCAAGCTGCCGGGTGAAGTCAGCATCGACAGCAGCGTCGGCATCGGCCAGATCCCGGGCGGCTTCGGCATCGCGGTCGAACTGCGCATCGCGGTTCCGGGCATGGACAAGGCCGAGCTGCAGGCGCTGGTCGACAAGGCGCACCAGGTCTGCCCGTACTCCAACGCGACCCGTGGCAACATCGACGTCACCCTGACCCTGGCCTGATTCGGGCCTGCGCCGTGCGCCACGCGCATGGCGCTGTCAGCCAACGGCCCGGCGCCTGCGTCGGGCCGTTGGCGTCGGTAGCAACAACGTCCTCGGCCGCGCATGCGCGGCATACCTTCTACCCGCTGCTGTCGCCCGGGCTGCTCAACGACGTCGAGCTGTGGCAGGCGCAGCGCATTGCGCTGGCCCCGATATCGCCGAGTATGTGGTCGGCGATCTGACCGGTTCCGAGGCGGCGCCGGGGGCGTTACGGTGGAACGTTCGCATAGATCTGCAGCCTGGCTCTGCGCGCGGCGCAGCTGCACAAGGCCATTCTTCACCCGCTGGCGCCACCCTTAGCGCGCAGTTACGGCCACGATAGCGTTCGCGGCTGGCACGTCCTGGTCGTGTCCAGGCGCGGTGAGTTCCAGCATCTGCAGGCGTTGCCCGTGGAAGCGGTAGTCCAGCGATTGCTGGATGGCGTACAGCGCTTGCGCCTGCACGCACACCGCCTGTGCCTGTGTCTGCAGTGCCTGGCTGCGCTGCTGCATCTGCTGTTCCCACTGTGCATCCAGTTGCGCGCCACGTTGGTCGAGCTGGGCCGCACGGCCGGTCACCACCGTCCACATCACGCTGCGGGCCAGGCTGCCGGCCAGGTCCTCGGCGGCGCGCTCGACGCTGGCTTCGAAACGCGCATCGAACAGGTCCTGCTCCCAGCGCCCACGCCCCAGGCTACCGTCCACCTGTGCCAGCGCGTCGGTGCGCAGCCGTTCCACCTTGCGCTGCTGGCGTGCGCTGCCGGACAGCACCTGCACCACCCCGCCCAACGCGTCGAAGCTGATATCCACCACCGAATGCGCAATCGAGGTCACCGCCGGCATCAGCGCGCGTGTGCCTTGCTCGAGCTCGCGCAACCGCTGTGCATCGGCGGCGCTGACCGGCTGCCCCTGACGGTCCACATCGAGCTCGCCGCCATGGAAGAAGATCTCGCGCGGTACGCCTTGCTTGCGGCGCAGCCAGATGCCGCCGCCATCGGCCAGAACGTCGTAGGACGTGCTGACCGCGCATTGGTGCGAGGACAGGTCCGGCTTGGCCGTTTCCGCGTGCGCGGCGCAGCCAATCACGAGCAGGAGCGGCGCAACGGCGGTCAGGCGCATGGGAACACCACTGGATGGGGACTGCAGCATCACGCAGCCCCGGGCAAGCTGCATGGGCGGAAAGTCAGGGTGCCGGTCGCGGCTGTGCGGGGGCGACCAAACCGTGAAATGGGTCGAGCATCCAGATGCCCACGTCATTTGAACGCCTGGCTCACTTGATTCTCACGCCGGATGGTGTGAATTATGTTGCAAAGCAGCATCGGAGCTCAGCAATGCGCGACTCGCGAATCGAAAAGGTCGATCTGGCGCTGACCGAGATCGCCCAGGATCCATCCGAAAAGGTGGCGCTATGGCAATGGGCCTGCCGCGAGATGCTGCACGAGACATTGATCGGCATGCATCAGCTGTCGCATCTGGCCGGCATCGCCCGGCATGTCGCCAGCGACTGGCGGGCGCCGGTGGACGTGATCGCGCCGGCCAAGCCGTACCTGGCGGCGTCGGCGCTGGCGGACCGCCGTCTGCCGCATGTCCTCGATGGCCTGGGCAGCACCGATGACGCGCACGACCGCGCCGACCTGTGGCGCTTGCGCTATGCCAGCCTGATCGCATCGACGCTGCAGGGCATGCAGGCGCTGGCGGAGAAACACCGTATCGATCGGCAGGCGCTGGCGACCGGGCCGTTGAACTGAGCCAGGCTGCTGCTTCTCCTCCGCCAGATGCGGTGCAGCTGAGGGCGGGCGAGCCGAGCTCGGCCGAATGCTGGGGCTCTGCGGAGCGGGTGCGGGCAGCAAGACCTGCCCGGGATCCGTGCTGATTGCGCGATCGTATTCGTCCAATACTTCGCCAGGCGCTGTCGATGGACGCGCCATGGCGTCAGCTGACGCGTTCCCAGCGATGTGGACGCTGCGCGGATTGCCGCTGACGCCTGCGCCATCCAGCCTCCAACGGCCTCAATGCACCGCGCCGGCATCTTCCATATGTCGCCAGGCGTGGCGCACGATCCAGCGCGCCTGGTCCCATGGCACCGGCAGGATCGGCTGCGCGCGGTAATACGCGTCCTGCAGCACGCGATACAGCTGTGCTTCGCTGGCGCGCGGATAGGCCAGGTAGACGTCATAACCCAGCATCAACAGCCGGGCGTAGTCGGAAAACGCGTAGCCACCCAGGTGGCCGTCGGCATGGACCGTGTGCCAATACGCGATTTCTGCATCGACATCGCGGCGGGTCGGAACGGTTGTGCTGTGCATGGCTAGGACTCCCGTGAGCGAGGCCATCCCCTGTGCCGGCACGGTAGCAGGGCAGGGTTGCCGCTCACCAGCGCGCGACGACGAGCGGTCGTCACTATCGTTTGCGCGCAGGCAGGCACGACCGGACGCGCCGGCTGCACACGCCGGCTGGCGGGATGCCGTTGCTTGCATCCAGCCATGCCGGGTGTCACGCCGGCAGTGGGAACATGCAACCACCTGAAGTCAGCGATGCACTGCCCAGCCGCGGCGCGTCAGTCCCAGTCCGGCGCAATCGCCTGCGGGTTCGCCAGGCGCTGTCCACGCTCGAGCGCCGCGATCTCGGCCATGTCCTGGTCGTTCAAGCGCAACTCCTGCGCTTTGAGGTTGCTCTGCAGATTCGCACGCCTGGTCGATGAAGGAATCACCGAATATCCCTGCTGCAGTGCCCAGGCCAGCGCCACCTGTGCGGGCGTGGCGTCGTGGCGTGCGGCAATGGCCAGGATCGCCGGATCCTTCAGCACCTCGCCGACGGCCAGGGTCATGTAGGAGGTGACGTGGATGCCCTGCTCACGCAGGAACGCGATCAAAGCGCGATTTTGCAGGTACGGATGCACCTCGATCTGGTTGGTGGCGATCGCTTCGGCGCCCAGGATCTCGATCGCCTGCTTCATCAATGCAATGGTGAAGTTGGACACGCCGATCGCGCGCGTGAGGCCTTGACGTTTCGCTTCGGCCAATGCTTCCAGATACTCGCGCATCGGCACCTGATCCTTCGGCGAGGGCCAGTGGATCAGGGTGAGATCGACATGGTCGGTGCCGAGCTTGCGCAGGCTTTCCTGCAGGCTGGCGATCAGTGCAGCGCGATCGAACCTGTCGACCCAGATCTTGGTGGTGATGTACAGCGCATCGCGTGGAACGGTAGAGGCGGCAATGGCCTGACCGACCTGCGCCTCGTTATCGTAGATCTGTGCGGTATCGATGGCGCGATACCCCAGCTCCAGCGCGTTGCGCACCGAGTCGATGACGACCTGATCCTTGAGGCGGAAGGTGCCGAGGCCGAATGCGGGGACGGTCATGGTGCTCCTTTGGGAGTGGGGGAATGGGGAATCGTGTGCGCAGTCAGTCCAGTGCGACGACGGCTTTTCCGAAATTCTTGCCGCGCAACACATCGATCAGACCCTGCGGTGCGCTGTCGAGCCCATGCAGCACGTGTTCGCGATACTGGATCTTGTCCTCGCGCAGCCACTGGCCCATCTCGCGCAGGAAGGCCGGCATCAGGCGAATGAAATCGTGCTGGATGAAGCCACGCACGGTCAGCCGTTTGCGCAGGACCAGGCCCATGAACTCGGGTAGCCGATCCGGGCCGGGCAGTACCTGCCCGCGGCTGTTATAGGTGGCAATCACGCCGCAGACCGGAATGCGGGCGAAGTCGTTGAGTTGCGGCAGCACCGCATCGAAGACCTTGCCGCCGACATTCTCGAAGTAGATATCGATGCCATCGGGTGTGGCCGCGCGCAGCCGCTCGGCGAAGTCCTCGGCCCGGTGGTCCAGCGCCACGTCCACCTTCACTGCCTCGCGCAGGTAACCCACCTTTTCCTCGCCGCCGGCAATGCCGACCACGCGCAAGCCCTGCAACCGCGCCAGCTGCGCCACGGTGGCGCCGACCGGGCCGCTGGCCGCTGCCACCACCAGGGTCTCACCGGCCTGCGGCTTGCCGATCTCGTGCAGGCCGGCATAGGCGGTGAAGCCGGGCATGCCATAGACGCCGAGTGCAGTGCTCGGCGCCAGCTTGTCGTCCTTGGGCAGCTTGCGTAGCGGGGTGGACGGGGTGAGCAGCACGTGGGTCTGCCAGCCACCGGCCAGCACCACCAGATCGCCGGCCTGGTAATCGGCGTGATGCGATTCGATGACTTCGCCTACGGTACCGCCTTCCATCACTGCATCGATGGCAACCGGCGCGGCGTAGGACGGGCCATCGTCCATGCGTCCGCGCATGTAGGGATCCAGTGACAGGAACCGGTTGCGCACCAGGATCTGGTCGTGCCCGGTGGCGGGCAGGGCGACTTCTTCGATGCGGAAATTGTCGGCGCTGGGTTCGCCCTGGGGGCGTGAGGCCAGCACGATGCGGCGATTGGTGATCGATGTCATAGGGGGTTCTCGCATGGGGAGCCGCGCATGCGCGGCGGAGACGCAGCCGACGGCGCGGCTGCGTGGGAATGGTGTGGGCCGGTCGGGGCCTCAGCCCGCCAAGGTTGCCGCGCTTGCCTCGTCCAGTTGCGCGAGCTGCTCTGCGCTCAACGACAGCTGCGCGGCGGCCAGCACGTCGTGCAGCTGCTCCACGCTGGTGGCGCTGACGATCGGAGCGGTGATGCTGGGGCGTGCGATCAGCCAGGCCAGTGCAACCTGCGCAGGCGTCGCCTTGTGACTGGCGGCTACATCGTCCAGTGCCTGCAGGATGCGCAGGCCGCGCGGGTTGACGTACTGCTTGACCACCGACGCGCCGCGCGCGCTGCTCTTGCCGGCGTCGTCGGCGCTGCGGTACTTGCCGGTGAGAAAGCCGCTGGCCAGCGAGTAATAACTGATCACCCCAAGCGCGTGCTCGCGCACCAGCGGCTCCAGCTCGGCTTCGTATCCGGTGCGGTCGTAGAGGTTGTATTCGGGCTGCAGGCTTTCGTAGCGCGGAAGCGTGTACTGCTCGGAGATATCCAGCGCATCGCGCAGGCGCGCGGCGCTGTAGTTGGACGCACCGATCGCGCGCACCTTGCCTTGTTCGATCAGGCGGCCGAATGCGGCCAGCGTGGCTTCCAGCGGAATCGACTCGTCGTCTTCGTGCGCCTGGTACAGATCGATCACATCGGTCTGCAGGCGCCGCAGCGAGTCGTCGACCGCTGCGGCGATGTTGTCCGGCGACAACCCGGGGTGCTCGCTCCACTTGGCGACCTTAGTCGCAATCAGGATCTTGTCGCGCTTGCCGCTGCGCGCCAGCCAGCGACCGATGATGGTTTCCGATTCGCCGCCGTGGTTTCCCGGTACCCATCCCGAATAGGCGTCGGCGGTATCGACCAGGTTGAAGCCGGCATCGACGAAGGCATCGAGCAACGCGAAGGACGTCGCTTCATCGGCGCTCCATCCGAACACGTTGCCGCCGAAGACGATGGGTTTGATCTGCAGGCCGGAGCGGCCCAATGCACGGGAATGGGTCATGGTGGATGCTCCTGGTTCGAACTGCCCACAGGATAGTCATGCAGGTTGTCGCTGCGTGTGACATGGATGTGGATTCAGCGTTCCGCCGATCGCGACCGCCGGCTCACAGGATCTGAACATGTCGCCCGCCACACGTGTGCGGATGCTGCGTCTGCGGTGCGCTGCGGGCACATGGCAGACGGCGAACCGCATGCTAGGCTCGCGCTACTTTTTTCGAGGAGGGCGCTGCGATGATCCGCAACAGGCTGGCCTGTGCAGGTGTGATGAGCGTGATGGTGGCAATGACCGCACCGCTGGCGATGGCGATGAAACCGGCCGATAGCGCAAGCCTGCCGGCGCCCGATGCAGCGCTGCAGGCAGCTGTCGACGGCAGCTGGCGCGACCGCGTCTATGTGCAGCGTGACCCGTACCGGCATCCTGGCCAGACGCTGGCGTTCTTCGGTATCAAGCACACCCAGACCGTCATCGAAATCACCCCGGGCGGCGGCTGGTATGCAGAGATCCTGGCGCCCTACCTGCGCGAGAAGGGCAAGTACGTGGCGGCCGTGGTCGACCCCGCGTCGGTGCCCGAGGGCCGCGCGCGCGACTATGCGCAGCGTGCGCGCGACGAGCTGGAAAAAAAGCTCAAGGCCAAGCCCGAGGTATACGGCAAGCCCTCGTTCGTTTCGTATGTGCCCAAGGCACCCTCGTTCGGCGTGGATAACTCGGCCGATCTGGTACTGACCTTCCGCAACGTGCACAACTGGCGCATGGCCGGCAATGCCGAGGCGATGTTTGCCGGCTTCTACAAGGTCCTCAAGCCGGGCGGCGTGCTCGGCGTGGTCGAGCATCGCGCCAAGGCCGACGTGCCGGCCGACGACAAGAGCGGCTACGTGGGCCAGGCGCAGGTGATCGCGATGGCCGAGGCAGCCGGCTTCAGGCTGGCCGGCAAGAGCGAGGTCAATGCCAATCCGCGCGACACCAAGGACTACCCGGGTGGCGTGTGGACATTGCCGCCGAGCAATAGCCACGATGCCGCCGACGATGCCAAGTACAAGGCGATCGGCGAGAGCGACCGCATGACGCTGAAGTTCGTCAAGCAATGACGCTGTGCCCGCATGCCGCTGCGGCGGCATGCGGGAGTTCCGGCGCGCGACACGCGTCGATAACGCTGCTGGCCTGGCGCTTTCGCGCCATGTCGGCGTTGTCTGCGTCGAATGCGTGGTAAGGGATCCACTCCATCGCCGCATGCGGTGTTCGCAACAGGATGTCCATGTTGGTGCTGTTGAACAAACCCTATGGCGTGTTGTCGCAGTTCAGCGATCGCTCGCAGCCGCCCAGACGGACGCTGGCCGAGTTCGGCCTGCCTGCGGATGTTTACGCGGCCGGCCGCCTGGATCACGACAGCGAAGGGCTATTGCTATTGACCGACGATGGCGCACTGGCGCATCGGCTGACCGACCCGCGCCACAAGCAGCCCAAGACGTATTGGGTGCAGGTGGAAGGCGATCCGCAGGAAGCGCAACTGCAGGTATTGCGCCAGGGTGTCTTGCTCAACGACGGCCCGACCCGCCCCGCAGTGATCCGCCGGCTCGATCCCGTGCCGACCCTGTGGCCGCGCGATCCGCCGGTCCGCGCGCGCAAGACCGTGCCCGATGCCTGGCTGGAAGTGCAGATCAGCGAGGGCCGCAACCGCCAGGTGCGGCGCATGACCGCCGCAGTCGGCCTGCCCACGTTGCGACTGGTGCGCGTGGCCATCGGTGGGTGGAGCCTGGACACCCTGGCCCCCGGTCAATGGCGTCAGGAGGGCAGCCCCTTGCCACGGCCGCCCCGCGCACGCCGCTGAGCGGCGGCGTACCAACGCTGCACGTGCGCGAGGCTGCGCCGCTGTCGCTCGCGACAGGGGCGCACTGGCGCGATCTGCGGGTGTGCACTGATCGCTCCGTTGATCGGCGGATGGAGGCCTGCCGTGGGCCTCGATACTGCAACGGCCGACGCGCACCGCTTGCGCCACTGGGAGCAAGCGATGCGCGGTTTCGTTCGAAGCTAGGTGACAGCGCCAGCGGAGGCCGACGCCGGACATCGGGAGGCGACGGGACCGGCGCGAGAGAGCGCGTGCAGGGCCACGATGGGGCTGGGGCCACCTGGCGAGACCCCAAAAGAATGCGGCTACAGCATGAATCGCCGAAGCTGTTCGGCATTGCATCGGGCCGTAGGCAGGACCCGCCTTTGCGAATCCCGAATGCCTACTCCCGAATCCGGACAAATAGAACGACCTGCAGGGCTTACTCGATGCCGTCGCTCGGCGTCACTGCATTGCGGCGTTGATAGGCCGCGCGGCGGGCGTTGGCGTTGCCGGCGTGTTCGCGGTCCAGACGATGGACGTTGCCGCCGAGCACCTGCTGATCGCGCTGACGCTTGCGGTACACCGCATAACCGATCAAGCCCAGGCCGGCGACTGCAGCGGCCACCGTCACGGCGGGGTTACGCTTGACCAGTCTGGTGGCGACTTTGCCGCCGGTGCGCACGGCGCCCAAGGCAGCGCCCGTCTTGAGCCACTCACTGGCGCCGGGGCCGAAGCTGCGCAGGCCATGACCTGCGTGGCGAGCCTGATCGCCTGCATTGGAGGCGGCATGCCGCAGATGGTCGCCGGCATTGCCTGCCAGTTCCAGGGCACGCTCCAGGGCGCGTTCGGTGATGACAGTCAGCTTGCTCATTGGGGGCGTTTCCTTTCTGAGTACGTGGTACGCAGTCTGTGGGCTATTGCGTATAGACGGTGTTAGCGGTGCTCGGGCTTGTTTGGGTTGCGGTTAAGTAATGATGCGGGGCGAGGCTGTCTGCTCCACCGCCTCCCATTCGCACCCTCGTCCCAACCCCTTATCTCTCCCGACGAGAGAGGGGCTCACATCAGGTGCCGCGTGGTTTTGCGCGATGGGTGGCGGACGCAGTCCACGGATCGTCCGGCCAGGGATGCCGCGGATACCGCCCCTTCATTTCCTTCCTGACGTCCGGATAAGTCGTCGCCCAGAAACTCTTCAGATCCTGCGTGACCTGCAACGGGCGGCCGCCCGGTGAGAGCAGGTGCAGCGTGAGAGGGATGCGGCCGTCGGCGATGCGCGGGGTTTCGGCCAGACCGAACAATTCCTGCAGCTTGACCGCCAGCACCGGTGGCAGCGGCTGCCCGGCGTGGTCCAGCGCGTAGCTGATCTGGCGTTCCATGCCCGAGGGCACGCTCACACGCGTGGGCGCAAGGCGATCGATGGCCTGCCGATGTTCCCACGCCAACGCAGCCTTGAGGGCTTCGCCCAGGCCGGCTTCGTCCAGCGCGTCCAGCCGCGTCTTGCCGGCGAAGGCCGGGCGCAGCCAGTCGTCCAGTGTCGCCAGCAGCGCGGTGTCGGACAGATCGGGCAACGCCAGCTCGGGCATCCACGTGCGCAGCGACAGCAGGCGCGCACGCCACTGCTGCAGGGTATCGGTCCAGGGCAAGGCCTCCAGGCCGAGTTGGCGCACCGCATCGGTGAGCGCGCCGGCTGCCTGTGCCGGATCGACACGGCCGGCGGGTCGGCTGTCGAGCACGATGCGGTCGAAGCTGGATTGCCGGCGTGCGACCAGGGCGCGCTTGTCCGCGTCCCACAGCACCACGTCCTGCTGCACGAAGCGGTCGGGCAGGCTGCGGCGCAGGTACGCCTCGTCCACGGGGGCGGCCCGCAGCAGCAGCGCATCCTTGGCTTCGTAGCGCAGCTCGCTGGCCACCAGCCAGGGCTCGCCGCGCAGGTCGCTGTGATCGAACAGGCGCGCGCTGCGGCCGTTGGCGAGCAGATAGCGCAGCGGGTCGGCAGGGTGGCGGGCGGCGATGCGGTCCGGAAAGGCATGCGACAGCAGGTCGCCCAGGGCATGCGCCTCTACGCTGGAGGGTGGAGCCGTGTCGCAGCGCAGCCGGCGGCGCCATTGCTTGGCGGCGCTGTCGATCGCAGCCAGGCCGCTGCGATGGGCGTCTGGCCCGCTGCGACCCTGGCGAAATGCGGCCAGCGCCCGCCAGCGCGCGGCCAGGCCATCGCCCCCCTGGCGCAACGGGTCGCGTGCTTCAAGCAGCGCAGCCAGGTCGCAGGCCAAGGCCAACCGCGGCGCGGCGCCGGCCTGGGCCAGCATCGCCGCCAGGCGCGGGTGCGTGCCCAGCGCCAGCATGCGGCGGCCGAGTGCGGTGATGCCGCCACCTTCGGCGAGGGCGCCCAGCCGTTGCAGCAATTCGCGCGCAGCGGCCAGCGCACCGACCGGCGGTGCATCGACGAAGCGCAGCGCATCGCTGCCCCAGGCAGCCAGCTCCAGCGCCAGGCCGGCCAACTCGACCTGGGTGATCTCGGCGCGCCGTTGGGGTTCCAGCCGCTGGGACTGCGGCCACAGCCGGTACGCCCAGCCGCTGGCCACGCGTCCGGCACGGCCGGCGCGCTGATCGGCCGAGGCCTGTGCGATGGTCACCACATCCAGCCGGGAGAATCCGCTATTGGGATCGTAGTGCGGTTCGCGCGCCTGGCCGCTGTCGATCACCACACGCACGCCCGGCAGCGTGACCGAGGACTCGGCCACGTTGGTGGCGAGCACCACGCGGCGATGGCCATGCGGGTCGGGCTGCAGCACCTGGCCTTGCGCCTCCACCGACAACTCGCCGTGCAGCGGCAGCACCTGGACGACCGGGTCGAGGACATCCTCCAGGGCCGCTTGCACCCGTACGATCTCGCGCTGGCCGGGCAGGAACACCAGCACATCGCCGGGATGGGTGGCCAGCGCATGTTCCACCGCACGCCGCGCCTGCGGCTCCAGCGGCTCGTCGCGGCGCGCCGGGAAGTGCGCGATCTCCACCGGGAAGCTGCGCCCGGCGCTGCTGAGCCGCGGCGCATCCAGGAAGCCGGCCAGGTGCTCGCCATCCAGCGTGGCCGACATCGCCACGATACGCAGGTCCTCGCGCACCTGCGCCTGCACGTCCAGCGCCAGCGCCAGGCCCAGATCGCCGGCCAGGTGGCGTTCGTGGAACTCGTCGAACAGCAGCGCGCCGACCCCTTCCAGCATGGGATCGTCCTGGATCATCCGGGTCAGGATGCCTTCGGTGACGACCTCGACGCGGGTGCGCGCGGAGGTCTTGTTCTCGAAGCGAATGCGGTAACCCACCGTCTCGCCGACCGTCTCGCCGAGCTGGCGCGCCATGAACAGCGCAGCGCTGCGCGCGGCGACACGACGTGGTTCCAGCATCACGATCCTGCGTCCGGCCAGCCATGGCGCATCCAGCAGCGCCAATGGCACCTGCGTGGTCTTGCCGGCGCCCGGTGGGGCCTCGAGTACCAGGCGCGGGTGAGCGATCAGGCTGTCGCGCAGCTGCGGCAGCAGCGCTGAGATGGGAAAAGCGGGGTCGTTCATGCGCGGGAGGATACGGCCTGCGTGCCATCGGCACGATGGTCGGGCGCTGCGATGACGGGTGTGGAAGGCAAGGAAGAGCCTGCTTGTGCGGGCCAACGGCGCGGCCTGCGATGCCGGGGGCGCTTCAGACTGTCGCCAAATCGTCGATAACCCGCATATCCCATACGACTGGATTCCCGATGTCCGCCTCCATGCCGAAGTTCGTCAGCCTGCAAAGCAAACTGCTGGGCGCACTTGCGCTGGGCCTGTCGGTCATCCTGTTGTGCGCGCTCGGCGGTCTGGGCACGGCCTGGCTGAGTCTGTCGGGCAAGGTGCCGGCGGAGGTCGCACAGGCCTCCGCCAGCGAAGAAATCACCCGCAACTTCCGCCTGCAGGTGCAGGAATGGAAGAACGTGCTGATCCGCGGGCGCGATCCGGCGCAACTGGACAAGCACTTGGGAGCCTTCCGCGAGCAGGGCAGGAAGGTGCAGGCCAGTACCGAAGCGCTGGCCAGTCAGGCCAAGGATCCGCAGGTGCGCACGCTGGCGCAGGATTTCGCCACCGCCCACCTGGGCCTGCAGGCCAACTACGAAGCGGCATTGGGCAAATTCGCCGCGGCCGGGTACGACACCCAGGTGGGCGACCAACTGGTCAAGGGCCAGGATCGCGCGCCCAGCAACACGCTCGAAGCGCTGGTCAAGCGCAGCAAGGTGCTGGCCGATGCGGCAGTGCTGGCCAGCTCGCAGTCGGCGCAGCACAAACTGGTGTACTCGGCAGTCGCCACCATCGTTGCGGCGGTGTGCCTGGTGGCGGCGCTGGGCTGGTGGATCCGGCGTTCGATCGTGCGTCCGATCGAGAATGTCGCGCATGCCGCACGTCTGGTGGCAGCGGGCGACCTGTCGGCGCGTGCGACGGTCAGCAATCGCGATGAAATCGGCCTGCTGGGCCAGGCCATGGGTCAGGTCGTCACCACGCTCACCGACGTTTCCACCGCGCAGGCCGACATGGCGCAGCGCCACGAGGCCGGGCAGATGAGCTATCGCATGGATGCGCAGGTGTTTCCGGGCGCTTACGGGCGCATGGTCGACGACACCAATGGTTTGATCGGTGCGCAAGTGGACCTGATCGGCACCATGCTGCAGGTGATGCAGCACTACGCGGTGGGCGACATGTCGGTGGACATGCCGCGCCTGCCGGGCGAGAAAGCGCAGATTACAGAGGCGATGGACACCACCAAGCGCAATCTGGCCGCAATCAACGGCGAAATCCGCGGCCTGGTCGACGCCGCGGCCGCCGGCGACTTTGCCACGCGCGGCAACGCCGATGCCTATCAGTTCGAGTTTCGCGGCATGGTGAGCGGTCTCAATGGGTTGATGCAGAACGTGGACCACAACCTGGCCGAGTTGTCGCAATTGCTCAAGGCCATCGCCGACGGCGATCTGACTGCGCGCATGCATGGCGACCAGCAGGGCGTGTTTGCGCGGATGCGCGACGACGCCAATGCCACCGTGCAGCGCCTGACCGACATCGTTGGCGACATCACGCTGGCGGCCCAGACCATCCGCACCGCGTCGGCGGAAATCGCCGCCGGCAACAACGACCTCGCCCAGCGCACCGAACAGCAGGCCGCGAATCTGGAGGAAACCGCTGCCTCGATGGAGGAGTTGACCTCCACCGTGCGACAGAATTCCGAGACCGCGCAGCAGGCCAGCCGTGGCGCTCAGGCGGCGGCCGAAATCGCCGGCCGCGGCGGCGAGATGGTCGCCAGCGTGGTCGACACCATGGGCGAGATCGAAGGCTCGTCCCGGAAGATCGCCGAGATCATCAGCGTCATCGACGGTATCGCGTTCCAGACCAACATCCTGGCCTTGAACGCGGCGGTGGAAGCGGCGCGTGCCGGCGAACAGGGGCGCGGCTTTGCCGTGGTGGCCTCGGAAGTGCGCGCGCTGGCACAACGCTCGGCTGGTGCCGCGAGGGAGGTCAAGCAATTGATCCAAGCCTCGGTGGAAAGCGTCGAGCGCGGCAGTGCACGCGTGGATCAGGCCGGGCGCACGATGCAGGACATCGTGCAATCGGTACAGCAGGTCACCACCCTGATCGCGGAGATCTCCGCCGCCTCGCGCGAACAGTCGGCCGGGATCGAACAGGTGGCGCGCACCGTCAACGACATGGACGAAACCACCCAGCGCAATGCCGCGCTGGTGGAAGAGGCTTCCGCCGCCGCGCGCGCGATGGAGGAGCAGGCGGTGGAACTGAGCGAAGCGGTGGCAGTGTTCCGGCTGGATGTGCGCCGGCCGCGGTTGGCGGCTGCGGCGTGATTGCGTGAGATGTCGTAGCGGCCCGGGTGCAGATGCTTGAATCGAACGCCTGGTGAGTCGAGGGCGCGGTGCCCTTGCCGCTTGCGGGACATGCCGTGAATCCATCCGTGGAGGCTCCTAGGCGGCAGCCATGCCGCCAAGGGTCACGCAACCGGCGCGAACACCGCACCAGGATGGCGGTCGGTGGCCGGGTCAAAACCTGAGTTTGCCTTGGGACGCCGAGAAGTTTGAGATCGCCTTGTTCAAGGCTTGCCTGTTGCTTGGCTTCGATTGAGAAGCCAACCGGAAGCTCATCATCCGAACAACGCGCCTCATGCAGTGCTTACACCATGCGCACCGATGCCTTCGACTGGTCCTTGTTCGCCCATCGTTGCGGGACCTTACGCGGCATGGATGCCGCACAAGAGCCTACAAGGACATACTTACGGGGTGTCCTGCGATGGTGGACGGGCAAGGGCCTTGCGGCCAGGCAGCAGATCGACCGCTCCACGATCGATCTATCGACACCAGTCACTTCGAGACACAGGACAGCTGCGCTGCAATGACGCATTCAAGTCGCAGCGTTGTCGGACGACCAAGCCAGGCCAGGCCAACCTCAGCACCCAGGCATCAACCTGCTTCGCGCACCCGCGCGGTCAGGCCCTTGAGGAAGGCACGCAGCAGCTGATCGCCGCAGGGGCGGAAATTCTTGTGACCGGGCTGGCGGAACAGTGCGGAGAGTTCCGGCTTGGAGAGCGGAAAGCCGGCACCGGCGAAGATGGCGTGCATGTCGACATCCTTCAGCTCGAAGGCCACGCGCAGCTTCTTCAGCACCAGGTTGTTGCCGACGCGCGCCTCCAGTGGCCGTGGCGGCTGGCTCTCGTCGCGGCCACGGAAGCGCAGCACCAGCCCGTCCAGGAAGCGCGCCAGCATCGCATCGGTGCAGGGTTCGAAACCGGGCTCGTCTTCCTTCTTCAGCCAGGCCTGTACCTGCGGCTTGTCGAGCACGAACTGCGGGTCGGCCAGGTGGGTGATCTGCACCACCTTGTCGTCGCTGAGATCGAGCATGTAGCGAATGCTGCGCAGTACATCGTTGTGGATCATGACCATTCCGGTGCCCCGGCCCGCGGCCGGAAAGCGGCCATTCTACGGGGCTTGCATGAAACAGGCCTGACATGGGGCCCAGCGCATCCTGCGCGCCGGAGGCGCGGCGGGTGGCGTGAGCGTTGGGGCAATGCGGCCCCGGCTGCCGGGGCGCCGCAGCGCGCTCAGCTGCCGCGATAGGTGGAATAGCCGTACGGGGAAAGCAGCAGTGGCACGTGGTAGTGGCCATCGTCGGCGATGCCGAACGCGATCGGCACCACGTCCAGGAAGGGTGGATCGGCCAGCGCGGCGCCGTTGGCGCGCCAGTAGCCGGCCACCGCGAATTCCAGCCGGTAGTGGCCCGGTGCCAGGGTCAGGGCGGCCAGCGCCGGGCAGCGCCCGTCCGCATCGGTGACCGCTTCCAGGCGCAGCGCCTGGCCGGCGAACAGGCGCAGCGACACGCCGGCTGCGGGACGTCCCCGCGCGGTGTCCAGCACGTGGGTGGAGAGCGTGCTCATGCCACCGCCTGGGCCGGTTGTGGCCATTGGCCGACGAATTCGGGTTGGTCGTAGGCCAGGTAGCCATCGACGATGGCCTGGCGGTCGTCCAGGAACAACTGGTCGGCCACCGCGCGTGCCAGCCGTGGCAGCGCGACCTTGAGCCCGGACAGGGCCGCGGCCGAGGGGCCGTGATTGATCAGCGCCGAGTAGTTGAAGGCGAACAGCCCGTGCAGCAGGGCGGCATCTTCCGGCGCGCGCGGCAGCAGCTCGAAACCCGGCCCGAGGTAGGGGTGCGCGTCCAGCACCGCATTGGCCTGGCCTGGCGGCGGCTGGTAGCGGTCGGCCCAGCAGGCGATGCGCCCGGACAGCGCGGCCAGTTCCGGGCGCAGCTGCGGGTCGGTGACCAGCCCGGTGGCGATGGCGAGGAAATCGAAGCGATGTTCGCCCTGCGGCGTGCGCACCACCACGGCGCCATCGCGTTCGGCCACCTCCTGCCACGGTGCACCCGCATGCAGTGCGAAGCCGGCATGTGCGCAGGCGCGCTGGAAGGTGTCGTTGGTGGGAGGTTGGTTGTGCGCGAAGAAGCTGGCCATCATGCGGTACTTGTCCGCATCCGGCAGGGCGAGAAAGCGCGGGATGATGCCGGCCTGTTCCATATGCCGGAACGGGTTGATGCGCGGCAGTTCGCTCCGCCGGACGAACACCTCCGCGCAGGCCGCGCCCTGTTCCAGCGCGAAGCAGGCATTGTCGAACGCCGAGGCGCCGCCGCCCAGGATCCCCACGCGCCGGCCGGCCAGCGCGGCGTAGTCGATGGGGCCGGAGGTATGCGCGTAGCGGTGCGCGGGCAGGGCGCGGGCGATCCACTCGGGGACTACCCACTGGCCGCCACCCTGGATGCCGGTGGCCAGGATCAGCTTGCGCGTCAGCAGCGGCGCGCCCATCGCCAGATGCAGGCGGTGGATGCCCGGCGCCACGTTGGGCTCCACCCGCACCAACCGGGTCGCATTGCGCACCGGCAGCCGCAACACGGCGCGGTACCAGCGCAGATAGTCCATCCAGGCGCCGCGCGGGATCTTGTCCAGCGCGTCCCAGCCGGCGCTGCCGTGCTGCGCCTCCCACCACGCGCGGAAGGTGAGCGACGCGACGCCCAGATCGATCGAGGTGATCTGCTTGGGCGTGCGCAGCGTCTGCATGCGCGCATAGGTCACCCACGGGCCCTCCTGCCCGGCCGGGTTTTCGTCGACGACCAGCAGGTTGTGCAGGCGCTCGCGTTGCAACGCGAACGCCGCGCCCAGGCCGCTCTGCCCGGCGCCGACGATGATGGCGTCATAGACATGCCCGGCCGGATGCACGCGCGGGGCCACCCAGGTCTCACCGCCGTGGGCCAGGCGTTGCAGGTCGCGGGCGATCTCGCGTTCGAGGTGGGCCAGGCTCATGGCAATGCCTCCAGACGAAGCTGCACGATGCTGCCGATCTCGGCGAGGGCGGTGGCGATTTCCTCGCGGCGCGTCGCCTCCAGGCGGCGTTCCAGCGCGGCGAGGATGCCGGCCTTGTCGTGCAACCGCACGCAGATCACGAACGGAAAGCCGAAGCGATGACGATACGCCTGATTGAGCGCGTGGAAGCGCCTGAACTCGGCCTCGCTGAGCCGGTCCAACCCGGCTGAGGCCTGCTCTGCAGCCGAGGTGGCGGTGAGCGTGCGATCGATCGCCGCCTTGCCGGCCAGTTCCGGATGCGCACGGATCAGCGCGACCTGATCTTCCGGCGAGGCCTCGTAGACGACCTGCATCAAGCCGACATGCACATCGTCGAACGGCCGCCGCCGCACCGCGCGCTCGACCACCCAAGGCGAATGCTCGAACAGGTCGCGGTAGCGCGCCACGAAGGCGGCATCGTCCAGAACGCGGTCGTCGACCACGCTCATGCGTGCGTGCCCTGCAGCGAGACGTGCGCGGCCACCACCTTCCAGCCATCGGCAAAACGCACCCAGCTCTGACTTTGCCGCCCGCGCGCACTGCTGCCCTCGCGAACGAATTCTGCATGCGTGGTGGCGAAATCCTGGCCGAAGCCATGCACCTGCACCTGCGTCAGCCGGCGCTGCGGCGAGCCGCCGCGGCCGATGCGAAACGCACGGATCGCGTCGATGCCGTACAGCACCTCGCCCACGCCGTAGCGCACGGTGCTGGGCGCTGCATGAAACAGCGCATCCATCGCGGCGATGTCATCGCGCATCAAGGCGTCCTCGTAGGCGTGGAAGGCCGCGCTCACCTGCGCGATGACCTCGGGCAGATCGATCTGGGCTGCATCGATGCTCATGCCGGATGCACCTGCAGCCAATGGCGGGCGATATCGATCCGGCGCGCCACCCAGGCGTCGCCGCTGGCCAGCACGTGATCGACGAAACGGGCCAATGCCGCCGCGCGCGCCGGTTTGCCGGCGATGCGCCCGTGCAGGCCGATGGAGAGCATGCGCCCGCCCTCGCTACGCAACTGCTCGAAGCCATCGCGCAGGTAACGGAAGAACGGCTCGCCATCGGCGAAGCCGTTGTAGGCGACGAATTTCATGTCGTTGGCATCCAGCGTATAAGGCACGACCAATTGCGCACGGCCGTGGCGGGTGTCGTAATACGGCAGGTCGTCGGCATAGCTGTCGGCGTCGTAGACGAAGCCACCTTCCTCGGCGATCAGTCGCGCGGTGTTCGGGCTGGTGCGGCCCTGGTACCAGCCCAGCGGCCGGCTGCCGGTGACGCGGGTGTGCACGGCGATGGCCTCGGCGATGTGCGCGCGCTCGATGTGTTCGGACACCTGTTGATAGTCGATCCAGCGCAGCCCATGGCTGGCGATTTCCCAGTCGGCCGCCTGCATCGCCGCCACCGCGTCCGGGTTGCAGGCCAATGCGCTGGCCACCCCGAACACCGTCACCGGCAGCGCGCGTGCGGTGAAAAGCCGATGCAGCCGCCAGAAGCCGGCGCGGCTGCCGTATTCGTACAGGCTTTCCATCGCCATGGCGCGCGCGCCGGGCTGTGCCTGGGCGCCGACCATCTCCGACAGGAAGGCCTCGGAGCCGGCATCGCCGTTGAGCACGCAGTTCTCCGCGCCTTCTTCGTAATTGACCACGAACTGCACCGCGATGCGTGCGCCTCCGGGCCAGTGCGCCGGGGGCGGCGTGGCGCCGTAGCCGACCAGGTCGCGCGCGGCACTCATGCCGCCGGCTCCGCGTGCCAGGCGGCCAGTGCCGCTTCCACCGCCAGGCCTGGCGTGCAGGCGTAGCCTTCGGCCCGCAGCACCGCCTCCAGTGCGGCCAGGGTGATCAGCACCTTGTGCTTCATCGCGTTGTAGCCCATGGCGCCGATGCGCCAGATCCTGCCTTGCAGCGGCCCGAACGCGGTGCCGATCTCGATCTCGAAGTCTTCGCGCATGCGTCGCCGCACCGCATCGTTGTCGATGCCCGGCGGAATCACCACGCCGGTGACGTTGGTCATGCGGTGCGCGTCGCTGCCGAACACCTCCAGCCCCATCGCGCGCACGCCCGCACTCACCGCGCGGCCGGCAGCGGCGTGGCGGGCGAAGCGCGCATGCAGGCCTTCCTGCAATGCAACGCGTGCGCATTCGCGCGCGCCGTACAGCATGGTGGTGGCTTCGGTGTGGTGATTGAGGCGCTTGTCCGACCAGTAATCCATGATCATGGCCAGGTCGAAATAGTTGGACGCGATGCGCGGGCCACGGCCATCGGCGATGTCGGCGCGCACGATGCCGCGCTCGACATGCCGCCGCGCGAAGATCGCCTCGGCCGCCTGTTCGGACACGGTGATCGGCGCCGAGCCGGACGGCCCGCCCAGGCATTTCTGCAGGCCGCCGGTGACCACGTCCACGTCCCAGCGGTCGCTGGCGATCTCCATCCCGCCGATGGTCGCGGTGGCATCGACATAACTCAGCGCACCGGCTGCGCGACACAGCGCGCCCAGGCCATCGAGTGGCTGCGCCATGGTGGTGGAAGTATCGCCGTGCACGGTGGCCACCAACGCGGGCGCAACGCGTTCGATCGCCTCGCCGATCGCCTCCAGCGGCACCACCTCGCCCCACGGTGCTTCCACGCGGTGCACCTGCGCGCCCAGGCGTTGCAGGATCTCGGTAAGCAGCAGCCCGAAGCGGCCGAAGTCGATCACCAGCACGCGATCGCCCGGCTTCACCAGCGACACCAGCGCCGCCTCGATGCCGGCGCGTGCGGTGCCGTCGACCAGGAACGTCCAGCGGTTGTCGGTGCCGAACAGCGGCCGGTATAGCGCCATCACCTCGTTCATGTAGCCGGTCATTTCCGGATCGAACTGCCCCAGCAGGTCGGCCGCCATCGCGCGCAACACGCGCGGATGCGCGTTGACCGGGCCCGGGCCCATCAGCAGCCGCTGTGGCGGATCGAGTTCGGCGAAGGTGTGCAGGTGGCGCAGGTCAGGCGACAAGGAAATCTCCCAGCTGTTCGATGAAGTGGCGCATGACCGCCAGTGCGACCTCGGCATCGGCCGGGTCGACGTGTTCGTCCGGATGGTGGCTGATGCCGCCGGCGCAGCGCACGAACAGCATCGCGGTGGGACACAGCGCGGCCATCGTCATCGCATCGTGGCCGGCGCCGGAGACCAGGCGCCGCGGGCGGATGCCATGCGCCGCCACGGCCTGTTCCAGCCGGTCGATCAGTGCCGGTGCGCAGGGGCTGGCGGCGAGGGTCTGCAGCGGCTCGATGGCGACGGCGACGCCGCGTGCGGCGCCGATGCCGGCCAGCGCATGTGCGATGTCGCGCACTGCGGCATCGCGGGTGGCGTCATCGCCGGCGCGCACATCCAGCGTGCAGTCCACGCGGCCGGGCACCACGTTGATCGCACCGGGAGCAACCTGCAGTCTGCCGACGGTGGCCACCAGATCGTTGCTGCCATCGCGCGCGATGCGTTCGATCGCCAGCAGTGCGTCGGCCGCGGCGCTCAAGGCATCGCGACGCAGTGCCATCGTGGTGGTACCGGCATGCCCGGCGCGGCCTTCAAACCGCAGCGCAAAACGCCGCTGTGCGGCGATCGCAGTGACGATACCCACCGGCAGGTCTTCGGCTTCGAGCACAGGGCCTTGTTCGATATGCGTTTCCAGATACGCCAGCACGCTGCCAGGTGCGCGCGCGGCGTGGTGGATCTGCGCGATGTCCAGATCCCATTGTGCCAACGCGCTGGCGACATCGATGCCGGCCGCGTCGCTCAGCGCCAGCGCGCCCGGATCGAGCGTGCCGGCCACCGCGCGGCTGCAGAACATGGAGGCCGGGAAGCGCGAGCCTTCCTCGTCGCCGAACGCAACGACCTCGATGGCGAAGGGCAGCCGGCGCGCCTGCGCCTGCAGCGCAGCGACGCACTCGATCCCGAGCAGGATGCCGAGCGGGCCGTCGTAGCGCCCGGCGTCGCGTACGCTGTCCAGATGGCTGCCGACCAGCAGCGCCGGTGCGTCTGGCCGCACCGCCTCGTAGCGGCCGATCAGATTGGCTGCGGCATCCAGCCGGACCTGCATGCCGGCCTGGCGCATCCACTCGCCTACCTGCGCGACTGCGGCGCGGTAGGCGGGGCTGAGCCAGGCGCGGAACAGCCCGGTCGGCGTGTCGCTGTACGGGGCGACGCCGAGCTGGTCGCAACGCGCCACGGCACGCGCGCCGCCGGTACAGGCGTGGTCGGCGGCAGGCAATGAGAACGGCGCGGCAGCAAGCATCGACGGGACCGGTGAGGCCATCGAGACGCCGGAGACGGCCCAATGGCAGGCGAACGGGGAACGGTTCGACTATAGGGAGCCGGTCCTGTCGACATCAAAGAGTTTTTTCGCGCGCTCGCGCTGCAAAAAATGCAACACGGGATTGGTGGTTTCTGGATCGGGGTTCGCGGCGGATTGCCGGCCAGCGGTGTGCCTGCGTGATCCGGCGATGGCACCAGGCGGACGTGCTGCGGTCCGGCGAATATCAAGTGCCGTCACGTCCGATCAGCGACAGCCCGACACGCGTCAGGGCTGCTCAAGCACCTGCCGCAAGGCCTGGACACACTCGTCGACGAAGCGACGCACCTTGGACGAGCCGCGGCGTCCTTGCACGTGCACCACATGCACCGGTTCGGGCGCGATCTCGAACGCGTCCAGCACGCAGGCGAGCCGACCGCTGTGCAGGTGATCGCGCACTTGGTAAGACGGCACCTGGATCAGCCCCCAGCCCTGCAGTGCGGCGTGGATGGCGGCGCCGGAAGCGTTCACGCTGAGCCGAGCGGCCACGTCCACCAGCTGCTCGCGCCCGTCCACCCGGAACGGCCAGCGCGGTGCGCGTTCGGCCGATGAGATCGCCACGGCCGTATGGTGGATCAGGGCATCCGGATGCGAGGGCATGCCATGCGTGCGCAGATAGCCGGGCGTGGCGCAGACCATCCGGCGGACGGTGCCGACCGGGATGGCGGTCAGCGACGAATCGGGCAGCGCGCCGATGCGCACGGCGACATCGATGCCTTCGTCCAGCAGCGCCATCACCCGATCGAGCAGGATGGCGCGCACCTGCACCTGCGGATAGCGCTCCAGGAAGCGGGTGACCACCGGCATCACATGCAGGGTGCCGAACATCTGCGGTGCGGTCACCGTCAGCAAGCCGCTGGGTAGCGCGTGCAGGCCGGCGGCACGGTTCTCGGCATCCTCCAGCTCGGCCAACAGACGCCGGCAATCGCTGGCGTACTGCTGGCCGGCATCGGTCAGTCGCATGGTGCGGGTGCTGCGCACCACCAGCAGCACGCCGAGGCGGTGCTCCATCTGCGCGATGGTGCGCGTGACCGTCGCGGTGGAAATGCCGAGGTGACGCGCCACGCCGGCAAAGCTGGGGTGGTCGGCAATCGCCGCAAATAGCGTCATTTCCTGGATGCGATCCACCGCTGCCTCGCCTTCGCCAACCATCCTCGACAAGGCGCAAAGCCTAGCAGCCCGCCGTGACCGGACTGCAGACGCGAGCGCACCGCGTATCGGTCAGCGAACGCGACCACCGGGCGCAGCATTGCGTGCTGCGCAATGCTGCATTGAGCCGCACGGTGGTTCCCGCGTCCGGATGCCACGTCTAGCATGGCCGGCAATCCACCGGATCCACCTGGATCGGCATCGACATGCACACCGCGACACAGACGAGCTACACGCCGTTCGGCGCGCCGCCGATACACGACCGCCGCAGTTTCCTGCGCGTGTGCTGGATCGCCACCGCCTCTGCGTTGGGCGCGTGCGTGCTGCCTGCTGCCGATGCCTCCGACGCCCATTCCCCACGCTTCGAAGGAGCCCGCATGTCACACGACCCCGCGTACCAGATCAGTTACCGCACCCAACAGGTTGGCGATGTCCAGGTGTTCTATCGCGAAGCCGGCCACAAGGACGCGCCGGTGCTGTTGCTGTTGCATGGCTTTCCCAGTGCCAGCCACATGTTCCGCGACCTGATGCCGTTGCTGGCACGCCAATACCGGCTGATCGCCCCGGATCTGCCCGGCTTCGGCAATACCCAGGCACCGCCGCGCGGGCAGTTCGCCTACACCTTCGACAACCTGTACAAGGTGATCGAAGGCTTCACCGAGGCGCTGGGCCTGAGCCGCTACGCGCTCTATGTGTTCGATTACGGCGCGCCGGTGGGCCTGCGCCTTGCGGCCGCAAACCCGCACAAGGTCACCGCCATCATCAGCCAGAACGGCAATGCCTATCTGGAGGGATTCAGCGACCAATGGGATGCCTGGCAGGCGTATTGGCGTGAACCGAGCGCCGCCAATCGCGAGGCCTGTCGCGCGTCGTTATCGCCGCAGACCATCCGCGACTGGCAGTACGGCACCGGTGCCGACCCGAGCAGGCTCTCGCCCGATGGCTATACCCTGGATATCGCCTACATGGCGCGCCCGGATGCCGAGGAAATCCAGCTGGACCTGATTCTCGACTACCGCAGCAACCCGCAGGCCTATCCCGTATTCCAGGCCTACTTTCGCGCGCACCAGCCACCCTTGCTGGCGGTCTGGGGCAGGCACGATCCGGCGTTCGTTCCGGCCGGCGCGCAGGCGTATCGCAAGGATCTGCCGCATGCCGAGGTGCATCTGCTCGATACTGGACACTTCGCGCTGGAAACGCACGCAACCGAGATCGCGCAGATCATCGGCGAGTTCCTGCCGCGCGCGCTGAAGGGTGCGGGCTGAGGCCTCGGCATCAGGGCGATGTTCGGGAGCGGCGACGCACCTGCGCTCCTGTGGCGACTGCCCGGCGGCCATGCGACGCTGCGTCCGGCCAGCCATCGCGGCCGGACGTATGCATGCGTCATGCAAACAGGCTGCGCACCACATCGGCATTGGTCTGACCGTCGGGATTGCCGACGGTGCTGTCGGAAGCAAGATTCCAGCAACTCAGGTGCGCCACGGCGTTGACCAGCGGGTGCGAGAGATGCAGCTGGGTGACGGTGCCGTACAGCGGGAAATCGTCCACGCTCTGCAGATCCAGTTCGATCTGCGTTGCGTCAGGCAATTGTTTCCACCATGCATGCACCGAGTCGTTGTAGACCCACAGGACCTCGACCGACGGCTGCGCAGGCACGTTGAACCATGCGTTCTGCAACACTGCCAGGGTCTGCCTTACCAGCAGGGAGCCGCCTGCCCTCTTGGCGGCCAGCAGGCCCTGCTGCAGTGACGCGAATGCCGTCGTTTCGAACACCTGGTTATGGCGGAACATGCGATTGGCACCTTCGCCCGGCTGCGTGTCGGAGTAGACCGGATAGCTTCGGGTTTTCTCGCAGAACGGTTGCAGCCCGAACAGCGGCGGCAGCGCATCGGCCACCACGATCTCGCCCGATTCCGGATCCACGTTCACGCCTTGATCGGAATTGACGAACACCAGCAGACGCGCAAAGCCACGCGCGAGCAGCGGCGTGATTCCCAGATTCTCCAGGTTGCCACCGTCGGCGAAGCGGTACGTCTGCGTGTCGCGCGGCTGGCGGTCGTTCACCGGCCAGTACGGATAGCGTGGCACCAGTCCGTTGACCTCGGGGAATCGTTCTTCGAAGTCTTCGGCCGGTGCCATGCTGCTGCAGCCGGCGATATCGTTGAGGCTGAAGGCACGCGTTGGCACGCTGGCGATGACCCGGTCGGGACCATCGTCGCTCAGGTACTCGCTGCCCATCGCAAACGATTCGATCAACCCGCCGCCGACCGCTCCCAGCTGCCCTGGCCGGTTCACGAAGCTGGCGCGTACGCCGAGGACATTGCTGGCCTCGAACGGCACCAGTTCGGCGGTCGGGCTATCGTTGAGGAAGAGCGAGGTATTGAAGATCGGCAACGGGCGCCCGGGACGCACGGTGTAGGCCTTGCTGATGGGCAAGTTCGCGCCTTGCGCAGATGCGCTGTCCGCCGCAGGCGAGACGGTGCCGGTGAAGCAATGCGGATCGACCCCCGTGGCGTCCGGATTCCACAGGCCGAAATCCTGCAGCACCAGCTTGCCGATCACCGCTTGCCACATGTCCGAGGGCGCGTAGCGCTGGGTCGAGCGATACTCGGCAAGTTCGTCGAGGATCGGCAAGGTGCCCAAGCGGTATGGCACCTGGCCCAGATTGTTCGGCGCCATCTGCGCCAGTACGTCCAGGGTGAGTTGCGCCGGATCCAGCATCACCGGGCCGAGCAATTCGTCGTCGCTGATCGATTCCGGCAGGTAACTGAACACCACGTTGGCCCATGTGCCACCGGAGACCGAAGAGATCGCGCTGACCTTGTCGAGCAATCCCAGATGGCGTAATCCGCGCAGCTGCCCCATTGCACACGACAACGCGCGGCTGCCACCGCCGGACAGACAGATGCCGACCCCATTGGACGATACGGCGGTGGGCGGAGTGTTCAGTACTTCGATTGCCACGCTGAGTGTCGCCACTGTGTCCTTCCCGTGCGAGATGCCGTATCACGGCGCAGCGATGAGCGTAGCGTTCCCGATACGATCGCCATGCGATGCCGTGCACAGATCGCGGCACGCTGCGCGATCGGCAGGGGGCATGCTGTGGCGGGAGCGTCATTGGGTGATCGTGCGCATTGTTGCGTCCGCTGGTGTCCATCAGGGCAGCATTGCGCAGGTAGGTGACAGCAGGTCGGATGACAGACGGACGCACTCGCTGTCTGCGTGTGGCTATGCAACCAGGTTCAGGCTTCACCACCCTGCTGCCGCGCCATCCGAGCGCGGGTCGCTCGCGGCGCTGATGGTGCCATCGGCGCCGCGCACCAAGGCACCGGCGTGGCCCATCACCGAGGTGAACGCCGGCAGCAGTTCCACCGCATGTCCGGCTGCGCGCAGTGCCTGCACCAGTGCCGGATCGAAGCGGTCTTCCAGCTTCAGTGATGTGCTGTCCTGCCCCCAGGTGCGGCCCAGCAGCCAGCGCGGTGCGGTGACGGCCTGTTGCAGCGGCATGCCGTAGCGGGCGTAGCGCGAGAAGATCGCGGCCTGGGTCTGCGGCTGGCCTTCGCCGCCCATGGTGCCGTAGGCCATGACGCGGCCGTCGTCGAACACGGCCATTGCCGGATTGAGGGTGTGGAAGGGTTTGCGACCGGGTGCCAGCGCATTCCAGCCGTCGTCGGCGAGCCGGAAGCTGCAGCCGCGGTTCTGCCAGATGATGCCGGTGCGTGGCAGCACCAGGCCGGAGCCGAATTCGAAATAGGTGGACTGGATGCAGCTGACCGCGCGCCCGGCGGCGTCGATGGCGCCGAACCAGACGGTGTCGCCGGCCTGCGAAGGCTGCGGCCAGGGCATGGCGCGGGCCATGTCGATGCGTGCGGCCAAGCCATCCAGCGCCTGCGCATCGTCCAGCAACGCCTGGGCATCCAGCGTCATCCACGCCGGGTCGCCGACATGCGCGTCGCGGATCAGGAAGGCCTGTTTGGTGGCTTCGACCAGGCCATGCAGATGCGCAAAACTGTCGGCATCGTCCGCATGCAGCCGCTCGAACAGCGCAAGGATCAGCAGCGATGCCAGGCCCTGGGTCGGCGGCGCATGGTTGTAGACACGCGCGCCGTGCAGGGCCACCGACAAGGGGACGCTGGCCTCGGCACGATGTTGCGCCAGGTCGTGCGCCCGCAGCGGGCTGCCCAGCGCGTGCAGGTCGGCGGCGATGTCGGCGGCGAGTGCGCCACGATAGAAGCTGTCCAGTCCATCCTCGGCGAGGCGGTGCAAGGTGGTGGCCAATTGCCGCTGCGTCAACAGCTCGCCTTCGCGCAGCGGCGCGCCATGCGGTTCGAAGATCTCGGCATAGGCACCTGGCTGTGCGCGCAGTTCGACTCCCTTGTCTGCCGCGATCTGCGCACCGCCCAGCGTGACCGGCACGCCGGCGTGTGCATGCACGATGGCATCGCGCAACACGCGTGGCAGCGGCAGGCTGCCGCCGGCGTGCTGCAGGGCCAGCGCCCATCCGGAGACCGTGCCGGCCACGGTGTTGGCCGCGCCGGGGCCGCGCCAGGGGATGCTGGTGTGGCCGCGGTAGAACGCGCGCGTGGCGGCCTGCGCGGCGCGGCCGCAGGCGTCGATGGCATGCACGCGGCCGTCGGGTTCATGGATCAGCCAGAAGCCGTCGCCGCCGATGCCGGTCATGTGCGGATACACCACCGCCAGGCAGGCGGCGGTGGCAACGGCGGCTTCCACCGCAGTGCCGCCATCGCACAGGACATCGCGGCCGGCCTGCGCGGCCAGATGGTGGGGGGCCACGACCATGCCACGGCGGGCACGCAAGGTCTGCAGCATCAGGGCATCTCCGCTGGCGGGCTGAAGGCGAGCACACCATCGCGTTCGAGCCGCGCGGCCAGTGCGAACAGGCGATCTTCGCGGCCGGGCGCGGCAATCAACTGCACGCCCAGGGGCAGCCGGCCCGGACGCGGCAGCGGTGCGGCCAGCACCGGGCAGCCGGCCAGGCCGAGCGGCTGGGTGAAGATGCCCAGGTTGGCGCGGGCGGAGACCGGCAGGCCATCGATCTGGATGGTGTCCTGATCGATACGCGGCGCCACGCACGGCGTGGTGGGCGCGATCAGCACGTCCACCTCGTCCCATAGCGCCTGCATTGCGCTGGCGAACCAGCACGCGAACGCCTGTGCATCGGCCACCGCGCTCGCCGGCAGTTGCAGCCCCGCCAGCAGGCGATCGCGCGTGGCCGGGTCGAACTGCTCGGCATGGCTGCTCAACGCGGCGCGATGACGATAGCCGCCTTCGGCCGCGGTCAGCACGAAGGCGGCCGCGCGCGCGCGTTCGGCCTCGGGCAGCTCGACCACCACACTGCTATTGCATGCCTGCATCAGCGCACCCAGGCCGGCCTCCAGCTCGGGGTCGAGATTGCGCTGGAACCAGCCGCCGAGCCGGGCGATGCGCAGGCTGGCCACGTTGCAGGTGGCAAGCGGCTGCCCGCACACGACCTCGTGCACGCGGCGCAGATCGGCCACCGAAGTGGCGAATGGACCGACCACATCCAGCGCCTCGACGAATGGGAACACGCCCTGCAGCGGCACCGTGCCATGGGTCGGGCGCAGGCCGTACACGCCGCATAGCGCAGCAGGAACGCGGATCGAGCCGTTGGTGTCCGAGCCGAGCGCGAACGGCACCAGCCCCGCCGCCACCGCCGCCGCCGAACCGCCGGACGAGCCGCCGGCCAGATGCTGATGGTCGTGCGGGTTGGCGGTGGTGCCGTAGTGGGCGTTGACGGTGGCGAAACCGTAGGCGAATTCGTCCATGTTGGCGGTGCCGATCAGCACCGCACCGGCATCGCTCAGGCGCTGCACCACCGCCGCATCGCGGTTGGCCGGTGCGGCCTGCGCACGCAGCATCGCGCCGGCCGTGGTGACCTGGCCGGCAACATCGAACAGGTCCTTGACCACGAACGGCACGCCTGCCAGTGCGCCGCCATCGCTGCCACCGCTCAGCGCCGCCTGCACCCGCGCGGCATCGGCGGCGGCGCGTGCCGGCAGCAGGCGGGTGATTGCACACAGGCGGTCGTTGGCCTGGTGGATGCGCGTCAGGGTCTGGGTGGCCAGGCGCGCGGCTTGCGCGGGCTGGCTGCGCGTGGTGGCAACGATGGCCGCGATCTGGCCCCGCGGGCCGGCCGTGTCATGGGTGGCGGCGCGTGGCGGGGTGAAGCTGGCCAACACGTGCGCATGGCCGCGCAGGATATCGGTATTGCGATCGATGCCGGCTTGCCACTGCGCTGGGAGTTGCATGGGTCACCTTGGGGTTGGGAATTGGGAATCGGTAAATCGGGTTTCTTGGTTGATTGCAGTCAATGAGTTGTTGGTGGTGCGTGGGAACGCGGTGCAATTGACTGCAATACAGCGCATGAGCTGAGTAATCTGGTTACTGCAGTCGAGAACTGGATGAGGCTTGCGCTGCGGATGGAAGGATTCGATGGAAATGCGGAAATGCGGGTTGCAGCTGCATTGTTGGGGTGCCTTTGCGATCAAAGCATGCGGGGGCGGCATGAGGCGTCATTTCGTCTCAGTCCCGGAAGCTGCCCCTCTCCTGCGGGAGAGGGGTTTGGGTCAGGGTGCCCGGCCGGTCGACGATTCGTCAGGCGCGCGATGGATCGCGTTCTACCTACGCAACGCGTGACACGTCGTGATCAACTCCTCCATCTGTTCCGCGTGCCGCTTCGTCCCGTGGCAGCGGAGGTAACGGCCTGCCCACGGCCGGCGGCTGCGGTGCGGTGAGGCGCTCCACCAGCAACTGCTCGAACGCGTCCACATCCACCGCATGCACCACCGTCTGCGCCTGTTCGCCCAGCCCGGGCTGGTAGCCCGGCGCCCACGACAGGATGTCGCCATAGCCTGCGTCGAAGGCGGTGTTGGTGTCGATGTACAGCGTCTCGGTGCGTGTGGCCAATTCCGGGCGCAGCCACAGTGCCGTGGCCAGCTCATCCCACATCGGGAAGCCCGGCTCGCGCCGGCGCAGCGCATGCCCGATCGCCGTGTCGGCGGCACTCATGCGCGCGAGCAGGTGCGGGGTGAGTTCGGTGGCGGTGGAAGGGTCTACCGGCACCATGGTGATCTTGCGCCACGGGGCATGCATGACGATGCGGGCGGCTTCCGGATCCCAGCGGATATTGAATTCGCGGCGCGGCGAGTTGACGAACTCGCGTGCGAACTGGCGTGCGCTGATGCTGTCGCGCTGCTGCCGCGGATTGAGGCTGCCACCCATGTAGACCAGCTCGCGCGCCAGCGTGGCGAAGGCCGGATCCAGCGACTGCGCCAACGCCAGGTTGGTCAACGGACCGGTGGCCACGATGCTGACCTCGCCCGGGTACTGGCGCACCATGCGCAGCATGAACAATGCGGCCGGCTCGTCGCGGGGGCGCACCACGCTCGGGTTGCCGAGCGGCAGATCGGGGACCACGTCGTGTGCGTGATAGCGCGGTGCGCTCTGCACGGTGTCGCCATCCACCCAGTGCCGGGTCCACGCACCCTTCCAGACCAGTTTGCCGTACAGCGCTTCCCAACGTTCGGTGGCGGCCTCGCTGTTGAGCAGCGGGTGCACCGGGCCGGGCAGCACCGGAATATGCGGGTGTCCGGTGAGTTCCAGCAGGCGGCAGGTGTGCGCCAGCGCCTCGTCGCGCCAGATGTTGCCGCTGACCGCGCTGATGCCGAGCACCTCCACTTCGGGCGATTGCAACAGCAGCACATGCGCGGGGGTGAAACCATCGATATCGTCTTCGAGGATGACGCGGCGTCTGGGTGTGGCGGAAGAAGGTGCGGTCATTGCGCTTGGGTCGTGGAGGTGGATGTCTTGCAGTGGAGATGCAGCGGATGTTGCGTGGGCAGGCGCGTCCCTGCGTGTGACGAAACGTTACCGGTGCAGCCTGTTCGCGCTCAGGCGCGCTCATGCGTCGCAGGCGCTAACTGCGCTGCGCCAGCAACGCGCGTTCGTACTGCGCCAGGTCGATTTCCAGCTGCCATTGCAGCCGCGCCTTCGCGCTGGCCTGACGAAAGCCGCGGCAGCCGGCATCGTCGGTTTCGTGTTGGAGCGCATCGCGGCAGGCCGGCACGGCGGCGCCGTCGGCAGCCCACAGATCGGCGCCCGGCAGGAAGCTGTAACGCAAGCCGTTGCGCGCCAGCCGCTTGAGTGTCGGGTAATCGATGCCCTGCTCCTGCACGGCGCGTTGGTATTCGTGGGTCATGTCGGCGCGCGACACGCCGGCATCGTCGGTGGACAGCACCACCGGTACGCCGGCGCGCAGGTACATCGCCAGCGGGTGCTGCGCGCCCTTGATGCCAAGAATCACATCGTTGCTGGTCAGGTTGATCTCCACCGCGATCTGCTGCCGGCGCATGCGCTGCAACAGTTCGCCCGCATCGTCTTCGTAAGGCAGGTCCACGCCGTGGCCGATGCGGCGTGCGCCGGCATCCACGGCCTGGCGGATGTGCGAGCGCAACTGCGCCGGCGGCACCAGGCCCAGCGTCAGCTCGCCCGCATGCAGGGACAGCGGCACGTTCGGGTAGCGCGTGGCGAAGAAGCCGAACATGGCCATATGCCGCGTGTAGTCGGCCAACGCCACCGGGTTGTCTTCCGGCGCGACGATGTTCACCGCGACCGCACGGCTGCCACCGGCGGCCACCAGCGCGTGGGCAAGCGCCATCTGCCCGAACACCATCGGTTGTGGCAGTACGCGCAACACATACGGCACGTAGCGGTATTCCACCCCGCAGCCCGGATGCGCATCGGTGCGGTCGCAGCGCAGCACGCGGCGCACCTGCGCGTCGGTATCGGCAAGCGCGGCCTGTGCAGCCTGCACCAGCGGCGGCAGTGCGTCCTGCAGTGCAGCCAGATTGGCGCTGTCGTCGCCGCCGTACCAGGGCAGTGCCTGCATGCGCTGCGCGGCCTGCTCCATCTGCGGCGGGTTGGCGATGATCTCCACGTATGCCACACGGTCGCGCGCGGCCTGCTCGAGCACGGCCGCCACGGTGTCGGCCACGCGGGTGCGCACCACCGCCTCGAACTTGCCGAAGCTGCCGAAGAACTGACCATGCCCGGTGGGGTGTGCGGCGCTCGGCACGAAGCTGCGCATCGACATCGCATCCACCACCCGCCCATACAGCGCCGCATCGCGTGCGGCCAGGTCGCGGGCCGGCACCTGGTCCTTGCCGCATGGCGGCGCGCGCAGGCTCAGGTCGTCCAGCTGCACGCAGGCTTCGTCCTCGCTGGCCCAGCGCAGGTAGTCCTCGGCATACACCGAGCCGGACAGATGGTTGTGCAGGTCGCCGCCCTTGGGCATCGCCTGCAACCAGGCACGCAGTTGCGCCGGTTGCGCAGCGGCATTGCGAAACAGTTGTGTGATCTGCTGCTCGCGTTGCTGCGCCGAGGCGGGCTGCGTACGTGCATGGCCAACGACGGGCAGCAGCGCGCACACACTCAGGATCAGGCAGCGATGGAGGATCGACATGCGGGACGAACTCGGGAAGGACCACGGGGTGTCTGGTCGCCGCACGCGGGTGAGCGTGCGGCAACGGGGCTGATGGGATGCGCCGCATGCAGCCAAGCTGGCGCCGCGGGCTGCTGCCACTTCAACGCGATGGCCTGCGCAATGCAAGCGGCAAGACCTGCGCTGACCGTCGCAGACTGCGCCGGCGGCCCTGCGCCGGCCCCGCCACGGGAGCGGTGCTACCCGGCCGGCGTGCGTGCGCATGACCGACGGCGCAGCGCGAACGCTGTCTCGCAGGTGGCGAACATGCGCGCCAAGATCGCCGGCCGTCGCGCGCAGGCAGGCGCGCATCGGCTCATTCCAGCGCATGACGCAGCACGAACAGGCCGGCGATCGCCCAGGTTGCCGGGTGCACGCCGCGCCAGCGACCGCTGCCCAGCCTTAGCGCGGCATAGGCGATGAAGCCGAACGCCAGGCCGGTGGCGATGGAATAGGTGAGCGGCATCGCCAGCATGCACAGGGCCGCCGGCAGCGCGTCGCCGACATCGTCCCAACGGACCTGCGTGCATTCGCGCAGCATCATCGACGCCAGATAGATCAGTGCCGGTGCGGTGGCATAGGCAGGCACCATTGCCGCCAGCGGCGAGAACAGCAAGGCCAGCAGGAACAACGCGGCGACCACCAGCGCGGTGAGGCCGGTCCGCCCACCCGCCTGCACGCCGGCGGTACTTTCCACATAGGCGGTGGTGCTGGAGGTGCCGAGCAGCGAACCGGCCAGGATGGCAGTGCTGTCGGCCAGCAGGGCGCGGTCGAACTGCCGACGTTGCGCGGCGGTGCGCAGCAGGCCAGCGCGCTGCGCCACGCCCATCAGGGTGCCGGTGGCATCGAACATTTCCACCAGCACGAAGATGAGCACCACATGCAGGACCGCGGTCAGCGCGCCGCGCTCGCCGTGTGCCTGCAGTGCGCCGCCGACATCCAGTTGCAGCAGGGTGGGCGCCAGGCTGGGCGGCGGCGAGAGTATCCCCTGGTACTGCACCAGCCCCAGCGCCAGGGCGGCGGCGGTGATCGCCAGGATGCCCAGCAGCATCGCCCCGCGCACGCGGCGCGCGTCCAGCACGCCGATCAGCAGCAGCCCGGCCAGCGCCAGCAGTGGTTCGGGCCGGTGCAGATCGCCCAGGGTCAGCAAGGTCTGCGGATGGGCGACCACCAGCCCGGCCTTCTGCAGGCCGATCAACGCCAGGAACAAGCCGATACCGGCCGCGATCGCGCTGCGCAACGCGGGCGGGATGCCGTCCACCAACCAGCGACGTGCGCCGGTGAGGGTCAACAGCAGGAACACGCAGCCGGATACGAAGACCAGCCCGAGCGCCTGTTGCCAGCGATAGCCCAGCGTGCCGACCACGCTGAAGGCGAAGAACGCATTCAAGCCCATGCCCGGCGCCATGCCGATGGGGTAGTTGGCCAGCACGCCCATCAGCAGCGAGCCCAGCGCAGCGGCCAGGCAGGTCGCCACGAACACCGCGCCGTGGTCCATGCCGGTGGTGGCCAGGATGTCGGGATTGACGAAGACGATATAGGCCATCGTCAGGAAGGTGGTGGCGCCGGCCAGCACTTCGGTGCGGACGCTGCTGCCATTGGCGGCCAGTGCGAATTGGGGCCAGCGCATCAGCGTGCGCGCCCGCGAGGGGATCGGGTGAACACAGTGTAGGCAGGCATCGGCGCAGTCTCTTCAACGCAGAATCAAGTGCGCGCAGCGCACGCGCCGCTCATCTTGCACGGCACGCCCCGATTTTCCACCACCGCGTGCTGCCGCCGCGCGCGATCGCGGCCTGGCGGCACCCGGTCTCCAGCCCGGCCGTGCCGAGATCATGGTGGCGCATGGCCACCCTGCACGCCGCTTGCCCACTCACAGGTCCAGCACCAGGCGCGGCGAGCGGCTGCGCGAGCAGCACAGGGTGATCTGCGCATTGGCGGCGTGTTCGGCGGCGCTGAGTACGCTGTCACGGTGATCGGGCAGGCCGGCGATCACGCCGGTCAAGCAGGCTCCGCACATGCCCTGCTCGCAGGACAGCGGAACGTCGATGCCGGCATCCAGCAAGGCGCCGGCGATGCTGCACCCGGCCGGCACCTGCACCACACGGCCGCTGGCGGCCAGCTCCACCTCGAAGGCACGGTCGGCAGCGTCGGGCAGTTCCGGCGCGGTGGCGGCGAAGTGCTCGCGGTGCACCTGCGATTCCGCCCAGCCCTGCGCCCTGGCGACGGCGGTGAAGTGGTCCATGAACGCAGCCGGCCCGCACAGGTAGAGCTGGTCGCGCGCGCGCGCCTGGACGAGTGCGTCGGGCAGGTGCACGCGCGGGCTCTGGCCGCCTTCGCTCAAGTGCATGTGCACCTGGCCGTGCGAAAAGCCCTGTTGCAACCGCTGCCCGAACGCCACGTCGGCATGCCGGCGCGCGTAGTAGTGCAGGACGAAGGATTCACCACGCGCTTCCAGCGCCTCGGCCATTGACAGCAAGGGGGTGATGCCGATCCCGGCGGCCAGCAGCACATGCCGTTCGCCAGCACGCAGCGGGAACAGATTGCGCGGGCTGGAGATGCGCAGGCGATCGCCGGGCGACAGCTGCTCGCACAGATGCCGCGAGCCGCCGCGCGAGGCATCGGCCAGCTTGACGCACAGCAGGTAGTGGTCGCGCGCATGCGGGGCGCTGGCGATCGAATACTGGCGGATCAATCCGTCCGGCAGATGCAGGTCCACGTGCGCGCCGGCCTCGAACGCCGGCAGCTCGGCATCGATCGGCTCCAGGCGGATCGCACGCTGGCGGTGGCCTTGCTCGGCCACGGCGGCAACGCGCACTTCATGCAGGCCCATGGCGCGCTCCTTGGCGGTCAACGCAGGAAGAAGTCGCTGTAGCCCTGACTGCGCAGGCCACGGCGGTAGGCGATCGAACTGCGGTCGGCGGGGATATGCACCTCCAGCAGCGGGTCCAGCGGCAGGTATTCGGGCCGCTGTGCTTCGACCATGGCGCGGTCTTCCTCGAACACGCGCAGGTTGAAGGCATGCACGTCCTCCACCGGCAGATGGGTGTCGAAATTGCGTGCGATCGGCACCAGCAGGCGCGTCTTGTGCTTGGACACGGGGCTTGCGGCATTCATGATCACCAACCGCTTGCCCGGCACCGGGAAATGGATGGTGAGCGTGGCGGTGAACGGCAGATGCACTTCGAAGTGCCGCAGCCACTGGAACTCCGGGTCCACGTCCGGCAGCGGCATGTCTACCGAATAGTTGGCCACGCTGCTGAGGTAATCGGCGTCGAAACCGGTGGGTGTCTCGGTGGTGGTATAGGCCGGCACCTCGCGCTTGTCGGGCTGGGCGAATGTCGCGGTGTGCACGAACGCGAAATGCGCCACGTCGATGAAGCCTTCCAATTGCCGTGCGGCGCTGCCGGCGATGTCGAAGGCCGGGCACACGATCTGCTGGAAACCTTCTTCGTCCCAGCCGGGCATCGGCGGAATCTGCACCTCGGCCTCACTCACCCCGGCCGGCTTGGCCAGGCACACCCAGATCAGGCCGTAGCGCTCGGCCACCGCATAGGTGTGCAGGCGCATCCTGGCCGGAATGTTCTGATCTGGACTGGCCGGGATGTGATTGCAGCGCCCGCCCGAACCGAAGCGCAGCCCGTGGTAGGCGCACACCACGCCGCCGCCATCGGCGGTACCCATGCTCAGCGGCACACCGCGGTGCGGGCAGACATCGCGCGCGGCCACCAGCTCGTCGCCCAATCGGTACAGCACCAGTGGCTCGTCCAGCAGGGTGGCCTTGAATGGCGCCTGCCCGACTTCGCTGCTCAGCGCCACGGCGTGCCAGTGCTGGGCCAGGCGCTGCCAATCGGCGGCTTCGAAGGTGCAGTGCAGGGGGAGGGCGGGGACAGCGACATCCATGGGGCGGTCTCTGGCGTGAGGCGGGAGCGGCCCCTGACGCAGGGGCCTGGATTGACTCTAGGAAGCCGGGGGTGTGTGATCAAACATCGTTTTTCCGTCTAGCCATTGCAAAAAACGCAACGCCAACCGAGTCCTGCCCCATGCTGACCTTCTCCCGCTTCACCCGATACTTCATCGAAGTGGCCCGCTGCGGCAGCATCCGCAAGGCTTCCGAGGTGCTGCACGTGTCGGCCTCGGCGATCGACCGCCAGATCCTCAAGGCCGAAGAGGAGCTGGGGGCGCAGTTGTTCGAACGCCTGCCCGGCCGGCTGCGGCTCACTGCCGCCGGCGAGCTGCTGCTGGTGGACGTGCGCGGCTGGGAGAAGGCCTATGCGCGTACGCTGGAACGCTTCGACGAGCTCAAGGGGCTGCGCCGCGGGCATGTGGAGATCGCCATGATCGACGCGCTCAGCGAAGGCGTGGTGCCGGCGGCGGTGGCATCGCTGGTGCAGGAGTACCCGGGCATCACCTTCAACCTCTCCACCGCGCGCAACCAGCGGGTGATGGAGATGGTGACCTCGGCCGACGTGGATATCGGCCTGTTGCTCGACCCGGTGAGCAGCGTGGACCTGGAGGTGCGCGCGTTCGCCGATATTCCGCTGGGGATCGCAATGCCGATCGGCCACCCGCTGAGCGGCCGCTCCGAGTTGCAGTTGAGCGAAACCCTGGAACACCGACTGTTGCTGCCGGCTGCGCCGTTGATCGTCGGCGAGCACGCCAAGGTGCTGTACCAGCGCCAGCACATCGACGTGAAGCGGCTCACCCATTGCAACGACGTGCGCACCCTGCGCGGATTGGTGCGTGCCGGCGCCGGGGTCGGTTTGATGTCGTGGCTGGATGCGGCCCCCGATGTGGCCGACGGAAGGCTGGCGTTCGTGCCGTTTCGCCAGCACCTGACCAAGCCGATGACGCTGGCCCTGTGCGTGGCCCCGCAACGCCAGCTCTCGCGCTCGGCGCAGCTGGCGATCCAGGCGCTGGCGGCGAAGATCGATGCGATGACGGTGCCGGTGGTGGGGTAGCCCCTCATCCGGCGCTGCGCGCCACCTTCTCCCGCCAGCGGGAGAAGGAAGCGCCAACACTTGCTGCCTTCTGCTTCTGCTTCTGCGTCTGCGTCTGCGTCTGCGTCTGCGTCTGCCTTCTCCCGCTCGCGGGAGAAGGTGCCCGTAGGGCGGATGAGGGCAACGCCCACCCGGTACAATCGCATCTGCTCTTCAGACGACACCCGCACCATGCAGTTGATCGACATCGGCGCCAACCTGACCCACGACTCCTTCGACCGCGATCGCGATGCGGTGTTGCAACGCGCACGCGAGGCGGGAGTGGCGCAGTTGGTGATCACCGGCGCCAGCCGCGAGCATTCCCCGCTGGCCCTGCAGCTGGCCCAGCAGCACCCCGGATTGCTGTACGCCACCGCCGGCGTGCACCCGCATCACGCCGTGGAATTCACCGCCGAATGCGCAGCGGAAATGCGCGCGTTGCATGCCCATCCGCAGGTCGTGGCCGTCGGCGAATGCGGCCTGGATTACTTTCGCGACTTCGCGCCGCGCCCGGCGCAACACAAGGCATTCGAAGGCCAGTTGCAACTGGCCGCCGACAGCGGCAAGCCGCTGTTCCTGCACCAGCGCGACGCGCATGCGGATTTCCTGGCGATCCTGCGCAGCTTCGACGGCACGCTGGGTGCGGCAGTGGTGCACTGCTTTACCGGTACGCGCGAGGAATTGTTCGATTATCTGGACCGCGATTTCTATATCGGCATCACCGGCTGGCTATGCGACGAACGCCGCGGCGCGCATCTGCGCGAGCTGGTGCGCAACATCCCCGCCAACCGGTTGATGATCGAAACCGACGCGCCCTACCTGCTGCCGCGGACGCTCAAGCCCATGCCCAAGGACCGCCGCAACGAGCCGATGTTTCTATCGCACATCGTGCAGGAGCTGGCGCGCGACCGCGGCGAAGACGTGGCGGTGACCGCCGGCAACAGCACGGCGGCAGCGCGCAGCTTCTTCGGCCTGCCGGTGCCCGCCGCAGCGGATTGAACGAACGGCTGCATGCGGCGCCCGGCATCGCTGGGCGAGCGGCGTGCCGAAAGCGGCCAGCGCCAGGCGATGCGCCAATGGCCTGTGCGATCGCCCCGGCCAGGCATGGGCCGTGTGCTAGGCCGCGAGCAGTTCCCACCCCTGTGCATCGCGCAGATGCAGTCCTGGCTGGGGCGCATCCACGCTCACGCGAACGCCATCGGCCCACGGCAACTGGCGTTGTTGCGGAAACCATCGTCGACGCTGGTCCACCACGATCAACAGACCGTGATCGTCGCCCAGTGCGACAAAGCCCTCGACCGCCGGTGCGAAGGGGCGCAGTCCGAAATGATGGACCACGCTCTCGGTCACGGTCTGCACATGGTGGCTGGGCAGGCCGATCTCGCTCAGGCACAGCAACTCGCTGCCATGAAACGCGCCCTGGCCCGTGGCCGCATCCTGCAGCGCATCGCGCGCGATCAGTTCCAGCACCGCCCCATCGGGGCCGGCGAAATACACCGACTGCGATTGCCAGGCGCCATCCAGTGCGAAACGCTGCCGTCCCTGCGCGTCGCCCAGCACGCTGGCGCGTGCGCCGATCCATTGTGCAGCGGCGTCGAACCGCGACGGTGCCACGTTGAAAGCCAGGTGCACGCTGCCCACCGGCTGCTGTGCCTGGACGCATTCCAGCGTCGTCCAGCCGATGCGCAGCGTGGTGCCGTGGACCGGCAATTGCAGCACGTCGCGGTAGAAACGCAGGCTGAGGTCGGGATCGAGACAGGGCAGGACGAGCTGACGCAGGCGCATGGCGATGGATCGGAAGTGGGGGAGCCCGCATTGAACAACCTCAAGCAAGGTTGAGGTCAAGCGCGCATCGTCGTTGCGGCGCGCCAACGACGCATGCGGCGTCGATGGTGCAGGCGCCCACTGGCGGACATGCGACTGCACGCGCCGGGCCTGCCGGCGCCGATCCCAGGCGGGCCAGGTGCCCGCGGCCGCAGCGGCATTGCCGGGGCGCGGAGCGGACGCTCAGATCTGCTGCGCCAGCGCCCACAGATGCCGCACCAACGGTGCGTTCTCCAGCGCATCGGGTGCGGCCGCCAGGGCCAGACGCGCCAGCGGCATGCGGCCGGTGATGTCGAGGTAGCGCACGCCGGGGCGCTGCAGTTGCGCGGTGGAGGCGGGAACCACCGACACGCCCAGTTCGGCGGCCACCAGGTTGATGATGGATGACATCTGCGGCGCTTCCTGGGTGATGCGCAAGGTCACGCCCGACTCGCGGCAGGCGGCCAGGATTTCGTCGTACAGGCTGGAGCCGAAACTGCGCGGAAACAGGATGAAGGGCTCGCCGGCCAGCGCTGCCAACGGTGCACTGGTGCGCGCAGCCAGCGGGTGCGCGGCAGGCACGGCGATCTTCATGGGCTCGTCGGCAAAGCGCAGCAGCTGCAGATCCGGTGGCGTGCTCAATCCGTAGCGCACGAACGCCGCATCCAGGCGCCCGTCGGTCAGCCCCACGAGCAGGCTGGCGGTATTGGTTTCTTCCAGCAATAGCTCGACCTGCGGCCATTGCCGGCGAAAATCGCGGATCAACCGCGGCACCACCGGACTGAAGGCGGCCGAAGCGGTGAGCCCCATGCGCAGCCGGCCGGACTCTCCGCGCGCCACGCGCCTGGCGGTCTCGGCAGCCCGCTCCACGTCGGCCAGCACGCGGCGCACCTCGCCCAGGAAAGCCTCGCCGGCGGCGGTCAGCTCGGCGCCGCTGTGGGTGCGGCGGAACAAGGCGGTGCCCAGCTCGCGCTCCAGCGTCTGGATCTGCTGGCTGAGCGGCGGCTGGCCGATGCCGACCCGCGTGGCCGCGCGGGTGAAGTTGCCTTCTTCGGCGACCGCAAGGAAGTAACGCAGGTGACGCAGCTCCATGGCATCTGTTTTACATATGGCAACCGCCAGTATCATATATTGGACAGGGGGTGCCGCCGGGCGAATACTCGCCGCTCCCGATGTCGTTGCTGCTGCCGTGCCGTCTTCCGATCGTTTTTCCCGCAGCTTGCCGATGGCCGACCCGGGCGCTGTTACCGCCGCCCCGGCCATCGGCCGGATCCGGCTGGCGCTGTTCCTGGCCGGCTTCGCCACCTTCTCGCTGCTCTACAGCGTGCAACCGGTGTTGCCGGAATTCGCCCGGACGTTCGGCGTGGATGCGGCCGTGGCCTCGCTGCCGCTGTCGCTGGCGACCGCCGGGTTGGCGATCGCGATCTTCTGTGCCGGAGCGGTGTCGGAAAACCTGGGCCGGCGTGGGCTGATGTTCGCCTCCATCGCGCTGGCCGCCGTACTCAACCTGATCGCCGCATTCCTGCCGCACTGGGGCGCACTGGTGGTCGTCCGCACCCTGTCCGGGATCGCGCTGGGCGGCGTGCCGGCCGTGGCGATGGTGTACCTGGGCGAGGAACTGCCTCCGCACAAGCTGGGCGCGGCCACCGGCCTGTACGTGGCCGGCAATGCGTTCGGCGGCATGAGCGGGCGCATCCTGATGAGCGTATTGACCGATCACAGCGACTGGCGCACCGCCCTGGCCCTGCTGAGCGTACTCGACCTGCTGTGTGCGCTTGCCTTCGTCTGGTTGCTGCCGCCCTCACGCCATTTCGTGCGCCGGCATGGCATCAACCTGCAGTTCCATCTGCGCGCCTGGGCCGGGCAGCTGCGCGATCGCAACCTGCCGTGGCTGTTCGTATTGCCGTTCCTGCTGATGGGCGTGTTCGTCAGCGTCTACAACTACGCCGGCTTTCGCCTGGGCGGGCCGGAGTTCGCGCTCAGCCAGAGCCAGATCGGCATGATCTTCAGCGCTTACGTGTTCGGCATCGTCAGCTCCTCGGTGGCCGGTGGGGCTTCGGATCGCTTCGGCCGCGGGCCGGTGGTCAGTGCCGGTATCGTCTGCTGCGTGCTGGGTGTGGTACTGACGCTGACACATGCGCTGGCGCTGGTGGTGGGCGGCATCGTGTTGCTGACCATCGGATTCTTCATCGCGCATTCGGCCGCCAGCGCCTGGGTGAGCCGGCTTGGTGGCGCACATCGTAGCCACGCCGCCTCGTTGTACCTGCTGGCGTATTACGCCGGCTCCAGCGTGATCGGTGCGATGGGCGGCTGGTTCTGGCAACACGGCGGCTGGGCCGGCCTGGTGGGGATGAGCCTGAGCCTGCTCGGCATGGCGTTGGCTGCCGCGCACGTCCTGCGCAAACGCGCCGACGACACCCGTCCCTACGGCCGGTTCGCGCCGCATCCGCCGCGCGGGGAGTGAGCCGGCGCGCCGCAGGTGGCAGCGGGTGCCCGTGGCTTCGTGCGGCAGGCAGTGCTGCGTGGCCAGAGCCATCTCGACGGTGCACGTGGCTGCGAAGGCAGCCACGCCGACCGTGACGGAGCCATTGTCGCGTCCGGTGCAGTGCAGCGGCAGTTCGCCGTTGCAGCTGCATGGCCATGCACGCGTCAGACCGCGGTTGGCTTGGAATCGAGCGATGTCACCCCAGATCATGCGCTTGCGTTCGTGTCTCGCGTACGGTGCCTGCTGCATCCGCTGCGGCGGTACTCGCGTATCCGTGTCTGCCGCCTGGTGGTCGGCTGCGGCGCGCAGACCGCGGCGCCAGCGTCGTCTCGCAACGAGCAGGCTGCGGTGGCATGGCGCGTGTTTTCCACGTTATCGGAGTCGCACCATGAGCGTTGTTCCCGCACCAGACGGCGATGCGTTACAGGAATTCATCCAGACCCACCAACGCCTGTTCGTGCTGACCGGTGCCGGCTGCAGCACCGATTCGGGCATTCCCGACTATCGCGATCTGCAAGGGGGCTGGAAGCGCCCGCAACCGGTGACATTCCAGGCCTTCATGGGCGAGCTCGCCACGCGTCAACGCTACTGGGCGCGTAGCCTGGTCGGCTGGCCGCGGTTCGGGCTGGCGCGACCCAACGCGACCCATCACGCGCTGGCCGCGCTGGAAGTGCGCGGCCAGCTGGAACTGCTGCTGACCCAGAACGTGGATCGCCTGCATCAGGCCGCCGGCAGCCAGGCGGTGATCGATCTGCACGGGCGGCTGGATGTGGTGCGTTGCATGGGCTGCGAACGCCGCATGCCGCGCACCGAATTCCAGTGGCTGCTCGAACAGTCCAATCCCGGCTGGGTGGAGCTGGATGCCGCACAGGCGCCCGACGGCGATGCGGATCTGGACGACGTCGCCTTCGAGACGTTTGCGGTGCCGCCGTGCCCGGCGTGCGGTGGCATCCTCAAGCCGGATGTGGTGTTCTTCGGCGAGAACGTGCCGCGCGAGCGGGTGGAGCGCGCATTCGCGCACCTGCAGGCCGCCGACGCGGTGCTGGTGGTGGGCTCCTCGTTGATGGTGTACTCGGGCTTTCGCTTCGTACAGGCGGCCGCGCGGTCGGGCCTGCCGATCGCCGCACTGAATTTCGGTCGCACCCGCGCCGACGAACTGCTCACATTGAAGGTGGAACAGTCGTGCGCGCAGGCGTTGGCCTTCCTGCACGCGCCGGCGGACCCGCTGCGCGCTGCGGCCTCCCATTACGACAGCGCGCGCTCCGCATGACGCAGTGATCCATTGCCGCGGTTGTGCGGCGGCGCGGCACGCAGTGCAATGGGCAACCCCCTGTTGCGCCTGGATGTTGCCTTGAGCCAGTTGTTCACTCCCATCGCGTTCGGTCCGCTCGCGCTCGCCAACCGCATCGTCATCGCACCGATGTGCCAGTACTCGGCACAGGACGGCTGCGCCACCGATTGGCATCGCATCCATCTGGGCACGCTGTCGCAATCGGGCGCCGGCCTGCTGATCCTGGAGGCGGCCGCGGTGCTACCGGAAGGGCGCATCAGCTACGCCGATCTCGGTCTTTACGACGATGCCAGCGAGCGTGCGCTGGCTGACGTGCTGCACTCGGTGCGTCGCTGGTCGCCGATGCCGATCGGCATCCAGCTGGCGCATGCCGGGCGCAAGGCATCCACCGATCTGCCGTGGAACGGCGGCGAGGCGATCGCGCCCACCGATCCGCACGGTTGGCAGACCGTGTCCGCTTCGGCGCTGGCGTTCCGCGACGGGCAGCCGTTGCCGCAGGCGCTGGACGAGGCCGGTATCGATGCGGTGGTGGCGGCGTTCGTGGCCTCGGCCACCCGTGCCGAACGCCTGGGCCTGCAGCTGATCGAGCTGCATGCTGCGCATGGCTATCTGATGCATCAGTTTCTCTCGCCGTTGAGTAACCAGCGCACCGATGCCTATGGCGGGTCGCTGGACAATCGCATGCGGCTGACGCTGCGCATCTTCGATGCCGTGCGTGCGGCGGTGTCCGATACGGTGGCGGTGGGCGTGCGCCTGTCGGCCACCGATTGGGTGGAAGGCGGCTGGGATCTGGAGCAGAGCATCGCGCTGTCCAAGGCACTGGATGCGCGTGGCGCGCACTACATCCATGTTTCCAGCGGCGGGTTGGATCCGCGCCAGCAGATCCCGCTGCAAGAGGGTTACCAGATTCCGTTTGCGCAGGCGATCCGTGCGCAGGTCGCCACGCCGGTGATCGGTGTGGGCCTGATCACCGAGCCGGCACATGCCGAGGCGATCCTGCAGGAGGGCCAGGCCGACGCCATCGCGCTGGCGCGCGGCATCCTGTACGACCCGCGCTGGCCGTGGCATGCCGCCGCCGCGTTGGGCGCCACCGTCACCCCGGCACCGCAATACCTGCGCTGCGAGCCGCGCCACGCACGCGGCGTGTTCGCCAGCTGACGCACGCACGCCATACCGGAGAGGACACGCATGCCGATAGGATTTCTCGGATTGGGCACGATGGGCCTGCCGATGGCGCATAACCTGCTGCGCGGCGGCTTCGAGCTGAGCGTCTGGAACCGTTCGCCCGAACGCGCGCAGCCGCTGCGGGAGGCCGGTGCCACGGTGGTGATGCAGGCACGGGATGCGGCACACGGTCCGTTGCTGTTTTCCATGCTCGCCGACGACGACGCGGTGCGTCAGATCGTGCTGGAAGGCGGCGTGCTGGATGCGCTGCCGGCCGGCAGCGTGCACGTCAACATGGCCACCATCTCGGTGGCGCTGGCGCGCGAGCTGACCGCATTGCATGCCGAACGCGGTATCGCCTACGTGGCGGCACCGGTGTTGGGTCGCGTCGATGTGGCGCAGGCGGGCAACCTCAACATCCTGGCCGCCGGCGACGCTGCAGCGCTGGCGCGGGTGCGGCCGATGTTCGACGTACTCGGGCAGCGGACCTGGCCGATCGGCAATGCACCCGAGCAGGCCAATGCAGTGAAACTGGCGGCCAATGTCTGTCTGGCCAGCGCCATCGGCGCCATGGCCGAGGCCAGCACGCTGGCCCGTGGTCACGGCGTGGAGACCACCCAGTTCCTCGACATGCTCACCAGCACCTTGTTCGCCGCGCCGGCATATCAGGGCTATGCCAGGCTGATCATGCAGCGCCAGTACCTCCCGGCCGGCTTCACCGCCACGCTGGGCCGCAAGGACGTGGATCTGGCGATCCAGGCCGCCGCGCAGAAACAGGTGCCGATGCCGCTGGGCGAACTGTTGCGCGCCGAACTGGATGCAGCGATCGCGCATGGCGACGGCAACGCCGATTGGGCGGTGCTGGCCGAGGTGGCGGCGCGTCGCGCGGGCCAGGCATAGTGTCGGCAGCAGCGACGGCCTGACGTGTTTGCGATACGACGCCTCGCTTTGCGGTCCCTGCAACCGGTGATCGACACCGGGTACCAGTCGTACGCGCCGCGGTCGATGGCGGAAGATGGTGCCTCGCCATGAAGCGCCTGCGCTGGACGAGCGAACGCCGCCGCGTCATGCGCCGGCATTGCCCGGCAAGAACCGGTTTTTCTCCGTGGGGGTTGCTTGAGGCAATCTGCGCAAGCGGCTAAGGTGCCTGCTCGATTCGGCCTGGTTGCGGTGTGCGCGATGCGCAACGCGCTCCAGCCATCACAGCGCCTTCAGGGAGAATGCGATGCAACACCCGCACAACCGGCCCGGTTTTTCCGCGCGACGATCGCGCGCGCCGGCCCACGCCGGTAGCGCGTCATGAGCCTGCCGCCGCCTGTGGTCGATCAGGGCCAGGTCGGCCCGGAGCATCCCGAGCATCCGGACCATTTCCTGTTCGCGCAGATCCGCGAGGCGGTGAGCGTGCTCGATGCGGAATTGAACAAGCCTGCCGACGACGCCAGTGAACGCATGGCTGCGCGCCTGCTGCCGCTGGCCAAGCAACATGGCTTCGATCAGGTCGATCATGTGGTGCTCAGCCGGCATGTGGGCGAGGTCGGCGAGAACGTATTCCTGGTGCGCGGAGAGCTGTCCGACCCGGCGCATCTGCGTGCGCACATCACGACCCAGGAAGCGATGGAAACGTCGGTGGAGGCATCGCTCCTGCAGTTGAACGAAATCAACCGCCGCCTGATGCTGCGTCTGCCGCCGCGCTAGGCGCATCGCGCGCGCGTGTCGCGGTCGATCGTGCCGTCGCCAGGCATGGGGCGTTGGCGACGCGAGCATCCGGGGCGCTCCGATGTGCAAGACGCGTGGCCGATCCGATCGTCTGCGGAACCGCACTGGCTGCACGCCGACAGTTACGCACGCAAGCACTGCGCTGGCAGGCGTGCGCATTGGCTATGATCGCTCCATGCGCTCCGACTACATCCTTACGCTGTCCTGCCCCGACCGCACCGGCATCGTCTATCGCGTCACCGGCCTGCTGTTCGATCTGGCCTGCAATATCCTCGATGCCCAGCAGTTCGGCGACGAGGAGAGCGGGCGGTTCTTCCTGCGTGTGCATTTCGACAAGCCCCCGGGGACCGAGATCGCCAGCCTCGAGCAACGCTTCTCGATCCTGGCGCACGAATTCCAGATGGCGTGGCAATTGCACGACGCCCGGCGCCGCGCGCGGTTGCTGGTGCTGGTGAGCAAGCAGGGGCATTGCCTCAACGATCTGCTGTTCCGCATGCATAGCCGGCAGTTGCCGGTGGATATCGCCGCAGTGGTGTCCAATCACGCCGATTTCGCACCGCTGGCCGCGTCCTACGGGGTCGACTTCCATCATCTGCCGGTCAGCGCCGACACGCGCGAGGCGCAGGAAAGCCAGCTGCTGGCCCTGGTCGAAGACCTGCAGATCGATCTAGTGGTCCTGGCGCGCTACATGCAGATTCTCTCCCCGGCGCTGTGCCGCGCGCTGGCCGGGCGGGCGATCAACATTCACCACAGCTTCCTGCCCAGTTTCAAGGGTGCGCAGCCGTATCACCAGGCCCACGCACGCGGGGTCAAGATCATCGGCGCCACCGCCCATTACGTCACCGAAGATCTGGACGAAGGCCCGATCATCGAACAGGACATCGCCCGCGTCGACCACGCCATGACCCCACGCGACCTGGTGCGCGTGGGCAGCGACACCGAATCGCTGGTGCTCGCCCGCGCGGTGCGTCGCCACGTCGAGCATCGCATCGTGCTCAACGGACATCGCACCGTGGTGTTTCGCTGAAGCGGCCTCGCCGCGCGTTGTCCCAGGCGTAGATCGTCGCCTCGCATGGACGCTGGCCAGCGCATGCGCACCGGCCAGCGTCGTGTCGCACATCAGGTGCGCATCACTTCGCCGCGTTGGCGTTCATCACCGCGTTGCGGTTTGCATCCAGGTACTGTGCCGGGTCGCGCATGCCGGTGGTATGGCACTGGCCGGTGGTATGACCGCGATTGATGCCACCGGGCAGCTGCGCATTGGATTGCTCCACGGTGCCGTCCTCGGGATCGTTCAACACCAGGTCCGAGGCCGCGTTGCAGTAATCGTTGGTGTACCAGTTGGTCTTGGCGAACGAGGTGGTGTAGTAGTTGACCTTGGCGCGCGCGTCTGCCGGAATGCCGGCCAGCCAGGCCTTGGCACCGTCGTAGGTAAGGTCGGTATTGCTGCCGCAGCCTACACCGAACCACGAGCCCACGGTGGCGAGAATGCCGGACAGGTTGGTGCCCTGGTAGGGCGTACCGACCGACTGCATCACGCGCCCGCCGCTGGCGTTATCCAGGCCGCTCCAGTAGTAGGTATACAGATGCAGCGCGGCCATGCCGCCCTGGCTATGCGCCACCGTGGCGAACGAGGACCATTGATTGGCGAACTGCGCCAGCCGTTGTGCGAACTGGTCGTTGCTGCGGTTCTGTTTGGCATCCAGGAACGACGCGGCATTGGTGAATTGCGCCTGGGGCCAGACTCCGTTCGAACAATATCCGTGCACCAGCACCAGCTTGGAGCCGGCAGCCTGCGGTTGCACTCGTGCCGATGTCAGCGTGGCGGGACGCGGGCCCATGCGCATGCTTTCGTCGATGGCGCCGGTGGTGCGCGCGATGCTGGCACGGCGCAGCGCCGGTACCTGCAAGGGCAGCGTGCCGGCCTGCACCAGCGGGATGTAGTGATCCGGATCTTCGATGCGCAGGCCGCGCAGCGTGAAGGGCGCACGTGCGCCGGCACGCGCGATCCAGCGTTCGTCCAGGCTCAGCGGCAGCTGCCCCTGTTGTGGGGTCAGCATGCCGCCGATCCACGCCACCGGCACGTCCTTGCCTTTGGCGTCGGTGCCCCAGACCTGGCCGAACACGCGATAGTGCGACGGCGCGTTGCCCCGTGCGGCCACTGGCAGCGCCACCATGAGCCGCGTGCCATCGGCGGCGCGCGCGCTGAGCGTATTGCCAAGCAGGCGCAAGCTGGTGTCCAGCACCGGCAGCACGTGCTCGCTGGTCCGCACGAACGCTTGCCCGGCCTGATCACGCCCATGCACGATCACCTGCGCGATCCAGGTGCCTGCCTGCGTCGGCTGAAAGTTGCCGCCGTAGATGCCGTCGCCGGCGGCGCCGTCGGCGTGCGCGCCGTCGTCTGCCATCGGCAGCATGCGCACCGCACCCTGCGGATCGATCACGCGCAGGCTGGCGGTATCGATCTGCCCAGCCTGCGCCGCCAGCAAGGTGGCGCCGCGCGCATCGTTACCGCTGAGCATGGCATTGAGCGTGAGCGAACGGCCGACCAGTTGCTGGCGATCGCGCGGATACGAGGCGAGCTGGGTGCGCGGGTCGCCTTCCATCAACACATAACCGCGCTGCGCGGTCGGCGATGCCGACTGCAGCGTCAGCGACCAGTTGCCGTTCTGCGCTGCCTCCACCGCATAGCGCATGCCGCCGATGCCGCTGTCCGCGCTGCCCAACAACGTGCGCTGCGCCTGCAGCTGCGGTGCGGCAGCGGCGCGTGCACCGGCAGTGCGCGGCGCGGCGACAGCCGCATCCCAGGCCTGATCGCCGGTCAGCACCATGAAACGCAGGTGGCCATTCTCCACCGGCAGGCTGCCTTGCCAACGCGCGGCCTGACCTGCCGGCGTCAATTCCACCGGCAGCAGGGCGCTCTTGGACAGAATCGCCGCTTCGGCCGGATCGGGCGCGCGCATCTGCGCGAACTCCTCCGGCGGCCCGGCCAGTTGCTTGGGTTGCAATTCGGCCGCAGCGAGCGGCGCAGAAAGCAGCGAGAGGGAACACAGGAACGACAACAGCGACGGCTTCGGCATGGCGAGATCTCTCCGTGAGCGTTGCAGAAGCAATGCCGTCGCGCATGGCAACGACATCGGATGCAGCGCCCCCTTCGCTGCTATTCGATTTTGGTTATACCGCGCTCTTGTGACAGGTCTGCTGTGCGCTGCAACACCTCATCCGCGGCAGACGATCATCGAAAAATGCAGAGTGTGATCAGGGTCGCGGACAAGTCCGTTCTCAGTACGGAGGGATGCGTGGCCGCATCGCTTCCTGTGTCGGAGCCTCAGGCTCGCAGCCGATGGGTAGTACGGAGAGACAGGTGGCAGCGCTTTGTCGGTGGTCGCCAGAGCGTGGGTGGCGTGCGCCCGACGGGAGCACTCGTCATCGCTGGCCGAGTTTGGCCGTGGCACCGGCCGGCGCGCGGGCCAGTTCGATGAAGGCGCGCAGGTAATCGATCGCGATCTCCGCTTCGCGTGCGCCCAGGTAGATGTGTTTGGAAATACCGCGCGCACCCAGCCGAACAGGCACCACTTCCATCCTCGAGGCGTATTCCTCCACCAACCAGCGTGGCATGGCCGCCACGCCGCGGCCACTGGCCACCATCTGCATCATGATGTCGGTGGTTTCGATCGCCTTGTGGCGACGCGGTGTGACGCCGGCCGGCAACAGGAATTGGCTGTAGATGTCCAGGCGCTCGAGGTCCACGGGGTAGCTGATGAGTACCTCGCGGGTCAGCTGCTGCGGTTTGACGTAGGCCGCCGACGCCAGCGCATGGCCCTTGGCCACGACCAGCACCTGCTCGTAGTCGAACACCGGCTCGAACTTGAGCCCTGGCTTGAACAGCGGGTCGGGCGTGACCAGCAGATCGATCTCGTAGCCGAACAGCGCACCGATGCCGCCGAACTGGAATTTCTGTTTCACGTCCACGTCCACATCCGGCCACATGGCCAGATACGGCGCCACCAGTTTGAGCAGCCACTGGTAGCAGGGATGGCATTCCATGCCGATGCGCAGCGCGCCGCGCTCGCCCTGCGCAAACTGTCCCAGGCGCTCTTCGGCCAGATCCAGCTGCGGCAGCACCCGGTTCGCCACCGCCAGCAGATACTGGCCTGCCTGGGTCAGACGCAGGCTACGCCCCTCGCGCAACCAGATGTCGGTGCCCAACTGCTGCTCCAGCTTCTTCATGCTGTGGCTCAGTGCCGATTGGGTCAGATTCAGCACGCCTGCGGCAGCGGTCAACGAGCCTTGCTGCTCGACCTGCTGGACGATGCTGAGATGGATGCGCTCTAGCATTCAGATGATCCGAATTCATGGATTGTTGAAATAACACCATTTTACTTCATTGAATGCGATCCCTAGCATCAGGGCACGTCGTTCGGTCATTGCCGTGGCAATGGCCGAATCCGCAGGCAACCGACCGATCCGGCCCGGTTGCTTGCGCTGTACGCGACGTCCCCCACTGCTCAGGTCACCCTGCATGACTGTCAACGTGCCACACCCACTCCGCATCGTCGCGGTCTCTGGCGGGATGCAACGCCCTTCCAAGGCCGTTGCCCTGGCAGAGCACCTGCTGGATCTGCTTGCCGATCGGGTGCCGTGCGAGCGGCACCTGGTCGAACTCGGGGCGTTGGCACCGCAGTTCGCTGGCGCCCTGCGGCGCTCACAACTGCCCGTGATGGTGGAGCTCGAGCTTGCACGTGTGGAGCAGGCCGACGTGCTGGTTGTGGCAACACCGGTCTACCGCGGTTCCTTCACCGGCTTGTTCAAACACTTCTTCGACTTCATCCATCAGGACGCCCTGATCGATACGCCCGTGCTGTTGGCCGCAACCGGCGGCAGCGAACGCCATGCATTGGTGATCGACCACCAGCTCCGCCCGCTCTTCAGCTTCTTCCAGGCACGCACGTTGCCGCTGGGCGTCTACGCAACCGACCGTGATTTCGTGGACTACCGCGTGCGGAACGAGGCGCTGGCCGAGCGGGCCAGGCTGGCGGTGCAGCGGGCATTGCCGCTGATCGAACTGACGCGGCATGCAGGGCCCATCACCGCGCAGGACGTGGCCGCGGCCTGAGCGCCAGCGCCGATCCTAAGGTCCGGCATTCCGCCCGCAGCATCCGCAACGCAGAGAGTGCGGGCGCTTCCTCCTAGAAATCAAGGCGTCACATCGCAATGACTCAAGCACTGAACTTCACCATCAAGCGCCTGTGGTTCGATGAGAACTACCACCCCTCGGCCACGACGCGTAACACGACGAACTTCGCCAATCTGGCCAGGGGGCAGCGTCGTCAGGAGAATCTGCGTAACACGCTGGCGATGATCAACAACCGCTTCAACGATTTGGCCCATTGGGACAATCCCACGCGCGACCGCTATGCGCTGGAGCTGGAGATCATCTCCGCCGAGATGAACATCGGTCAGAGCCAACCGGACGATGCCTTTCCGTTGATCGAGATATTGAAACCCAGCATCGTCGACCGGCACACCGGTGCGCGCATCGACGGCATCGCAGGGAACAACTTTTCGTCCTATGTGCGCGATTACGACTTCAGCGTACTGCTGCCGGCGCACAACCAGGATGCCTCCGGGTTCAATATCCCGAACAATTTCGGCAACCTGCACGGCAAGCTGTTCAAGCACTTCGTGCGCTCGGACGCGTACACCGCGCACTTCGAGAAGCTGCCGGTCATCTGCATCAGCGTCTCCACCAGCAGGACCTACCGACGCACCGGCAATCGGCACCCCATCCTGGGTATCGAATACAGGCAGGATGCGTTCTCGTTGACGGATCAGTACTTCGAAAAAATGGGCCTGCAGGTGCGCTATTTCATGCCACCCAACAGTGTTGCCCCGCTGGCGTTCTACTTCTTCGGCGACCTGCTCGGCGACTACACCAGCCTGGAGCTGATCGGCACCATCAGCACGATGGAAACCTTCCAGAAGATCTACCGGCCGGAGATCTACAACGCCAATTCCGCTGCGGGTGCGATCTATCAGCCGAGCCTGAAACATCAGGATTACTCCTCCACCCAGATCGTCTACGACCGGGAAGAGCGCAGCCAGCTGGCCGTCACGCAAGGCAGATACACCGAAGAGCATTTCATCCGGCCCTACGGGCACCTTCTCGAGCAATGGGCGTCCAGCCACGCTCCCTGATCAACCAAAACGCAAGGCATCATCCGTCATGACAAAGCTGCTCCCCACCTCGACCGCAGGTAGCCTGCCCAAGCCGTCCTGGCTCGCACAACCCGAAACGCTGTGGTCGCCCTGGAAACTGCAGGGCGAGGCACTGATCGAAGGCAAGCAGGACGCGTTGCGGTTGTCGCTGCAGGAACAGCAGCACGCCGGCATCGATATCGTCAGCGACGGCGAGCAGACCCGCCAGCATTTCGTCACCACCTTCATCGAACACCTCAGCGGCGTCGATTTCGAGAAGCGCGAGACGGTCAGGATTCGCGACCGCTACGACGCCAGCGTGCCGACCGTGGTTGGCGCGGTGAGCCGCCCGAGGCCCGTGTTCGTGGACGATGCCAGATTTCTGCGTCAGCAAACCCGTCAGCCGATCAAGTGGGCGCTACCGGGCCCGATGACGATGATCGACACCCTCTTCGATGCGCACTACAAAAGCCGCGAAAAGCTGGCATGGGAATTTGCCAAGCTCCTGAACCAGGAAGCCAGGGAGCTCGAAGCGGCCGGCGTGGATATCATCCAGTTCGACGAACCCGCCTTCAATGTCTTCTTCGACGAGGTCAACGACTGGGGTGTTGCCACGCTCGAACGCGCGGTCGAAGGACTCAAGTGCGAGACAGCCGTTCACATCTGTTATGGCTACGGCATCAAGGCCAATACCGACTGGAAGCAGACCTTGGGATCGGAGTGGCGGCAGTACGAAGCGTCGTTTCCCAAGCTGCAGGCATCATCGCTGGATATCATTTCGCTGGAATGCCATAACTCGCACGTGCCGATCGATCTGATCGAACTGGTGCGCGGCAAGAAGGTGATGGTCGGTGCCATCGATGTGGCAAGCGCCACGATCGAAACCCCGCAGGAAGTCGCCGACACGCTGCGCAAAGCGCTGCGGTTCGTCGATGCCGACAAGCTCTATCCTTCCACCAACTGCGGCATGGCACCGCTCGCCCGGCACGTCGCACGCGGCAAGCTCAGCGCGCTCAGCGCGGGCGCGGCGATCGTGCGCGCAGAGGTGTCGGCCTAGGTCGTTGTGGCGTTATAAAGAAAGCCCCCGCAAGCGGGGGCTGCGCTGTTCTCCATCACCTTGCGCTGATCAGTAATTGACCTGCAGCTGCACCCGCAACAGGTCGCCTTCCACCACCGGATACGGCGCGGTGCTGACGTCGGTGCGCTTCATCTTCGAGTAGGCGAACACCAGTTCCAGCGCGTCCATCGGCTGCCACTCCACGCCGGCCTCCACTTCGTCCAGCCGCATGCGCGGGGCATTGGTGTCGAACTTGGAGCCGCCGCGGTAGGTCTGCCACTTGAGGTAGGGCAGCAGGGTGCCGTAGTTGAAGTCGTACTTGTACATGGTCTGCACGTAACCGCCGCTCAGCGACCGGGTGCGGATACGGCGCTGCGCCACATCCAGCTCCGGCCCGCGGCCCACCGTCCACTCGGCCTGCACCCCGAACGGTTGCGGGTAGTAGATGATGTGGGCGGCCACGCGTTGGTCGGTGTAGCCATCGGGTTCGGTGATGGCCGGGGTGAAGCTGCGGCCGCCGATGTTGACCGCCGCCGCGCTCGGCACGAAACGGCCGGCGTAGGCGTCGGCGCCCACTTCCAGGTACTGCCCGTTGGCGAGCTTGAACGGGTAGGTGGCATGCACCACCGCATGCATGCTGTCGTTGCGCTCGGCGCGGTTGGCGCCCTGGCCGTTGTAGACGCCCGCGCCGAGCACGCCGTAGTCGCCAGAGCCCTTGAGGCCGGACTTGACCAGGTCCTGGAAGCGGCCCTTGGCCACGGTGGGGCTGTAGTAGAACACCGCGCCGAGATCGCGTTCGTCGCGCAGGCCGGAGTTGAGCGCATCGGCGCGGTCCAGGGTGAGCCGGTTCTGGCTGGACTGCAGGTTCTCCCAGCCGTAGGGCATCTTCGACTGGCCCACGCGAACGCGGTACTCGCGCTTCTTGTCGAAGAAGATATCGGCGTAGGCATCGCGCAACTGGGCGAAGTTGGACGTGGTGGAACCGCCAGGCGTGCTGGCGAAATCCGGCTGGAAGTACAGCGACACGTGGTCGTTGATATCGCCGCTCAGCACCAGGCGCGCGCGGCGGATGCCCATGCTCTGGTCGTTGCCGAGGAAGCGGTCGCCGGGTGCACGCAGGTCCTGTGCATCGCCGCCGATGCCGTGGTTGTATCGGATCTGGGTGTAGCCGCGCAGGCTCAGCTTGTCGTACCACTTCTTGCCGGCATCGCCGGCCTTGGCCGGTGCCGGTGCCGGTGCCGGTGCCGGTGCCGGTGCCGCTGCAGGCGCGGGCGTGGTTTGGGCGATGGCGGTGTCGGCGGGCGCGCTGGCCCCCGGCGCCGCCGGCAATGGCTGGGCCGGTGCCGCCGGCATGGCCGATGCCGGCAATTTGCCGTTTTCGTCCACCTGCACGAAGGTGCCCAGCTTGTCGCGGCCCGGTGCCGGTTCGGCAAAGATCTGCTTGGTCTTGCGATCCACGTACAGCTCCAGCTCGGCAGCCAGGGTGCTGGTGCTGGCCGTGGCACTCAGGGCGCACAGGAGGGTGGCAAGGTTGCGCTTTTTCATCAACTCGGCTCGTACAAGGAAAATCGGGTCGGTGGAGGACGTCGGACCGGTGCGCCCGATGGGCAGCAGACACGGCAACCAACCCTCCGCCAGGATGCCCGGTCGTCCCTGACGGCGCGGCAGTGGCGGTAGTTATATTTAGGTTTGATGTCAGTTTGGTGACATAGACGGCGCGTCCCCTGAAACGCTTGTGTCAGTAGCGTGTCCGGGCAATGTCAGTTCTGCGACCGGCGGGAGGCAGGCCCGGCTGCGCATCCCGCAGCGTCGATATGGCGCCCGCCGCAGCGGCTGGCGGGCGATGCCTGCGCTGGTTGCGCGGCCCTGGCGGTCGCACCGCGGGTCAGCGGCCGGGCGCCTCGCAGCGGGCCGCGGCGCGTCTGGACGTGATGCTCCAGCGAAGGCAGGCCGCGAGTCCACGCGGCGTGGGCGTTGGCCAACCGCCGCAGGCAGGCCAACGCGATCACCGGCCACGGGCCATCGTGCGCCGTGGCCATGTTGCGTTGGGGCAGGCGGCCGGTGTGGTCGGTCGCACCGGCCGCCTGGGCCGCTCAGCGCGCTGCCAGGGCAGCAGCCACCGTGTCGCGCAGTGGCGTGGTGGGGCGCCCGATCAGGCGGCTCAGGGTGCGGCTGTCATCGAACAGGCTGCCGCCACCCGAGGACGCGGAGCACTGGGCCAATACCTGCGCGAACCCGGCAGGCAGCCCCGCCTGCACCAGCGCCGTGGCGTAGTCGGCCTCGGGCAGATCGTGATACGCGACCGGGGTGCCCGCCTGCCGCGATACCTCGGCGGCATACTCGGCCATGGTGAATGCCGTATCGCCGGCCAGCTCGTAGATCTGTCCGGCCTGCGGCGCGTCCGAAGCCAGTACCGCTGCCGCTGCCGCAGCGTAGTCGGCGCGGGCGGCGGCGCTGAGGCGGCCCTGCCCGGCGCTGCCGATCACCGCTCCGTGCGCCACCTCGGCAGCGATCGCGCCGGTATAGTTTTCGGTGTACCAGCCATTGCGCAGCAGCGCATGCGGCACGCCGCTCTCGCGCAGCAGGGCTTCGGTGGCGACATGCTCTTCGGCCAGCGACAGGGTGCTGGTGTCGGCGTGCAGGATGCTGGTGTAGGCGAGCAGCTCGACCCCGGCGCGCTTGGCAGCGTCGATCACGTTGCGATGCTGCGGCACGCGTGCGCCTACTGCATTGGACGACACCAGCAGGATCCGCTCGACGCCGGCAAAGGCCTGGTCCAGGCTCGCAGGATCGGCATAGTCCGCGCGACGCACCGTGATGTCGCGTTTTGCGAACTCAGCCAGTGACGCCGTATCGCGGGCCGTTGCTACGATGCGATGGGCAGGCACACGTGCGAGCAGCGCTTCGACGACCAGGGCACCCAGCTGCCCGCCGGCGCCGGTGACGAGAATCAGGGGAGGGACCGATGTCATATGAGGCTCCAGTAGGTATCGAAAAGAGGTTTGGTCTAATATAAAGACCGATTGACTCGCCAGCATCGTGTCAGCGCCGCCGGTCCTCCGCAAGGAGGCAGTTTTCCTCCCCCTGGTTACCGTGGAGATCCCTGTGAATGCGATTGCCCTGTTCCCGCCGCCGCCCTCCCTGGAAGGCCCCTTCGACGCGACCAAGTGTCCCGTGCGCGACGTACTCGATCAGATCGGCGACAAGTGGACCCTGTTGATCCTGCTGACGCTGATTCCCGGACCGTTCCGTTTCAGCGCCATCCAACGCGCCGTGCCCGACATCTCCAAGCGCATGCTGACCCAGACGCTGCGCAATCTGGAGCGCAACGGCATGATCACCCGCAAGGTCTACGCGACCAAGCCGCCGAGCGTGGAGTACGCATTGTCCAAGCTCGGCGTCGCCTTGCTCGGCCCGGTCTCTCAACTGCTCAACTGGGCCGGCGAGCACCATGCCGACATCCGCTCCGCACGCGAACGGTTCGACCGCGCACAGCAACCGGTGACCGCGTTGGATGCCGAAGACGCCCTGGCCTGACGGCTGAGCTTGGCCGGCGCGCCTAGCGCCGCGGCCAGGCACCGCGCTTCAACCGGGCGTGCCAAGCGCTTGCCCGGTTCAAACCTCACGCCCACCAAGCCGGACCCGCGTCAGCTTTACAGCGCGGTGCCACGCTCCGGCGGAGGTGTTGGGTTGGCACAGACTCGCAACCCGATGTGCGACGACGGCTCACCACCCAGCGGTCGCGTTATCGCAGATTCGGATGACGCCAGTGAATCCAGCACCAACCCAGCCCCGAAGCGAACAAGGAACGGGCCAGCGCGCCCTGAACCCAGCGTTCGCCGACGCCATGCGCGCCCAACGCCCCTACTGCGAATCCAAGCAGCGATAGAGCGGCGACCTTGCGCTGCTCGATCAGCCACCTGGCCTGTCTGGCACGCTTGAGGCGTCGCGCTTCCTGCGCAGCAGGACCTTGCAGCATGACCGCACGGGCAACCGCGTCCGCATTGAAATCATCCATCGTCTAACGATCTCTCAAGAAAATATCGCGCCACACTTATTCGGTGGTGGAGCCGCGTCGGCCCGCAGGTGCAGGCCTGTCCTCCATCACGCATCGAAGCGCAGATCTTGAACCAGCGTGTTCGTGTGGCACTCATGCGATGGAACGTTCGTATGCCTCGCGCAATAGCGGCTGCACCGCTTTCAGGTCGTCCCTGGTGCGCAACTTTGTGACCACGGTGACCTGCCTGCCTTCGGCTACGGTCTTGATGATGAGCGGATGCGTGACGATGCGATCGAGATGGATCGCCAGCCGCAAGGCGTCGGACATGACCACGACATCGGCAAACACGCGCCGGCTGCGCAACAGGATGTACCGCTGCCGGGAGACGAACTCGATCGGGCCGAGCGAGTTGGCAATGGATTCCAATGCCTTGTAAAGGTCGACGAGCGTGGTCGGCCTGTTGCGCAAGGCATTGTCCGGCTCGTCCGTGACACAGGCGTGGCGCTGGTTCTTGCGTGTGAACTGTCGTTGGCAGGTTTGGCATACCCACGCGGTGGTCACGGCACGCGTACTCCGGTTTGGGCCGCGCCGAGGCCTGGCGCGGCGTCCGTCATCAGGCCTGGGGGGTGCGTCCCATCAAGCGGCCGACACCGCCGCCAACGACTGCGCAGATCGCACCGACCAGTACAGCGAAGACGGCGGTGGCCATCCAGAGCAAGGCAGTGAGTTCGCCGTCAGAGAGCCGGCCTGGCCCGAGGGCCCATGCAACCGCCCATCCAGCCGTCCCGTCGACCAGACCCATCGCCGCGCCGAGCAGCGGCGCAGTCCTGAATGCGAACATCCACGCTGCTGCGCCCCCGAATGCCGCATACAGGACGACCGAGCCGATCGCCGCGTAGGAATAGGAAAAGCCAAGCGCACGCGAGGCGATGGCGGCAACCGCGTCGAACGCCACCACGGACACGGATGCAAGCAGGAACAATCGCGCAACTTTCATGTCCGGTCCCCGTCAGGCACGAGACGGAACCGCGCCCATGCCCGCAAGCCTTGCGGGTGGGCAGAGCAGGAACGCATGTCAGTTTCCCGCCTTGGCACGATGATAGGCCACCAGCGCATTGGCATGCCCATGCCCGAGCTTGTGTTCGCTCTTGAGGATGGCGACCTGTTCCATATGCATGCGATCCGGAAGCTGGTCGAGGATATCGAACCAATGTGCCACCGGCTTGCCATAGGTCTTCTCGATCGATGGAAAATAGGAGGCGGGACCTGTGACCTTTGCATCGTTTGCCATGAAAACTCCGTGCTGGAGGCGGATCCTTGGCCGAATCGGGCAATGCGACGATCTGCACGTGCCTGTTGATGCCATGCATGATCGCACAGGCAAAAGCGCGATGGATCTGGTCGCCGCCGTCTTCTGCCTCAGCCTTTCACATGCCGGCGGCAAGAAAGCAGTGACGCCTGTTCTTTGCACCCCAAGTGCTGAGCATCTGAATAGATGTCGGGTCTCGATTCGCCACAGATGAAGTGACCAGAGTCTTCAGACGGTGCCTAACGCCTGAGCCGATCCGCGAAGCGGCGTCGGCTTGACTGAATGGCTAGCCCTCACTGTGCGGCTTGCGAGGCAAGGCGACAACATTACCGGAAGCCGAGTGCCTGGCATCCTTTGGTGGGGTCACACGGAGAAGCCCAGGCGCTACAGTCCAACGCTGACCATCATCCGTCAGCACAGAGACCGACTTCTTGTTGTAGCGAACGATAACGCCACAAACCGGGCCGCCTATGTCTGGCTCGAATGTGACGCGATCACCGATGCTGAAGCGGAGCATCGTTGCATGCGCGCGCGCGTGCTGCATAAAGCGAAGTCTCTCGACAATGCGATGATTGAGGTCGATGAGCTCGGCTTCGGTGAGGTTGTCGATATCGATTGCCATGCGGTTCAATGCTTGAGTTGAGCCGCGCCGAGAAGCGGCGTCGGCATGGACGAATTGTCAGGCCGCACCCCGTGTGAGACGCGGCCATGCTTGATGCAGGCCAAGCAGGTGCAGCGTGCCGATTCCAAAGCAGATGGCCGAGCTGGTGTACCAGAAGCCGACCGAATTGCCTGGAAAGTATGCCTGCAGCGGGACGAATGCAACGCCGCGGAGCAGGTAGACGGCAGTGACGCCAGACAAGACGACACGCGCCAGGGGAAGGCGGCGGATCACCCCGGCACCGGACCAGGCATAGAGGCCCCAGCCGACGAGCACTGCAGCGATGGCGGCGGTGACGGTAGAGGGATACCACAGCCCTTGTGCGGCCATTGCGGCCATGTCCTCACCTGCACCAAGTGCGCGGTACCAAGCCGGGCCACCGAAGATGCACGCCAAATGGACGGAGGCAGCCAGCATGGAGCAGGCACCAGCAAGTAGGAGCAAGTTGTTCCGAACTGCGATCATCTGGCTGTGTGGCCTAACACCTGAGTTAAGCCGCGCCGCGAAGCGGCGTCGGCTTGGACGAATTGTTAGGCGACAGGCCGGGAGACGAAGGCATAGATTGCTTCCTCTAGGCTGATGTTGCCGTTGTTGATGCGCTCAAGATAGAACGGCGAAAAATCTTCTTGACCCATGATTTCCTGAATCTTGCTGCTGGATAGGGTATAGAAGAAGTCGCTGGCCGCCGTAATGGACGCTGGCTCATTGTTAGCCTGACACTGTTTAGCTCGCGCCAGACAATGTTGGGCGAGGTGTACCGCGTCACGTGCGGCGACAGGGCGCACCAAGTCTTTTGGATTTTGGATCGAGCCATCCGCGAGAACGTCCGTATACATCGAGGGCTCTCGGCCGCGGCGCAGGCTGCCCATAAGTTCAAGGGACGTATCAAGCGCCTCCTTCATATTTTCTCGCTGCGTCAGGGTCAGCGATGGCCCAAAGGCGGCGATGATCTTTGACTTGTGATCTAGAAGGTTGTTCCAAGTCTTCTTGAGCACTTGCCGATCCGCCAGGTTTCGACCTGCAGCTCCGAACGCTAATGCGGACTTGCCGACTTCCTCGATGGCCGCAACAGCAAGGAAGTAGGCGCGTGCGAAATGCTCGGCACTTAGCAACGTTTTTGCCTCTTCAACTAGCGCCGTGGCGTTATCAATCGACACCACCGAAAGCTTCAAGAGTGTCTGCTTGCTGAGTTCTTTCATGCCGCCTAACGCCTGAATTAAGCCGCGCCGCGAAGCGGCGTCGGCTTGAATGAATAGTTAGACGGCGGTGCCAGGAGGTGGTGAAGCAAGGACCGTGCTCCCCAGCACTGCCGCCGAGAGCCGAGCATGCCACAGATTGCGGTCTTGGGGCTTGCCCGAGGTGCTGGAAGCTTGATGTGACCAACGCCCAAGGCAATGAGCGCTGCGGGACAACGAAGCGGGACGACGAAGGAGCACGCGATCCGATGGCGGGAGACGAGGGGGCCGCGTACCGGAGCCGACCGCTGAGGCGCCAGCCCTGTTGCCAAAGACGAAAGCCGCGCCGCACTTACAGCACTACCGCCTAACGCTTGAATTAAGCCGAGTTGCGAAGCAACTTCGGCTTGAATGAGTTGTTAGGACCCATCGGCGAGGGCCCAGGGAAACGATGGCTCTGTTGACACCGTGAAGCCTCGCGGGGTCAGCAGGCTATCAAGCCGAACCACATCCTTTGCAGTGAATGCAGGGGCAAGAGGTTGGCCATCTCTTAAAGCTTGGAGTGCTTCCTTGCCAGAAATGCCAAGCTCCGCCGCAACACGGCCTGCCGCCCTGGGAAGGCTACCGCTAGTGGTAGTTAGGAACACCCGGTAGGTGTTTCTATCCCACTCGGGGCGCTGATAGTTGGTCGTGGCTACTGCCCAAGTACATTGGTTGCAGGAGAGCACTATCGAACCGCCAGAGATCGATGTGAGCGCAGCAGCTCCGCAGTCTGGGCAAGTGTGATCTGTCACGTGGGCCCTAACACCTGAATTAAGCCGAACCGCGAAGCGGTTTCGACTTGAATGAATTGTTAGACCTCAACCGGTGCATGCGTATTTGCCGCCCAGAATGACAGTGCGAAGACCAAATTTGGAAAGTGCGAGAGGTGCCAGGTTGAAAGTGAGATGTGATGAAAGCCCAAGTGGTTATGGGTGTACGCCGCGCGGCGCTCTAGTGTGCTCTTGCTGCCAGCGTCAGACAGCCAAGCATCTACGGCCAGCGTATCGTAGTCAGCGAACTGTCCGCCGTTCAAGACTAATAGTTCGTCACGATCTGATGCGACTGACGGCCAGCGGTCATGCGGGGCTTTGGTAGAGATGCTGGTGTGCAGGAGTTGCTTGACGCCGCTGTGGGATTTGAGTGGTACGTCCTTCCATCGCTGATGATGTGACTTGGCAATTCTGGAATGGCGGGTTCCATCTTGATGGTAGGAGGAATGCACGTCCACCACGCCAGTAAAGTGGCCAATGTAGATGCCGCTCCGACTTTCGGATATCCATAGAAGACGAAAGAACTCGTCGCCTTGTTTCAGCCCGACTATTACGCGCATTGAGGCCTAACGCCTGAATTAAGCCGCGCCGCGAAGCGGCGTCGGCTTGAATGAATTGTTAGACGATCATAGCGAGTAGCTGACTTTTGTGTCAGCAATGATGACTTTACCGTTGACCTGCAAGTGCTTGATAAGTGTTTCCAGCTGCGGCTCCGTGATGGAACTCTTTGCGTTCTTGACAGTTGCACGGATGGTGCTTTTGAGTGTCTCAACTTTCCTCGGTCGAGACGCGCCGCGCTTTTTAAGATCTGCGAGAACAACTGCATAGTTGTCGATCTTTGGTGGAACGGGAGCAGCTTTAGCCGGAGCAACAGGCGAAGGCTGTGCTTTGCCATTTCCATTTGGACAGACGAACTTACCGTTCTGATTCAGAACAACGCGAATTTTCTCTTTAAGCGACATGCTGCCAAAGAGCGCGTTGACTGCTTTGCAGCAGGCAACGCAGTTGTCATCGCTGTTGCTCCCGGCGCGGGAGGAAGGAACAAGATGCTCGACACTAGCGTCTGCTTTTGGAAGGGGCATGTTGCAAAAGAAGCAAATGCCTCCCTGGGCAAACATTAATCTGTCAAGCGGCTTGGTGGTCATCTGATCGTCTAACGCTTGAATTAAGCTGCGCCGCGAAGCGGCGTCGGCTTGAATGAGTTGTTAGGCAGTGAGTGGCCGCAGAAGTTGGATGTTGCAACTTTGCTCCCCAGCACTGCCGTCTGGATCGAGTGTGCCACAGCTTGCGGGAGGGAGCTTGCCCAGCAATGCAGCGGCGCGTGGTGCCGCCGAAATCAGATGCGATCAGCGCAGCGAAGTAACAACGGGCAAGGGCGAAGCACCGAACTTACCTCAACCAGCAACGGTGATGACTGCTGTACGGAGCCAACCGCATGCACGCCTGCGAACTCACCGAAGCGGCAACCACCAACGCATTTGCTCCACTACGGCCTAACGTTGGAATTCAGCCGACGACAAAAAGCGCAGCTTTTTGGCGGTCGGCTGGAATGAATTGTTATGCACCATAGGCGGCACGCGACAGACGGTACAAGCAATGCAAGCGTAGCGAACTACCTTCAGGTACTTGAGGGTGCTCAAAGGTGCCTGACTCGCACATATTGAGTCTTTCCATAACTGCGCGAGACCTGGAGTTTCTAACTGCCGTGAAGGACACGATTTCGTTTAGGCCGAGGGAAGTAAAACCGATGCGAAGTGCTCCCCGCGCAGCCTCAGAAGCCAACCCTTTGCCCCAATGCGAAAAGGAAAGGCGCCAACCGATTTCCACGCACGGCGAGAATGGAAGTTCGGCTGACGGGGTGTGCAAGCCGACGAACCCGATGAACTCGTGAGAAGCCTTCAACTCAGCGGCCCAAAACCCCCAGCCACGCTCTCGAATCAAAGACTCGCAACGATCAGCGATCGAGTCACTTTCGGCGCGTGTGAGGCGGGCGGGGAAGAACTCCATCACCCTTGAGTCTGCATTGAGCGCAGCAAATGGTTCACGGTCAGCGGGTATCCACTGCCGCAAGAAAAGGCGCTCAGTTTCGAACTCGATGGGATCAGCCATTTGCAACGGAGCCGGTGAATGAAGACGCATAACGCCTGAATTAAGCCGCGCCGCGAAGCGGCGTCGGCTTGAATGAATAGTTAGACGGTGGTGCCAGGAGGTGGTGAAGCAAGGACCGTGCTCCCCAGCACTGCCGCCGAGAGGCGAGCATGCCACAGATTGCGGTCTTGGGGCTTGCCCGAGGTGCTGGAAGCTTGATGTGACCAACGCCCAAGGCAATGAGCGCTGCGGGACAACGAAGCGGGACGACGAAGGAGCACGCGATCCGATGGCGGGAGACGAGGGGGCCGCGTACCGGAGCCGACCGCTGAGGCGCCAGCCCTGTTGCCAAAGACGAAAGCCGCGCCGCACTTACAGCACTACCGCCTAACTACTATTGGACCGCCGAAATGCGGTGTTGCGGCCAGTATCTTCGATCACAAGCGTCTTGTGAATGGGGAAACCCCTAGCCGCAATCACGGGATCGCACGATAGTAAGCGGCCGCGACCATGTGGATGCTTTTAGCATTATCCAGCAAGGACGCAGGCGTATGAAATACACCCCCAAGCACGAGGGCGTAACAGCGCGTCCACCGGTCCGGTTGCTCGATCAGGTGCGCGACCGCCTGCGGGTACGGCACTACAGCCTACGCACCGAGCAGGCCTACCTGAGCTGGATACGGCGCTTCATCCTGGCCAGCGGCAGGCGCCATCCGACGCAGATGGGGCAGGCGGAGGTCGAGGCGTTTCTTACCCGCTTGGCGACCGTCGGGCAGGTGTCCGCGGGGACGCAGAACCAGGCCTTGGCCGCGTTGCTGTTCCTATACCGCGAGGTCCTGCGCATCGAGCTGCCCTGGATGGAACACCTGGTACGTGCCAAGCGGCCCAGGCGCATCCCGGTGGTGCTCGCGCGCGAGGAAGTTGCACGCCTGCTGGCGGTGATGGAGGGTAGGTGTTGGCTGATGGCCAGCCTGCTGTATGGCAGCGGGATGCGGTTGCTGGAGTGCCTGCGGCTGCGCATCAAAGACGTGGACGCGGTGCGCGGCGAAATCGTGGTGCACGATGGCAAAGGCGGCAAGGATCGCCGGGTGCCGCTACCGCTCAGCCTTCGAGATACGCTCCTCCGTCAACGCGAACGGGCGCTGGTGATGCACGCTGCCGATCTGGCGGCCGGGACCGGGCGGGTGTTCCTGCCGCATGCCCTGGCACGCAAGTATCCCAACGCGGATGCCGAGCCGGGGTGGCAATACCTGTTTCCGTCTGCGCGCCAGTCGCGGGATGCGCGCAGTGGCCGGGTCGGCCGCCATCACGTGTCCGAGGAAGTCCTGCAGCGTGCGGTGCAGGTGGCGCGGCGCCGTGCAGGCATCACCAAGCCGGCCACCTGCCACACCTTGCGGCATTCGTTCGCCACACATCTGCTGGAGGCCGGCCACGATATCCGCACCGTGCAGGAACTGTTGGGCCACAAGGATGTGGCCACCACTCAGATCTATACGCATGTACTGGGCCGCGGTGCGTCTGCGGTGCGCAGTCCGCTGGATGGGCTCGGCCTCACCGACAGCGACGGGTGAGGCGGCCATGCCGGCAGTGGTGCGTGCGGTCTTGGGTCGCAGGCGCTGCTCCATTGCCGATGCGTTGCATGCAGACAGCGATATCAGCCGAGGCCAGTGCAATCGACACAATCCCTCAGCCGTCCAGCAACGCCTTGTCCCGCACCGCGCCCTTGTCTGCGCTCGTCGCCAGCAACGCGTACGCCTTCAGCGCGGTGGTGACCTTGCGTGGGCGCAGCTCGACTGGCTTCCAGCCCGTCGTATCCTGTGCGGTGCGGCGTGCGGCCAGTTCTTCATCGGTGATCAGCAGATCGATCGAGCGGTTGGGGATATCGATCAGGATCCTGTCGCCGTCGCGCACCAGTCCGATCGCGCCGCCCGCTGCCGCTTCCGGCGATGCATGGCCGATCGACAGTCCCGAGGTGCCGCCGGAGAAGCGGCCGTCGGTGAGCAGGGCGCATTGCTTGCCCAGGCCCTTGGATTTCAGGTAGCTGGTGGGGTAGAGCATTTCCTGCATGCCGGGGCCGCCCTTGGGGCCTTCGTAGCGGATCACCACCACGTCGCCGGCCTTCACCTCATCGGCAAGAATGCCCTTCACCGCCGCGTCCTGGCTTTCGTAGACGCGTGCAGTGCCTTCGAAGACGTGGATGGATTCATCCACGCCGGCGGTCTTCACCACGCAGCCGTCGCGGGCGATGTTTCCGTACAGCACGGCCAGGCCGCCTTCCTGCGAGAACGCGTGCGCCACATCGCGAATGCAGCCCGCGCTGCGGTCGGAGTCCAGGCTGTCCCAGCGCGTGGCCTGGCTGAAGGCGATCTGGGTAGGAATGCCGGCCGGGCCGGCCTTGTAGAACGTGTGTACCTTTTCATCGTCGCTCTGGGTGACATCCCATTGCGCGATGGCATCGGCCAGCGTGCGTGCGTGCACGGTGGCGGCGTTGGTATGCAGCAGGCCGCCGCGTGCCAGTTCACCGAGGATGGCCATGATGCCGCCGGCGCGATGCACGTCCTCGATATGGTACTTCTGCGTATTGGGCGCCACCTTGCACAGCTGCGGCACGCGCTTGGACAGGCGGTCGATATCGCGCATGCCGAACGGCACCTCGGCTTCCTGCGCGGCGGCGAGCAGATGCAGGATGGTGTTGGTCGAGCCTCCCATCGCGATGTCCAGCGTCATCGCGTTCTCGAACGCCTCGAAGGTGGCGATGCCACGGGGCAGGGCCGTAGGGTCTTCGCCGCCATACCAGCGGTGGCAGAGTTCCACCGCCACCCGGCCGGCGCGCAGGAACAGCTGCTCGCGATCGGCGTGCGTGGCCACCACCGTCCCGTTGCCCGGCAGCGACAGGCCCAGCGCTTCGGTCAGGCAGTTCATCGAGTTGGCGGTGAACATGCCCGAGCAGGAGCCGCAGGTGGGGCAGGCGCTGCGCTCGAATTCGGCCACCTTTTCGTCGGAGGCGCTGTCGTCGGCGGCGATCACCATGGCATCGATCAGATCGAGCTTGTGCTCGGCCAGCCTGGTCTTGCCGGCTTCCATCGGGCCGCCGGAGACGAACACGGTAGGAATATTGAGCCGCAGCGCGGCCATCAACATGCCAGGAGTGATCTTGTCGCAATTTGAAATGCACACCAGCGCATCGGCGCAGTGCGCGTTGACCATGTACTCGACCGAGTCGGCGATGATCTCGCGGCTGGGCAGCGAATACAGCATGCCGTCGTGGCCCATCGCGATGCCGTCGTCCACGGCGATGGTGTCGAATTCCTTGGCCACTCCGCCGACCCGCTCGATCTCGCGCGCGACCAGTTGCCCGAGATCCTTCAGGTGCACATGCCCGGGCACGAATTGGGTGAACGAATTGGCGATGGCGACGATGGGCTTGTGGAAATCGCCGTCCTTCATGCCGGTGGCACGCCAGAGCGCGCGCGCGCCAGCCATGTTGCGGCCGTGGGTGGACGTTTTGGAGCGGTATTCGGGCATGGCGGATTCAACGGCGAAAGCGAGCGGCGGCTGGCAATTAGACCGTGTCGTGACTGTTGCTGCTGCAACCGTCGCCGCGCGGTCCGGCGATGGATCACGGTAGCACGCAGCCGCGGACGGTCGATGGCGCCGCAGCAGGGGATCCCGCCGGCGGCAGGTCGCCGGGTTCGGCCACTCGCGGGGCGAGATGGCGCCCACCGCCGGTCGTACATCGGCTGCGGTGCGGTGCGCGGCGCCGTTACACTAGGCCGATGTCTTCCGAACTCTCCTGCCGGCCGGGCTGTGCGGCCTGCTGCATCGCGCCGTCGATCAGTTCGCCGATTCCCGGCATGCTCAATGGCAAGCCGGCCGGGATGCCGTGCGTACAGCTGGACGATCGGCTGGGGTGCCGGTTGTTCGGGCTGCCGGAACGTCCGTCGGTGTGCGGCGGCCTGCGGCCCTGTGCCGACATGTGCGGCAGCTCGCGCGCGCAGGCGCTGGCGATGTTGACCGCGCTGGAACTGGCCACCTGCCCCTGACGCAAACGATGCCGGGGGACGCCGCGCCGATCAGCCGGCGACAGGCATGCCCAGGTACTGATCCTTGAGCCGCACGTAGTGTTGCGCCGAGTAATGCAGGCTTTCGATTTCCTTGTCGCTGAGTGTGCGTGCCAGGCGCGCCGGATTGCCCAGCCACAACTCCGCCTCGCCGACCACCTTGCCGGGGCCAACCACCGCTCCGGCGCCGACGAAGCCATAACGCCTGACGGTGGCGCCGTCCAGCACGCAGGCGCCCATGCCGATCAGGCACAGATCCTCGATGGTGCAGGCATGCAGGATGGTCCCGTGGCCAACGGTGACGTCGGCGCCGATCACCGTCGGGTAGCCGGCCTTGTTGAACGGACTGTGGTGGCTGACATGGATGATGGTGCCGTCCTGCACGTTGGTGCGGTCACCGATCTGCACGTGATTGACGTCGCCACGGATCACCGTGCCCGGCCACACCGAGACATCGTCGCCCAGAGTGACCTTGCCGATGATGGTGCAGGCCGGGTCGATATAGACGCGCGCGCCCAGCTGCGGGGTGTGGTCCAGGAACGAGCGAATCGCGGTCACGGCAATCTCCAACGGGGCGGCGTGCCGCGTCGGTGCAGGCACGCGCGCATGATACCTGCGCGGTCGGCAGGCACGTCCGGACGACGATCGCCGCACCGCCGGGCGGACGTCGCTCAGCGAATGCAGCAGCGACCGACGGTACCGCCGGGCCGCCCTGAACGCCTGCGACAGCGCGGCCAGGGGACGACAGCAGGTTCCGTTGGCGTCGTGCCTGGATCGGCCGTCGTCGGCGACGTATCGATCCGCATCCTGCGAGCGGTCGAGTCGGTGCGACGGGGCCGCGCGCGGACCCACGGTCGTGGCGAACCAAGCTGCGGCAGTGGCCGTCTGCGGCGCAGCCTGAACATCGGCGCGGCCGCACGTCGATGGGCGAAGCAGCGCCAGGTAGCACGGCGCTGACGATGCTGCCGCGCAAGTGTTCCGCCTGGAATCGATAGGCGCGATGGACGCCTGGGGGCTCTCCGAAAGACGTTCTCTCGGAGCGAAGTCGGGCGATGGTGCGTCCGATAAACGCACGGCACTGGTCGGATCCAGCTTGAAGCGCCATCGCATTCGGCCTAGCGTGCCTGCCGTCGCTCGTGCGCATACCTGCGCTTGTCGCAGCACGTCCGTGCCGAGACGAGAGGGCGCAGACGCATCCGCAGGCGCACCTTTCACAACACGTCATACGCACAGGAACGTTCGATGTCGCATAGCACTTCCGCACCCGGGCATTTCGCACTGGAACAGATGACGCCATTCCAGTGGCGTGCGGTCGCGGTGTGTGTGGTGCTGACCATGCTCGACGGCTTCGATGTGATGGCGATGGCTTTCACCGCACCGCATGTCTCGGCGGAGTGGCAGCTGTCGGGCAAGCTGCTGGGAGCACTGTTCAGTGCCGGCCTGGTCGGCATGGCGGCGGGTTCGCTGCTGCTGGCGCCGGTGGCCGATCGAATCGGGCGTCGCGCGCTGACGCTGGGCTGCCTGGCGATCCTGACCGTGGGCATGGGCGCTTCCGCGCTGGCGACCGGCGCCTGGCAGCTGGCGGCCCTGCGCGCCTTCACCGGAATCGGCATCGGCGGCATGCTGGCCAGCGTCGCGGTCACCGCCGCCGAGTATTCCAGTGCGCGCTGGCGGACCACCGCCACCGTGTTGCAGGCCACCGGCTACCCGGTCGGCGCAACGCTGGGCGGGCTGATCGCGGGGCTGCTGCTGCAGCATTGGTCGTGGCAATCGGTGTTCGTGCTCGGCGCGGCCGGGTCGCTGCTGTGCGTGCCGCTGGTGCTGGCCTGGTTGCCCGAATCGCTGGAGTTCCTGATCGTGCGCCGGCAGCCGGATGCTCTTGCACGCTTCAATGCCGTGCTGGGGCGCATGGGCATGCCGCCGCAGCGGGAATTGCCGCTGCCGCCCCCGCAGCCCTCCGGGCAGGCGCACGGCTATACGGCGCTGTTCACGTCAGGGCTGTGGCGGCGATCGCTGTTGATCGCGGCGGCCTTCTTCCTGCTGATGTTCACGTTCTACTTCGTGATGAGCTGGACACCGAAACTGCTGGTGACCGCAGGGCTGTCGGCGGCGCAGGGCGTCACCGGTGGCGTGCTGCTGAATCTGGGCGGTATCGCCGGCGGCAGCTTGCTCAGCTGGCTGGCGTTGCGCGCGCGCCTGTCGCGGCTGACGGTCGGGGCGCTGCTGCTGTCGGTGCTGGCGCTGCTTGTCTTCGGCGCGTACAGCACGGTGTTGAGCTGGGCGTTCGCCGCCGCACTGCTCACTGGCGCGGGCATGACCGCGGCGATGGGCGGCTTGTATGCGGTCGCCCCGGTCGTCTTCGGTGCGGCGGTGCGCTCCACCGGCCTGGGCTGGGCGATCGGGGTGGGGCGCTTGGGCGCGATCCTCTCGCCGCTGTGTGCCGGAGTCCTGCTGGACATCGGGTGGTCGCCCGCCACGCTGTACCTGGCCTGCGCGTTGCCGTTGCTGCTGGCGGCAGCGGCGGTGCTGGCGATGCGGTTGCCGGAGCGCTGAACGGCTCGGTCCGCAGGCAGCGCCACGCGTTCGCAGGCGTGGCCGCTGCTCAAAGAAATCACGGGGCTTGCCGATAACCCGGAAGACCGCCATGCCTGTGGCGGGCTCTTCCTTGGACATCGTGCAGACCCGCGCCGGCATGCTCAGAACCATCGACTCCGACCAACTCCGGCCCGGCATGTATGTCTACAAGCTGCTGGGTGCGTGGGTGCACCATCCGTTCTGGAAAACGTCCTTCCTGGTCGATTCCGAGGACGTGGAAAAGATTCATGGCAGCCGGATCGAGCAACTGGTGATCGACACCGCGCGTGGCCTGGATGTGGACACCGGGTCCGCCGTGGCCGACGGCCTGGCGAGCGATATGCCGGTGGCCGCACCGCAGCCGCTGCCGGCGGAGTCCGCGTCCACCCGCACCGCGCGCACCAACAGCGTGACGGCGCAGGTCGGCATCGAGGCCGAAGTGGTGCGCGCGCGGCGCATTTTCGAGGACGGACGCGACACCGTGGAGGCGATGTTTCGCGACGTGCGGCTTGGGCGCACCGTGGACACCGAGGCGGCAATGCCATTGGTGGAGGCCATCAACGATTCGGTGTTGCGCCATCCGCAGGCCTTGATCAGCGTGGCCCGGCTCAAGACCGCCGACGACTACACCTATCTACATTCGATGGCAGTGGCCGGGCTGATGAGCGGCCTGGCCCGCCAGCTCGGCCTGCCGGATGCGCAGGTGGTGGAGGCGGCCATGGGCGGCCTGTTGCACGACATGGGCAAGGCGGTGACGCCGCTGGACATCCTCAACAAGCCAGGCCGGCTCACCAACGAAGAAATGGAGGTCATGCGGCAGCACCCGTTGGATGGCCACCGCCTGCTGGTGGCCGGCGGCGTGCAGAACGCGGTGGTACTGGAGATCGCGCTGCATCACCACGAGAAGATGGACGGCAGCGGGTATCCGAATCGCCTGGTCGGCGAAGAGATCTCGCTGATGTCGCGAATGGGCGCGGTATGCGATGTCTACGATGCCATCAGCTCCGATCGTCCCTACAAGCGCGGCTGGGATCCGGCCGAATCGCTCAAGCAGATGGCGTCCTGGAAAGGGCACTTCGATCCGGCCATCTTCCAGGCCTTCGTGCGGCGGCTCGGCATCTATCCGGTCGGCTCGCTGGTGCGTCTGGAATCGCAGAAGTTGGCCGTGGTGATCGAGCAGACGCCCGATGCGTTGCTCAAACCGAAAGTGCGCGCGTTCTATTCCGCCAAGTTGCGCAGTCACGTGCTGCTGCAGGACATCGACCTGTCGCGCGCTGATTGCCAGGACCGTATCGCGCAGATGGAAAGCCCCGCCGACTGGGGCTTCCGTGACCTCGAGAAACTCTGGTTGCCCTGAGCCTTCGGCCTGCGGGCCTATCCGATTGGCGTCGCTTCTTGCCGGCGCCGCCCGACTCCCGCGACCCAGAGCATCGAGACCCCGGACCGGCCTGGCCGCGCTGCGTGCGATGCGCCGCTGTGGCCGCTGCGCCGCGCCTGGTCGGCGCAGGGCGCCCGGGATGGTCGCCGGCGCGTCACCCATCCGCTCGGCGTACACGGGGCCCGTCCGGTTCAACGAGTGGCGAGCGCGACCATGCTGCGGTGCAGCTTGGCAATGTAGTTATGATCAATAACTATTCCGCGACGTAATCAGTTGCCGACCGGACCCGATGTCCAAACCGTTTCTGGATCACTGCCGCCTCCCGCCTGCCATCTCCCAGGTGCAGCGACCGGGCGCGCGTGCTGGCGACGCTGATGCGCGCGCAGCCGGGAACGCAAGCAGCCAGCGCCTGGCAGCGGCAGGCTCATCCACCTCGAAAGACCGGTGCGCGTCTACAATCGGCTGCACGCCGGGGATCGGCGTTGCGAACGGTACGCGTCGCGCGCACCTGCCCGCCCGCTGCCCTTGTCGCGAGAACCGCCATGCCCGCTACCGTCTCCGCCGCACCATTGCCCGATGCCATCACCGAGGTGGATCAGGCGCGCCTGCTGCGGCTGCTGGGTTACCGCATCACCCGCACCGAACTGCTGGTACGGCGGATGTTCCAGGAGTGCGTGGCGGCCTTCGACCTGAAACCGGTGGATTTCTCGCTGTTGATGCTGGTCGATGGCAATCCCGGCATCAATCAACGCCAGATCGGCGATGTGCTGCACGTCTCGCCGCCGAACCTGGCGATCGTGGTCGCGCGCCTGGTCAAGCGCCGGCTGCTGCGGCAGGTCCGCGGCCGTCAGGATCGGCGCATGCAGCACCTGTCACTGACTGCGGCCGGTGTCGCTCTGCTGACCGATGCCGAGGCGCAAGTGCTGCGCATGGAGCGGCAGCTCAGCGCCATGCTCGGCTCCAGCGAGGCGCCATTGCTGCGCGCACTCGACCGCCTGGACCGCCTGGAGCGTTCGCACCCGGCATAAGCCGCGCCCATCGCAGCTACGCCCGCCATTGCCTCGGGGTACCCATGTCCGCGCCGCACGCAGCGCGGGCATGCGCGTGTCTGAGCGAGGTTGCACGTTCGCGCGCGGTCGCCGTGGTCGGCGGCCGGCCTGATCGCCGCCGCTGCAGCGGCGGCGGCGATGTCATCAACTGCACTACATCCCTGTGGTCCCGCGTCGGCGCAGCCGGCTTCCTTGGAGAATGGTAATGAGTTTGCAGAACAAGACGATCGTGGTGACCGGTGTGGCATCGGGGATCGGTGCCGAAGTCGCGCGACTGGCGCGGTTCCACGGCGCCACCGTGATCGGTGTCGATCGCACGCCGGTGCAGATGACGCTGCACGGCTTCCACCAGGCCGACCTCGGCGATCCGGCCTCCATCGATGCCCTGGTGCAGGCCTTGCCCGAACGTATCGATGCCTTGGCCAACGTGGCCGGCGTGCCGGGAACCGCGCCGCTGGAAGCGGTGGCGCGCGTCAACTATCTGGGCCTGCGCCACCTCAGCCATGCGCTGCTGCCGCGCATCGCAGCCGGCGGCTCCATCATCAACGTGGCCTCGATTCTCGGTGCCGAATGGCCGCAGCGGCTGGAGCTGCACAAGCAACTGGCCGCAGCCGACAGTTTCGAGGCGGGTAACGCATGGCTGGCCGCGCATCCGGTCGCACACGACACCTGCTACCAGTACTTCAAGGAAGCGCTGATCGTCTGGACCTTGTTGCAATCGCGGCCGTGGTTCGCCGAGCGCGGCGTGCGCGTCAACAATGTCTCGCCGGGTCCGGTGTTCACGCCGATCCTTGGCGATTTCGCCGCCATGCTCGGCGAGGAACGCGTCAAGGCAGATGCCAAGCGCATGACGCGCCCGGCGTACGCCGACGAAGTGGCCGAAGCGATCGTGTTCCTGGCGTCCGATGCGGCGCGCTGGATCAATGGCATCACGCTGCCGGTCGATGGCGGCCTGGCATCCACCACCCTGTAACTCCCCTCACCGTTTCAGCAGGAGGCTAGACCATGAATGCTCTTCCCAGCGCAGCGGCATCGGCGAACGACACTCCGGCGTGGCATGGCCGCATCTTCAATGGCGAATGGGTACCCGGCAGCGCCGGCGTGCTGTCCATCCACGAACCCGCCACCGGCGCGTTGTTGCATGAGGTCGGCAAGGCCGATCTGAGCGATGTCGCCGCCGCGGTGGCGCAGGCCAAGCAGGCGCAGCGCGCCTGGGCCGCCAGCGCCCCGCGCGAGCGTGCGGCGATCTTCCATCGGGCCGCGCAACTGTTGCAGGCGCGACGTACGGAGGCGACCCTGCTGATCGCACGCGAGACCGGCGGCATCCTGCCCAAGGCCGAGCGTGAGGTGGACGAGTCGGTGGTATTCCTCCAGCAGGCCGCCGGCATGCCATTGCAGGCCACCGGCCAGATGCTGCCCACCGTCGCCGGCCAGCTCAGCCTTGCGCGGCACCTGCCGCTGGGTGTGATCGCGGTGATCTCGCCGTTCAATTTCCCGCTGATCCTGTCGCTGCGCTCGGTCGCACCCGCGTTGGCCATGGGCAATGCGGTGGTGCTCAAACCGGACCCGCGCACGCCTTATACCGGCGGAGTGCTCATCGCGCAGGTGCTGGAAGAAGCCGGCCTGCCTGCGGGGCTGCTGCATGTGCTGCACGGCGATGCGCAGATCGGACAGGCGCTGGTGGAATCGCCCGACGTCCCGATGATCGCCTTCACCGGCTCCACCGGTGCCGGCCGCCGCATCGGCGAGCTGGCCGGCCGTCATCTGAAGAAGGTGGCGCTGGAACTGGGTGGCAACAACGCGGTGATCGTGCTGGAAGACGCCGATCTGGATCGGGCGGCGTCGGCGATCGCGTTCGGCTCGTACATGCACCAGGGGCAGATCTGCATGGCGACCGGTCGGGTCCTGGTACATCGCGCTGTGGCCGATGCGCTGACCCAGCGGCTGGCGGACAAGGCGCGCCACCTGCCGGTCGGCGATCCGGTCAGTGGCACCGTGGCGCTGGGTCCCATCATCGACCAACGCCAGCTGCAGCATGTGATCGACATCGTGAGCGACAGTGTCGCCGCCGGCGCAGTGGTCGAAGCCGGCGCCACCAACGAGGGGCTGTTCTACGCACCTACCGTGCTGTCGAACGTGCGCCCAGGCATGCGGGTGTTCGATGAAGAGATCTTCGGGCCGGTGATCAATATCTGCGTCTTCGACACCGACGACGAGGCGGTCGAGCTGGCCAACCGTGGTGAGTACGGGCTGGCCGCCGGCATCATGTCGGCTTCGGTCTCGCGTGCCATGGCGCTTGGCGAACGCCTGCATACCGGGCTGCTGCACATCAACGACCAGACCGTGGCCGATGAAGTGGTCAATCCGTTCGGGGGGACCGGTGCGTCCGGCAACGGCACCAGCGTCTGTGGTCCTGCCGACTGGGAGCAATACACGCACTGGCAGTGGCTGACGATCAAGAGCGAAGTGCCGCAATACCCGTTCTGAGCGCAGCGCCGGGATCGGCCCGCCCGGTCCCGGCGTGTCGGGGCAGTCCTGCGACCAAGGGCGCGTCATGCCGGCGCCTGCGTCTGACCAGGGATGGCGCCTCTCAGTTGCCGGCGCGAAAGCGCGTCGGCGAGCAGCCGGCGTGCCGCGCGAAGTAGCGGCTGAAATACGCGGCGTCGAAAAATCCAAGCGTGGCGGCGATCTGCTGCACGCTCATGCTGGTGTAGCGCAGGCTGCGGCGCGCTTCCAACATCACCCGGCGTTGCAGCAGCTCCAATGCGCCGGCGCCGGTCAGTCGTTTGCACAGCGCATTGAGATGGCCCGGCGTCACGCCCAACTGGTCGGCGTATCTGGACATGGGCCAATGCGCACGGTAGTGCTGGTCGATCAGCGCCTGATAGCCGCGCAGATGGCGCAGTGCCGGGTCACCCTGCTGGCCTGCCGCATGGGCTGCGTGCGCCTGTTCGAGCACGTTGCGGGCAGTCCAGATCAACAGCTGCGCTGCGGCGGCCTGCAGCGCAGCCTCATAGCCGATGCGTCGCTGTGCATGATCGCTGGCGATACCGGCGAACACGGCATCGAGCAATACTCGTGAGTGCTGCACGGGCAGCACCGCTGGCACCGTCATGGCACGGTCCAGCAACGGCGTGGCGGCAAGCGCCTGGCGCACCAACGGCACGCACAGGGTGATGACATGCCCGCGTACCTGCGGGCCGAATGCGAAACCGTGCACGCATAGCGGAGGCAGCCACACCAGTGTGGCGCCACGTAGCCGTTGGCTGTGCGCGTCCAGCTGCAAGGTTGCCGGGCCGCGTTGCAGGTACAGCAACTGTGCGAGCGCGGCGTGGCGATGCGGGACGATGCGCCAGTCGTGCAGCCGGCTGCGCGCGGCGATCGACTCCCAATGCAACAGTTCCAGCGTCTCGGAGCGGTGCTCGCCGTACAGCCCGTAGGCGGGAACGGTGGCGGTCACGTGCGGCGTGCGGGTCGGCATCGTCGAAAAGTCCAAAATCTGCCTGCAATCATCCCTTCAAACCGGGCGCTTGGCTACCGACACTGCAGACCTGGTCAGCCAAGCAGGAGTCGCGCATGCGGACGCAGGTTGCAATCATCGGTGCCGGTCCGTCCGGCTTGTTGCTGGGCGAGCTGTTGCTGCGCTGCGGGATCGACACGGTGCTCGTCGAACGCCAGACGCCCGAACACGTGCTGGGGCGCATCCGGGCCGGCGTGCTGGAGCAGGGCAGTGTGGATCTGTTGCAGCGCGCCGGCGTCGGCGAACGCGTGCAGCGCGAAGGGTTGTTGCATCACGGTTTCGAGCTATCGATCGATGGTGGGCGCGAACGCATCGACCTGCTGCGCGGTTGCGGACGCGGGGTGACCGTCTATGGGCAGACCGAGGTCACCGCCGATCTGATGCACGCACGCACGCGCAGTGCCGCGCCGACCTACTACGGCGCAGGCCAGGTGAGCCTGCATGCGCTGGACAGCGCCTCGCCGGTGGTGGAGTTCGAGCATGAGGGCAGCCGAAGGCGAATCGACTGCGACTACGTGGTTGGCTGCGACGGTTTCCACGGCATCAGCCGCGCCAGCATTCCCCCGGACCGCTTGCGTGTGTTCGAACGCGTCTACCCGTTCGGCTGGCTGGGAGTGCTCGCCGACACGCCGCCGGTGCACGACGAATTGATCTATGCCCGTCATCACCGTGGATTCGCGCTGTGTTCGATGCGCTCGTCCACCCGCACGCGCTACTACGTGCAGGTGCCGGCCACCGCGCGCGTTGAAGCGTGGAGCGACCGGGCGTTCTGGGACGAGCTGCGGGCGCGGCTGCCGACGGCACTGGCTGCACAACTGGTCACCGGTCCGTCGATCGAAAAGAGCATCGCCCCGCTGCGCAGTTTCGTCGTCGAGCCGATGCAGTATGGGCGCTTGTTCCTGGCCGGCGATGCGGCGCATATCGTGCCACCGACCGGCGCCAAGGGCCTGAACCTGGCGTTGGCCGATGTCGGCCTGCTTGCGCAGCTGTTCGCGCGCTGGAAGGCATCGGGCGATGCCGATGCGCTGCAGCGGTACTCGGCACTGGCCTTGCAGCGGGTATGGAAGGCCGAGCGCTTCTCGTGGTGGATGACCACCTTGCTGCACCGCTTCGATGGCGAAGATGCCTTTACCGCGCGCATCCGTCAGGCCGAGCTGGACTATCTGCTCGGCAGCGAGGCCGGACGCGCGACCATCGCAGAAAACTATGCAGGACTGCCGCTGACCGAGCTCTCGCAGGCCTGAGGTCTGGCGCACTTGGGTAATCGTTTGATTACCTTGAATTCCGAAAGTGGCCAGGTGCGCTTGGGAGTGGCTAGCGTGCCACCGGCTGCGCTCGCTAGGGTGAGGCTGACGCACCACCGTGGCTTTGCTCGACGAGGCGTCATTCCCCACCAACGCAGCTTGCGCGACTTCCCCCGAGCGCAATGCGTATCTCACTCAGGAGCGTCCCATGAAAAAGATCGTTTCCCGTGCCCTGTTGCTGCTTATGCTGAGCGTTCCGCTGGCAGCGTTCGCGCAGACCGCAGTCACCGCAAATCCCAACCACGAAAAGATGCTGTACGGCTCCACCTGGCAGGAAACCGTCAACAAGCGGCTGGTCTACGACTTCTGGCGCATCGTGTTCGAAGCCGGTCAGGTGCAGGAAGCGCCCAAGTACATGGACAAGAACTACATCCAGCACAATCCGAACGTCGCCAATGGGCGCGATGCCTTCATCGCGTTCCTCACTGCATTCGTGCCACCGAGCCCGGTGCAGCGTCGCGTGCAGCTTCCGCTGGTCGCCATCACCGCCGACCGCGATCTGGTCACGCTGGTGTCGGTGCGGACGCTTCCGGATCCGCGTCATCCGGGCCAGACCTACACCACCACCTGGTTCGACATGTTCCGCATCGAGAAGGGGCTGATCAAAGAGCATTGGGATCCGGACACCATCGCCGGCCGTGCCAGCAGCGGCGGGCAGTAGCGTCACGATGCGGCGCTGGCCCGCGTGCAAGCGGGCCGGCGCCACGCACTCGCCGTCATCGCCACTGCCTTTCCGACGGGCGCGGACGGGGAGCGCGAACAAGAATGTCCAGCGTCGCTGCCTCAGCCGATCCGGAACCCCATCGTCGCTTCCACTGCCTGCTGCCAACCGGCATACAGCTGCTCGCGCTTGTCCGCGGCCATGGCCGGCTCGAAGCGGCGATCCACCGCCCACTGCGCGGCGATCTCCTCGCGGCTGGTCCAGAAGCCGGTCGCCAGACCGGCCAGGTAGGCCGCGCCCAGTGCCGTGGTTTCGGCCACTTCCGGCCGCAGCACCGGCACGTCGAGGATGTCGCTCTGAAACTGTGCCATGAAGTCGTTGGCGATCGCGCCGCCGTCGGCGCGCAGCTCCTTCAGTTCGATGCCCGAATCGCTCTGCATCGCGGTCAGCACATCGCGGGTCTGATACGCCATCGACTCCACTGCCGCACGCACGAAGTGCTCCTTGCTGGTGCCGCGGGTCAGCCCGAACACTGCACCGCGAATATCGCTGCGCCAGTACGGCGCGCCCAGGCCGACGAAGGCCGGCACCAGATACACGCCATCGTTGTCGCCGGCACGTTCGGCGTATGCCTGCGAGTCGCTGGCCTTGCCGAGCATGCGCAGGCCGTCGCGCAGCCACTGCACCACCGAACCGGCGACGAAGATCGCGCCCTCCAGTGCGTATTCCACCTTGCCATCGATGCCCCAGGCGATGGTGGTCAGCAGGCCGGCCTTGGACGCCACGGCCTTGTCGCCGGTGTTCATCAGCATGAAACAGCCGGTGCCATAGGTATTCTTGGCCATGCCCGGCTCGAAGCAGGCCTGGCCGAACAGCGCTGCCTGCTGGTCGCCGGCGATGCCGGCGATGGGCACCTGCTCGCCATAGAAGTACTGGGTCTGGGTCGTGCCATAGACCTCGCTGGAAGAGCGCACCTGCGGCAACATCTGCGCCGGCACATCCAGCATCTCCAGCAGTTGCGCATCCCACTCCAGGGTGTGGATGTTGAACATCATGGTGCGCGATGCATTGGTGTAGTCGGTCACATGCACCTTGCCGCCGGTGAGGTTCCAGATCAGCCAACTGTCGATGGTGCCGAACGCAAACTCGCCGTTGCGCGCACGCTCACGCGCACCCTCCACATGGTCCAGGATCCATTTGACCTTGGTGCCGGAGAAATACGCATCGATCAGCAAACCGGTCTTGTCGCGCACCATCTGCTCGTGCCCGGCCTCCTTGAGCTGGGTGCAGATGTCCTTGGTCTGCCGCGACTGCCACACGATGGCGTTGTAGATCGGCTGGCCGGTGGCCTTGTCCCACACCACCGCGGTCTCGCGCTGGTTGGTGATGCCGATGCCGGCGATCGCGCGCGCATCGATCTGTGCGTTATTGAGCAGCTCGGTGATGGTGGTGTAGACGCTGGTCATGATCTCGCGCGGGTTGTGTTCCACCCAGCCCGGTTGCGGGAAGATCTGCGCGAACTCGCGCTGCGCCACGCCGGCCACCTTGCCGTGACGGTCGAACAGCATCGCGCGTGAGCTGGTGGTGCCTTGATCGATCGCAAGGACGTACTGCTTTTCCATCGTAGATTCCTCGAACGACGCCGGCGCGGGCGCGCGGCGGGAGTGGTCGGTGCAACCGGGGGCATTGCACGAATGGCGCGTCATCGGCGGTGATTCGTGCAGGCGTCATGCGTGCCGCAAGGCACTGCGATCAGCGTGGATCCAGCGGCTGGGTTCCGCCCTGCAGGTGCCGCACGCGTGCCGGCAGGAACGGCAGGATCAGCCATTGATAGGCCAGCGCACCGACGGGACCGCCGATCAGCGGCCCCGCGATCGGCACCCACCAGTAATTGTCCTTGGCTGGCAACGCGGCTTCGCCCCACCCTGCGAGGTAGGCAAACAGGCGCGGCCCGAAGTCGCGCGCCGGATTCATCGCCCAGGCTTCCAGGTAGCCCATCGACGCACCCAGCGTGGCCACCAGCAGGCCGATCATCAACGCGCCGGAATTGGCGCTGGGCGCCGCTTCGTTGAAGCGTTCGGTGATGGCGAAGATGCCGAAGATCAGGAAGGCGGTGATGATGATCTGGTCCACCAGCGCGTGCATCGGCGTGACCGCCAGGCCGGGAGCGGTGAAGAACACGCCGGCCGCGCCGCCGGCCTCGCGGGTCAGCTGCTGTACCTGGTTGTAGTGATCGATCACCGGCCCGTAGAGCTGGTAGACGATGGCCGCGCCGAGAAACGCACCGATCACCTGGGCGAGCCAGTACGGCAGCACCTTCTTCCAGGGAAAATCCCGGAACAGCGCCAGCGCCAATGTCACTGCCGGATTGGCATGCGTGCCCGAGACCGAGCCGGTCACGTAGATGGCCAGGGTGACCGCCAGGCCCCAGGCGATGCAAACGCCCCAATACGCATTCTGGTAGGGACTGGGATCGTAGAGGATGTACATCGCGGCCACCGAATCGCCGAGCGCGATGATGATGAACATCGCGACCGCTTCGGAGATCAGCTCGCCCACGAATTGGCGGCTCATGCGGGCAGTCTCGCGCAGGCCGCAGCTGGCCGAGCGGGATCGGGCAGGGCGCAGGCTGCTGCGCCGGTGGAGTGGGTGCTGCTCATCGGGGATGCCCTCCAGGTGACTCGGAATGTTGCCGGCTGTGCGCCAGGATACGTTGCCGGACGACCCGTCCTCGCCGGCACTGCGGTGGATTCAGGCAGGAACGCGGTCTGTGTGCCGGTCCGCCTCTGTCTGCAGATAGTCGTCGAGTCGCTGGCGTCCGGCCGTGTCGATACGCAGGCCGAGTTTGCTGCGACGCCACAGGATATCCTCGGCGCTGTGCGCCCACTCGTGCCGGCACAGGTAGTCCACCTCGGCCTGATACAGGTCCACGCCGAAGTGCGTCCCCAGACCGGCCATGTCCGTCGCATCGCCCAGCAATTGCTCGCTGCAGGTGCCGTAGTTGCGCACCAGGCGCTGTGCGGTGGCGGCGGGCAACCAGGGGCGCGCGTTGCGCACGCGCTCGAGCAGGCTGGCGATGTCGCGCTGTTCGCCGCCGGGCAGCGCATCGCCGCGCGCCGTCCAGGCCGGCTTGCGCGCACCCAACGCCTGGGTCAACCGGTCCACTGCCTCTTCGGCGAGCTTGCGGTAGGTGGTGAGCTTGCCGCCGAACACGTTGAGCAGCGGTGCCCCGTCGCTTACCAGCTCCAGCTGGTAATCGCGGGTGACCTCGGCGGCGTTGTCCTCGGCATCATCCAGCAGCGGGCGCACGCCGCTGTAGTTCCACACCACGTCCTGCGGGCCGATCTGTTGCTGGAAGTACAGGTTGGCCGCATCGCACAGGTACTGCACCTCGGCCGTGTCGATCTTCGGCGCGGCGGGGTCGGCCTCGAAGTCCACGTCGGTTGTGCCGATCAAGGTGAAGTCGTGTTCGTAGGGAATGGCGAACACGATGCGGCGATCCGGCTGCTGGAAGATGTAGGCATGATCGTGGTCGAACAACTTGGGCACCACGATGTGGCTGCCCTTGACCAGGCGCAGCGCATGCTGATGCGGCACTGCCGCGACCTTGTCCAGGAACGATACCGCCCACGGCCCTGCCGCGTTGGCTAGCGCGCGCGCCTGCACCGTGCGGCGGCGGCCATGCCGATCTTCCAGCTCCGCATACCAGAACCCGGCATCACGCCAGGCCCCCACGCAGCGGGTGCGGGTATGGATCTGCGCGCCGCGCCTGGCCGCATCCATCGCGTTGAGCACCACCAGCCGCGCATCCTGCACCCAGGCATCGGAGTAGACGAAGCCGGTCCGCAGCGATTCCTGCAACGGCGCGCCCACCGGATGGGTGCGCAGCGACAGCCTGCGCGAACGCGGCAGGCTGCGCTTGCTGCCACCCAGATGGTCGTATAGGAACAGCCCGGCGCGGATCATCCAGGCCGGGCGCAGATGCGGCTGATGCGGCAGCAGGAAACGCAGCGGCCAGATGATGTGCGGCGCCAGCCGCAGCAGCACCTCACGCTCGGCCAACGCCTTGCCCACCAGGGCGAATTCGTACTGCTCCAGATAGCGCAGGCCGCCGTGGATGAGTTTGGTGCTGGCGCTGCTGGTGTGCGCGGCCAGATCGTCCTGCTCGCACAGGCACACCGACAGGCCGCGACCGGCCGCATCGCGGGCGATGCCGACCCCGTTGATGCCACCGCCTACCACCAGAAGATCGTACGTCTCGCCCATCGGTGTCTCCGTCCGGATGCGCCTGCGGCGAACCCAAGTTGTCATGTTCGAACATATTCGAACATTCCGCCTTGCCGGAACGTGAAGACAGCTGATCGCGTGAAACCCAATTTCTCTGGGGAACTGTGGCCTGAGTAGGGACGGACATGCCGAGTTGGCAGCCCCTACTGCAGTCTAAAAAGAACAGAATCGAACATCGCGCGGGATCAGCGGGTATCGGTGCCTGTCACATGCACGCGGGTGCCCGCCTCGGCCAGGACAGGAGCCAGCTCCTGCGGCAGCGGCCGGTCGGTGAACCAGTCGTGCACCTGCGCCAGCGCGCCCAGCCGCACCATGGCATTGCGCCCGAGCTTGCTGTGGTCGGCGGCCAGCACCACCTGGCGGGAATGCTCGATGATGGCCTGGGCCACGCGGACTTCCTGGTAATCGAAGTCCAGCAGGGTGCCGTCCCGATCGATGCCGGAAATGCCGATCACCCCGAAGTCCACCTTGAACTGCCGGATCAGCTCCACCGTGGCTTCCCCGGTCACGCCCTGGTCGCGACCGCGCACCACGCCGCCGGCCACGATCACCTCGAAGCTGGGGTTGGCGCTCAGCATCACCGCGACATTGAGATTGTTGGTGATCACGCGCAGGCCGCGGTGCTGCAGCAGTGCGCGCGCCACTTCCTCGTTGGTGGTACCGAGGTTGATGAATAGCGAGGCATCGTCGGGAATGAACCGGGCAACCTGCGCGGCGATGTGGCGCTTTTCTTGCGCCTGCAGCGCCTTGCGGGCGGTGTAGGCCAGATTCTCCACGCTCGATGGCATGCTGACGCCGCCGTGGTAGCGGCGCAGCACCCCGGCATCGCACAGCAGCGTCAGATCGCGGCGGATGGTCTGCGGCGTCACCTCGAAGCGCGTCGCCAGCCCTTCCACATCCGCAAACCCCTGCTGCCGGACCAGTGCCACCAATTGCTCCTGGCGCGGGTTCAGTGCCGGCGCCGGGACAGTCCTGTAGTGAGTCGACTCCATGCGCAGATGATCGCGCATGCGTGTGAGGATGCAAACACGTCGTGGGGCGCATCGGCGCAGCGGTCCGGTCGGGCAACTGCGCCGATCGGCCCGCCGCCGGGGACGGCATCACGCGGTCGGGCCTGCGCAGGCCTGCGGCCCGGCGCCGCGTGGCTCAGCCCAGCTCGCCGCGATAGCCGGTGTCGATGGTGATGCTGCCGCCCACCGCACGCGACACGCAGGCGCATAGCTTGCGGTTTTCGCGGCGTTGCGCGTCGCTGAAGAAGACGTCGCGGTGATCGATGTCCGCTGCGCTGTCGAGTATCTCCACCGCGCACAATCCGCATTCGCCACGCCGACACTCGGCGATCAGTTCCACGCCGGCATCGGTCAGCGCATCGAGCATCGACTCGTTCTCCGCCACCGGTACCTCCAGGCCGAGCGCGGGCAACTTGACCACGAACGCCTGTGCGGGCACGCGCCCGCTGTTGCCGAAGGTTTCGAAATGCAGCCGCGCGCGCGGCCGCCCGGCCGCGTGCCAATGCTGGCGGACCGCTTCGAGCATGCCTAGCGGGCCGCAGACGTAGACCTCGGCATTGGGCGACAGGCGCGCCAGCGCGCCGGCCAGATCGGGCGCGCCGTCGTTGTCGTCGCAGTGCAGTGTCAGGCGTTCGCCGAGCAAGCCGTCCAGCTCGTCCACGTAGGCCATCGCGTGGCGCGATCGGCCCACGTACAGCAGCCGGAACGCCGGATGGCGCGCTGCCAGCCGCTGCGCCATGCCGACGATCGGGGTGATCCCGATACCGCCGGCGATCAACAGGATTTCTTCCCCGCGTTCGTCCAGCGCGAAGTTGTTGCTGGGTGGCGACATCTCCACCACATCGCCCGGCTGCAGCGTCCACATATGCCGCGAGCCGCCGCGGCTGTCGGGCATCTGCCGCACCGCGATGCGGTAGTGGCCGTCCGCGCGCGGCTCGCCCACCAGCGAGTACGAACGCACATCGGCACGCCCATGCAGCTGCACGCGGAAGTCCAGATGGCTGCCGACCTCGAAACTGCGTGCGGCCGGTCCCGGATCGAACACGATCTCGCGGACGCCTTCGCAGGCGTCGGCAATGCGGACCACGCGCGCGCGGTGCCATTGGGTGTCTTTACGCATGATGAGCTCCAGGCGGAAGGGCGTGCCGGGCACTGCCGACATCGGGAATGGGGGCAGGACCGATCAACGCGCCGCCACGCAGCTGGCCGATCGCCGCAGGGGTCTGCAGCACATGACGTAGATTGCGATGCGCCAGGCGCGCGTGTTCGCGCATCAGCGCTTCGGCGCGACCGCCCTGGCGCTGCTGGATGGCCGCGATCACTTCGCGATGCTGATCCTGTGCCAGGGTCAGCAGCAGGCGTGCATCGGCATCGCTGGTCTGCGCCATCACCAGACCGCTGGGAGAGGCGAACGGCAGCTGCACGCTGCGGTTCACCGCGCGGTCGAGTACGTCGCTGTCGGCCATCGCCAGCAACAGCGCATGGAACTGCGCATTGATCTGCACGTAGGCAGCGAGATCGATCGCATCGGGCGACGGGCCGACGATGCGGTCGAGCTGGGCCAGCAGGCGCTGCGCCTGCGCCAGCTCCGCAGCGCCGATGCCGCGCTCGGCCGCCATGCGCGCGGCCAGTCCTTCGAGCGTGCCGCGCAGTTCGATGGCGTCATGCACATCGCGGTCGCTGAAGGCCTGCACGGCATAACCGCCGCCCGGCAGGGCGCTGACCAGGCCTTCGTCGCACAGACGTTGCAGGGCCGCGCGTACCGGAGTGCGCGACACGCCAAGGCGCTGCACCACCGACAGTTCGGACAGGCGGGTACCGGCGGCCAGGCTGCCGTCCAGGATCGATTCGCGCAGCGACAACAGCGTGCGCGTGGTTTGCGCGGCGCTGTGACGGAACGGGGTGGTCGGTGACATGCCGGGGCTCCTGCGCTGCGCGCTCAGCCCACCATGCGCAGCGACAGATCGCCGGCGCGCTGCTCCTGCGCGATTAGGCGATCGATCACCCGCCGCGCCCACATGCCGCCGGCATCCACATTGAGGTTGTAGAAGGTGTGGTCCGGGTGCGCATCGATGGCCCGTTGCTGCGCTTCCAGCACCGCTTCGTCTTCGCCGAACACGCCGGTGACGCCCGCGCGCGTGAGCGTGGTCAGCGATTGATCGTGCAGCGCGTAGTTGCGCATGAACGCCCAGAAGTAATGACAGGTGGTGTCCGTCTCGGGGGTGATGGTGTTGAGGACGTAGCCATTGACGCCCTGGCTGCGATCGCCTTCCGGCGCGCCGGTACCGGCGATCGCCACGCCCACGTCGATGGCGATGGTGCCGGGCGCTTCGAAACGGATGATCTGCCAGCGATCCACCTTGCCGCGGTAGTCCAGATGGCGCGCGATCTGGCTGGCCCAGAACGGTGGCGCGTCGATGTTGCGCATCCAGCGCGACACCACCACCGAGCGCTCGCCATGCGCCACGTCGAAGGGCGCCTCGGCGATTTCGTCCTGGCCGATGCTGGAGCCGTGCACGAAGGTTTCGTGGGTGAGGTCCATCAGGTTGTCCAGCACCAGCCGGTAGTCGCACTTGGCGTAGATGGTGCGGCCATCGCCGGCCCAGGCCGGATCGTGCGCCCAATGCAGATCCGGGATCAGCGCGGGATCGGCCTTGACCGGGTCGCCCGGCCAGATCCAGACATAGCGGTGCTTCTCGGCCACCGGAAAATTGCGCACGCACGCCGACGGGTTGATGGTCTCCTGCGAGGGCATGTGCACGCAGCGGCCTTGCGTGTTGTAGACCAGGCCGTGATATCCGCACACCACGTCGTCGCCGCGCAGCTTGCCCATCGACAGCGGTACCAGGCGGTGCCAACAGGCATCTTCGAGCGCCACGACCGCACCGGCGGTGGTGCGGTAGAGCACCACATCCAGGTTGCACACCTTGCGCGGCGCCAGTGCGTGCTTGATCTCGTGGTCCCAGGCGACGGCGTACCACGCGTTGAGGGGAAACAGCGGCTTGGACTGGGACATGACCGTGACTCCTGGGGTTTTTGTATACAACCTGGGGTACGAATCGGCGCCGGTGCGCCGGCTGGCAACCAGTTGACGCGCATGCCAGCGCTGGCGTCTGCTTGCAGGCGAAGTTATGTATACACCGGACACAATGTCGCGGCACCACTACACACGCGAAATTGTGCGTTTATCGAATACAAAAGCCGATAATCGGATTGACCGGGCCATCTGGCCGGCTCTACCGTGACGGCTCGTTCGCAACCTAGGCGTGCTGCCATGGCCGAAGTCGTTTCCCTGAGAGAGGCGGTGTCCCACCTGATCGTCGATGGCGACTGCGTGGCGATGGAGGGCTTTACCCATCTGATCCCGCACGCCGCCGGGCACGAGGTGATCCGCCAGCAAAAGCGTGACCTGCGTCTGGTGCGCATGACGCCAGACCTGATCTACGACCAGTTGATCGGCGCCGGCTGCGTGGCGGCGCTGCGGTTCTCGTGGGGCGGCAACCCCGGCGTGGGCTCGCTGCACCGGCTGCGCGACGCGGTCGAACATGGATGGCCGCGGCCATTGCAGATCCGCGAACACAGCCATGCCGACATGGCCAACGCCTACGTCGCCGGCGCCTCGGGCCTGCCGTTCGCGGTGTTGCGCGGCTATGTCGGTTCGGACCTGCCGCATGTCAACGACAGCATCCGCTTCCTGCAGTGTCCTTATACCGGCGAGACCCTGGCCACGACGCCGGCAGTCACTCCCGACGTCACCGTGATCCACGCCCAACAGGCCGACCGCCGCGGCAATGTGCTGCTGTGGGGCATCCTGGGCGTGCAGAAGGAAGCCGCGCTGGCTGCGCGCAAGGTGATCGTGACGGTGGAAGACATCGTGGACACGCTCGACGCGCCCCCCAACGCCTGCATCCTGCCGCGCTGGGTGGTCGATGCGGTATGCCATGTGCCAGGCGGCGCGGCGCCATCGTATGCGCATGGCTACTACGCACGCGACAACCGCTTCTACCTGGCCTGGGATGCGATCGCCCGCGACCGTGCACGCTTCCAGGCCTGGATCCAGGCGCACGTCCTCGACACCGAGGACTTCAGCGCGTTCCAGCGCGTGTACGCGCAATCGCAGCAGCAGGTGGCCGCATGAGCGAATACAGCACCAACGAAATGATGACCGTGGCCGCCGCGCGCAGGTTGCCCGACGGCGCGGTCTGTTTCGTCGGCATCGGCCTGCCGTCCACGGCGGCCAACCTGGCGCGGCTGACGCATGCACCGGACGTCACCCTGATCTACGAATCCGGCCCCATCGGTGCACGCCCTGATGTGCTGCCGTTGTCGATCGGCGATGGCGAACTGGCCGAGACGGCCGACACCGTGGTCTCCACGCCGGAGATCTTCCGCTACTGGCTGCAGGGCGGGCGCGTGGATGTCGGCTTCCTGGGTGCGGCGCAGATCGACCGCCACGCCAACCTCAACACCACGGTAATCGGCGATTACGCTGCGCCGAAGACGCGCCTGCCCGGTGCCGGCGGCGCGCCGGAGATCGCGGCCAGCGCCAAGCAGGTGTTCATCATCATGCGTCAGTCCAGGCGCAGCTTCGTACCGGTGCTGGACTTCATCACCACCGTGGGGCATCTGGACGGCGGCGATGCGCGCGAGCGTGCCGGCCTGCCCGGTGCCGGCCCCACCGTGGTGGTCACCGACCTGTGCGTGATGGAGCCGGATCCGGTGAGCCGCGAACTCACCGTCACTTCGCTGCATCCCGGCATCAGCCGCGAACAGGTCAGCGCGGCGACCGGCTGGCCGATCCGGTTTGCCGCCGACCTGGCCCAGACGACGCCGCCCAGTACGGCCGAACTGCAGGCGCTGCGTGCCTTACAAGCGCGTACCGATGCCGCGCATGGAACCCAGGCGGCCGGAGCGGAGGCATGAGCGAGGTCTATCTGATCGATGGCATCCGTACCCCGATCGGCCGGTACGGCGGCGCCCTGTCCGGCGTGCGTGCCGACGACCTGGGCGCGGTGCCGCTTGCCGCGTTGCTGGCGCGTCATCCAGCACTGGACCCTGCCGCGATCGACGATGTCTATCTGGGCTGCGCCAACCAGGCCGGCGAGGACAATCGCAATGTCGCGCGAATGAGTCTGCTGCTGGCGGGCCTGCCTACGTCGGTGCCGGGCAGCACCCTCAACCGCCTGTGCGGCTCCGGGCTGGATGCCGTCGGCACGGTGGCGCGTGGCATTCGCGCCGGCGAACTGGAACTGGCGGTCGCCGGCGGCGTGGAATCGATGTCGCGGGCGCCCTGGGTGATGGGCAAGGCCGACAGCGCCTTTGCCCGTACCCAGCAACTGGAAGACACCACGATGGGCTGGCGCTTCGTCAATCCGCGTCTGCAGGCGACCTACGGCACCGAGCTGATGGGCGAGACCGCGGAAAACGTCGCCGCCCGCCATGCCATCACCCGTGAGGACCAGGATGCCTTCGCGCTGCGCAGCCAGCAGCGCGCGGCCGCCGCGCGGGCCGCAGGTTTCTTCGATGGCGAGATCACCGCGGTCTCGGTGGCCGGACGCAAGGGCGGCGAACCGACCACGGTGGAGCACGACGAACAGCCGCGCCCCGGCACCACCGCCGAGACCCTGGCCAAGCTCAAGCCGGTGTTCCGCCAGCCAGGCACGGTTACTGCGGGCAATGCGTCGGGCATCAACGACGGCGCCGCCGCGCTGCTGCTGGCGTCCGCGCAGGCGGTGCGGGCGCACGGGCTGACGCCGCGCGCGCGGGTGCTTGGTTTCGCCTGCGCGGGCGTGGAGCCGGCCTATATGGGCATCGGCCCGGTGCCTGCCACGCAACGCCTGCTGGCACGCCTGAACCTGCGCATCGCGCAGTTCGACGCGATCGAACTCAACGAAGCCTTCGCCGCCCAGGCGCTGGCCTGCACGCGCCAGCTCGGCCTGGCCGACGACGCTGCGCAGGTCAACCCCAACGGCGGCGCGATCGCGCTGGGCCATCCGCTCGGCATGAGCGGCGCGCGGCTGGCGCTGACCCTGCTGCGGCAGCTGGAAGCCGGCAACGGGCGGCTCGGGCTGGCCAGCATGTGCATCGGCGTGGGGCAGGGCGTGGCCCTGGCGATCGAACGCCTCTGAGCCGGCGCCATGCCCTCTGTCCCGCAACCAGCGCCACCCAATATCGTTTGAACGTGCCGCACTGCGGCCAGGGAGATCCCACATGCGCGATGCCACCACCGACGAGCCGGGCGCCGATCCATTGCTGGGCTATCGCCGTCCACGTCCCGGCACTCAGCCGGCCTGTCTGCACCTGCCCTACGCATCCACGCGTTTGCGCGGTCCCACCTGCGCGCCGATCCAGATCCCCGCCACGCTGTCGGAAGTCACCGGGCCGCGGATGGATCGCCTGACCCTGGGGCCGCATGCCGCCGACCTGACTGCCGGCTTCGATGGCGAACCGCTGGGCGAGCGCATCGTGGTGTCCGGCCGCGTGCTTGACGAAAACGGCAAGCCGGTGCGCAACAGCGTGGTGGAAGTGTGGCAGTGCAATGCCGCCGGCCGTTATCAGCATGCCGGCGACCGCCACGATGCGCCGCTGGATCCCAACTTCCGCGGCACCGGGCAGGTGCTGACCGACGCGCAGGGCCGCTACGCCTTCAAGACCATCAAGCCGGGTGCCTATCCGTGGCGCAATCACTACAACGCATGGCGGCCGGCGCACATCCATTTCTCGCTGCACGGCGACGGGATCGGGCAGCGCCTGGTCACGCAGATGTATTTCCCGGGCGACCCGTTGCTGGCGCACGACCCCATCTACAACTGCGTGGACGATGTGCTGGCGCGCGAACGCATGGTGTCCAGTTTCGACTGGGAGAACGCCATCAGCGAATACGCCCTGGCGTATCGCTTCGACATCGTGCTGCGCGGCCGCAAACAAACGGTCTGGGAGTGAACCGATGAGCCTGTACGCAACGCCTTCGCAAACCGTCGGCCCGTATTTCCGCCTTGGCCTGGAGCCGCTCTACCGCGATCGACTGGCATCGCCGCAGGTCGCGGGCACGCAGGTGCAGATCAGCGGCTGCGTCCGCGACGGTGCCGGCAGCCCGGTGGCCGATGCGGTGCTGGAACTGTGGCAGGCCGATGCGGCCGGCATCTACGCGCACCCTGCCGACCCCCGCTGGCAGGCGCATGCGCCCGAATTCGACGGGTGGGGCCGGGTCGCCACGGATGCCGAGGGGCGGTTCGCCTTCGCGACCATCAAGCCGGGTGCGGTGGCCGGGCCTGGCGACGCACTGCAGGCCGCGCATCTGACCGTGCTGGTGTTCATGCGCGGCCTGCTGCGCAGCGCGTCCACCCGCCTGTACTTCGCCGACGACCCGCAGCTGGATCGCGACCCCATCCTGGCACTGGTGCCTGCAACGCGCCGCGCCACCTTGCTGGCGCAACCCCGTGGCGGGGGCGCCTACCGCTGGGACATCCACATGCAGGGCGAGACCGAGACCGTGTTCTTCGACTACTGATGCGGCGCGATGTTGCCAGTCGCAGGCGTGGCCCTGGCCGCTCCCCGCCTGTTCGAATCACGCAGCGGTGTCCGGTCCGGCAACGCCGTGTGGCAGGTTGCGCTGCCGTCCGGCGCGATGGCGCCGCAGTTTCCCCCTGCGCGCGTGGCCATGGCATGCCGTGGATGGACGTTGCGCGCAACGGCCATGCACACGTGTCGCGTGCCGGTTGGCACCTACGCGCTGCGATGCCATGCTGCCGCCACGCCAAGAGAGCCACCGCATGAGTTCCACCTTTTCGCTGTTGGACCCTTTGTTTGGCGACCCTGCATGCGACGCGCTGTTCGACGATGCGGCGCGGGTGCAGGCGATGTTGCAGTTCGAAGCGGCACTGGCCCAGGCGCAGGCGCACTGCGGCGTCATTCCCGCGGCCGCCGCGCAGGCCATCGCCCGGGCCTGCGATGTGCGCCATTACGACCTGGCCGCATTGGCGCAGGCCAGCGCGCTGGCTGGCAACCCCGCCATCGGGCTGGTCAAGGCGCTCACCGCGCGGGTGAGCCAACACGATGCCGACGCCGCGCGCTGGGTGCACTGGGGTGCCACCAGCCAGGACCTCATCGACACCGGCATGGTGCTGCAGTTGCGCGCTGCGCTCGATCTGCTGCTGCCGCAACTGCAGCGCCTGTGCGGCACCCTGGCCGATCTGTCCGAACGTGAGCGCGACACCGGCCTGCCCGGGCGCACCCTGCTGCAACATGCGGTGCCGGTGACCTTCGGACTCAAGGCGGCCGGCTGGCTGGATGCGCTGCAGCGCGCGCAGCGCCGCCTGCACGCCCTGCGCGAGGATGCGCTGGCGCTGCAGTTCGGTGGCGCTGCCGGCACCCTGGCCTCGCTGCAGACGCGCGGACTGGAGGTGGCGCAGGCGCTGGCCGACACCCTGGCCTTGCCGTTGCCGGCCGTGCCCTGGCATACCGCCCGCGACCGCATCGTCGAGATCGGCTGCGTATTCGGGCTGCTGGCCGGCACCCTGGGCAAGATCGCCGGCGACGTGGTGTTGCTGATGCAGTCGGAGGTGGGCGAGGCGTTCGAACCCGCCGCGGCCGGCAAGGGCGGCTCGTCGGCGATGCCGCACAAGCGCAATCCGGTCTCCAGCGTCGCGGCGATCGCCGCAGCCACGCGCGTGCCCGGCCTGGTCGCCACCTTGTTCAGCGCGATGACGCAGCCGCACGAGCGCGCCGCCGGCCAGTGGCATGCCGAATGGGACACCCTGCCGCAGATCGTGCGGCTCACTGCCGGCAGCCTGGCGCAGATGCAGGCCTGCCTGGCCGGGCTGAAACTGGACCGCGCACGCATGCGGGCGCATCTGGACAGCCACGGCGGCGTGCTCTACGCCGAGGCGGCGGTGTTCGCCCTGGCGCCGCAGCTCGGCAAGGCGCAGGCACATGCGCTGGTCGAGCAGGCCGTGCTGCGCGCGCAGCAACAGCAACGGCATCTGCGCGAAGTGTTGGGCGAGGATCCGCAGGTCGGCGCGATACTCACGCCGGCACAACTGCAGGCGGTGTTCGATAGCCGGAGCTGGCGTGGTATGTCGTCGGTCTGGATCGACCGCGTGCTGGCCGGTTCTCCTTCCCGCTGACGGTGCTCCGATGGCCTATCTCCCGTTGCCCACGCATCGCCTGCACTACCGCCTGGACGGCACCGAGGGGCGGCCCTGGCTGACCTTCTGCAACTCGCTCGGCACCGATCTGCACATGTGGGATGTGCAGATCGAAGCCTTCGCCCCGCATTACCGCATCCTGCGTTACGACCGGCGCGGCCACGGCTATTCGGAAACGCCGCCCGGTCCCTACAGCATCGCCGAACTGGCCCAGGACGTGCTGGCGCTGTGGGACGCACTGCAGATTGAACGCAGCGATTTCTGCGGGCTGTCGATCGGCGGACTCACCGGGCAGTGGCTGGGCCTGCACGCACCGCAACGGCTGCGCCGCCTGGTGGTGTGCGCCACCGCGCAGAAGATCGGCAGTTCGGCCACCTGGGAGGCGCGTATCGAGCAGGTGCGCAGCGAAGGCCTGCCAAGCCTGATCGATGCCACCTTGCAGCGCTGGTTCACCCCAGCGTTTGCGCACAGCCATGCGCAGCGCCTGGACATGGTGGCTGCCGCGTTCGTGTCCACCTCGCCGGCCGGCTACATGGCCTGCTGCCAGGCCGTGGCCGAGGCGGACTTCCGCGGCGCGCTCGATGGCCTGGCCTTGCCGCTGCTGGCCGTGGCCGGCGACGACGACCCGGTCTGTCCGCCGCCGAACCTGCGCGACATCGCCTACGCCGCCCCCGACGGCCACTACGCTCAGGTGCCCGGCCGGCACATCTGCAATCTTGAATCGCCCGCCGCCTTCAACGACGCGGTACTGGGTTTCCTGTTGAACGACTGACTCCCCCCGCCAAGGACATCCGATGCACGAAGACGAGCGTTACCAGGCCGGCATGCGCGAACGCCGGCGCGTGCTGGGCGATGCGCATGTCGATCGCGCGCAGGCCGCACGCAGCCCGCTGACCGACGAGTTCCAGGCCCTGATCACCCGCTATGCCTGGGGCACCATCTGGACCCGCGATGGCTTGCCCGCGCATACCCGTTCGTTGATCACCTTGTCGATGATGGTCGCCCTGGGCCACGACGAGGAATTCAAGCTGCACGTCCGTGCGGCACGCAACAACGGCGTGACCGCCGAGCAGATCAAGGAAGTGTTGCTGCAGGCGGCCATCTATTGCGGCGTGCCGGCTGCCAACCACGCCTTTGCGCTGGCCGTGCCGATCCTGCAGGAACAGGCTGCGGAAGGCTGAGTCCTTCGCTTCTTGGAACGTGCCGACGCTGCGGTTCGGGGCGGCCTAGCTCAGCAAGGTGCCCAGTCGCTGCGCGGCCTGTTTCAGCGGCTCCAGCAATTGCATCTGCATGGTCTGCAGGCTCACGCGCCCCGCCTGGGCGCCGATGTTCAGCGCGGCGATCACCTCGCCGCGCAGGTTGCGCACCGGCACCGCGATCGAGCGCAGCCCGATCTCCAGTTCCTGGTCGGTCAGGCACATGCCCTCGCGGCGCGTGCGTGCCAGCACCTCCAGCAGCGCCGATGCCTGGGTCAGCGTGCGTTCGGTGCGCGGGCGCAGCGTGGTGCGTTCCAGATAGGCTCGCAGGGTGTCGGCGGGCAGCGCAGCCAGCAGCACCCGGCCCATCGAGGTGCAATACGCCGGCAGCCGGGTGCCCGGGCGTAGCCCGATGGACATGATGCGCACCGTCTCCGCACGCGCCACGTACAGCAGGTCGTCGCCGTCCAGCACACCTAGCGAGCAGGATTCCAGCACCTGATCGCGCAGGCCATCCAACACCGGCTGCGCCGCGGCGGTCATCGACGACGAGGCCACGTACGCACCGCCCAGCCCCAGCACGCGCGGCAGCAACACATAGCCGCGGCCCTGCTCGCCCACATAGCCCAGCCTGGTCAGCGTGTGCAGCACGCGCCGCACCGCGGCGCGCGAGATCCCGGTTTCCAGGCTGATCTGCGACATCGTCACCTCGCGCGCATGCTGGGCGAACACGCTCAGCACCACCAACCCACGCCCCAGCGAGGTCATGAAATCGGGGTCGCCCTGCGCGGCGGCAATCTGCTGCATCAGCTCGTGCGGCAGACCGCGTTCGCTGCCGGCCGCAGCCGTGGAGGCGGAGGGTGTGCGGCGGCGGGCAGGAGTGTCGGGCATCGGATCGCAGCTTGGGCAGGTGCTGCCATGGTAAGCGCTCGCACCGTCGTGCGCGCCGATCGCGGTGGGCGTGCGCGGCATCTAAACGCTTCACCCGGCTTGCCGCATAATCGTCGCTGGCTCGTTCCGGATGGTCCTCCTAGTCCATGAAAACCCCCAAGGGTCTGCAGCCGCTGATCGACGACGGCGTGATCGACGAGGTATTGCGGCCGCTGAAGAGCGGCAAGGAAGCCTCCGTCTACGTGGTCGGTGCCGGCGAAGACATCCTGTGCGCCAAGGTCTACAAGGACATGGCGCAGCGCAGCTTCCAGGCGCGCGTGCAGTACCAGGAGGGGCGCAAGGTGCGCGGCAGCCGCCAGGCACGGGCGATGGGCAAGGCCACCAAGTTCGGCCGACGCGAGGCCGAAACGGCATGGAAGAACACCGAGGCCGATGCGCTCTACCAACTGGTGGATGCCGGCGTGCACGTGCCCAGGCCGCGCGGCTATTTCCATGGCGTGCTGCTGATGGATCTGGTCACCGACGACGCGGGGCATAGCGCACCGCGCCTGGGCGAATTGGAACTGGAACCGGAACAGGCGCTTGCCTTCCATGCCAGTCTGATCGGCGACGTGGTCAAGATGCTGTCGCTGGGGTTGGTGCACGGCGACCTGTCCGAATACAACGTGCTGGTGTCGCCCCAGGGGCCGGTGGTGATCGACTTTCCGCAGGTGGTCAGCGCCGCCGGCAACAATGCCGCACGCCAGATGTTGCTGCGCGATGTGCACAACCTGCGCGATTGCCTGGGCCGTTTCGCACCGGAGCTGCTCCAGACCCATTACGGCGAAGAGATGTGGGCGCTCTACGAAAAGGGCGAGCTACGCCCCGATAGCGTGCTCACCGGGCGTTTCCGGTTCGATACCCGGCGTGCGGATGTGCGCGCCGTGCGCGCCTCCATCGAGGACGCACGCCAGGAAAATCTGATCCGCCAGCAGGGTCGGCAAGCCGCCGCCGAAGACGATTGATCGGCGCAGTGCAGACATCTGCAAGTGCCTGCCGCGCCGGCGTGCATTCTCAGAAATTGAAGCGGAATGTCGTCATCAGCACATGGTTTTCGCGATCCACCGCGCGGGTGTTGACGAACTGGTTCAGATAGCCCACATCGACATTGGAAATGGCATTGAATTTCCAGTTGATGCCGACGAACAGACGGTTCTGGTCGAGACCGCGTCGCGCTCCCCAGCTGGTCTGGTCGAGATTGACGAACACTTCGTCGAAGACCACCCAGGACAACTGCGGCGCCAGGCTGCTGGGGCGGGTGGCGCGAATCATCTGCCGCACCCGATATCCCTCGTCGCTGAAGTCCTCGCGGTGACGTTGTTCCAGGCGGGTTCGGCTGGTGATGCTGATGTTGGCGACCGGGTCGAACTGATACTGGAACTGCCCCCACCAGCGATTCTCGCGATTGGATGGCTGGCCGGCCGGATGGCTGATGATGGTGTCGTAACCCATCCAGACGCTGGCCTTGGGATTGAGTCGATAAAACACTGCCGGGCGCAGGATCAATTGATCGAACTGCTCGCCTTCTTCGCGCCAGCGGGGATGGATATCCATGCTCCAGTAGAGATTCTCGACCGGCAGCTTGCCCTGAGCGTAGATACTCAACCAATACCGCCCATCTTCTTCGGTGCTGGCGTGGGCAGGGTAGATGCTTGCCAGCGTCAGGAGCGCAGCGGGGCAGGCGATGCGGAGCGTGGCGGCCAATAATGTGCTAACTGCGTTCATTTAATAAAATGTGTCGTCGTTGGCAAATCATAGCAATATCCTTTGCCCGCCCAACGACCGTCCGGCGGATCTATTCCGCCCTTATTCGCCACTCTCTTCGTGAATCGCGACATTCCATCGTGCTGGTTTCTCCAAACGGACGACCCGCCCATGCAATGCACACACCACACGGGTCGGCGATGGACGATCTCCATGCCGTGGTGGTGCCGCTCCTGACAGCGCTGCGACCTCGTTCTGCACCACACGTGTCCAGCGGGACGCTACGCCACCTGGCTGCGCCGCGCACGCTCCAGGTGTACCAGCAGCAGCGAGATCGCTGCCGGCGTCATGCCGGGAATGCGCTGGGCCTGGCCGATGTGTTGCGGGCGCACGCGTTCGAGCTTCTGTTGCACCTCGATCGATAGTCCGCGCACGCCGGCATAGTCGAAACCCTCGGGTATCGGCGTGTTTTCCTGGCGCTGCTGACGTGCGATGTCGTCGCGCTGACGGTCCAGGTAGCCGGCGTACTTGACGCCGATTTCGACCTGTTCTGCCACCTGGCTATCGTCCACGCCTGGCCCCAGGGTCGGCACGCGCATCAGGCTGGCGTAGTTCAATTCCGGGCGCTTGATCAGATCCAGCACATTGGTTTCGCGGCTCAGCGACACGCCCAGGGTCTGCGTCACCTCGCGCCCCAGCGCATTGCCGGGTGTGGCCCACAGTGCAGACAGGCGTGCGCTTTCGCGCTGCACGGCCTCCTGCTTGGCCGCAAAGCGCGCCCAGCGCGCGTCGTCGACCAGGCCCATGCTGCGGCCGACACCGGTCAAACGCGCATCGGCATTGTCTTCGCGCAGCTGTAGCCGGTACTCGGCGCGGCTGGTGAACATGCGATACGGCTCGGTGGTGCCGTGGGTGATCAGATCGTCCACCAGCACGCCCAGGTAGGCCTCATCGCGGCGCGGCGACCACGCGGGCAATCCCTGTACGTGCCGGGCGGCATTGAGGCCGGCCAGCAGGCCTTGCGCGGCAGCTTCTTCATAGCCGGTGGTGCCGTTGATCTGGCCGGCGAAGAACAGCCCGCCCACGGCCTTGGTTTCCAGCGAGGCCTTGAGTCCGCGCGGGTCGAAGAAGTCGTATTCGATGGCATAGCCGGGGCGGGTGATGTGCGCCCGGGCAAAGCCGTTGATCGAGCGCACCAGCGCCAGCTGTACATCGAACGGTAGCGAGGTGGAGATGCCGTTGGGATAGATCTCGGTCACCTCCAGCCCTTCGGGTTCGACGAAGATCTGGTGGCTGGTCTTCTCGGCGAAACGCACCACCTTGTCTTCGATCGACGGGCAGTAGCGCGGGCCAATGCCTTCGATCTGCCCCGAATACAGCGGCGAGCGATGCAGCGCATTGCGGATGATGTCGTGGGTCTGTTCGGTGGTGTGGGTGATCCAGCAGCTGACCTGACGCGGATGGTCGCCGACCTGGCCCATGAACGACATCACCGGCAGCGGGTCGTCGCCGGGCTGCTCGACCATCACGTCGTAGTCCAGCGAGTGCCCATCGATACGCGGCGGGGTACCGGTCTTGAGGCGGTCGATGGCGAACGGGCGCTCGCGCAGGCGGGCGGCCAGGGTGGTGGCCGGCGGGTCTCCCATGCGCCCTGCCGCATACTGCGTTTCTCCGACATGGATCTTGCCGGCCAGAAAGGTGCCGGCGGTCAGCACCACCGAGGGTGCTTCGAAACGCAGCCCGGTCTGGGTGATCACCCCGCGCACGCTATCGCCTTCGGCGGCGCCGTTGTGGATGATCAGATCGTCCACCGCCGCCTGGAACACGGTCAGGTTGGGCTGCGCCTCGACGATGCGTCGGATCGCGTTGCGGTAGAGGTTGCGGTCAGCCTGGCAGCGGGTGGCGCGCACCGCCGGCCCCTTGGAGGCATTGAGCGTGCGCCACTGGATGCCGGCTAGATCGGCGGCATGCGCCATTGCCCCGCCCAGCGCGTCGATCTCCTTGACCAGGTGGCCCTTGCCAATCCCGCCGATGGCCGGATTGCAGCTCATCGCGCCCACTGTCTCGATGTTGTGGGTCAGCAGCAGGGTGCGGGCACCGGCACGCGCGGATGCCAGCGCAGCCTCGGTGCCGGCGTGGCCGCCGCCGATCACGATGACGTCGAAGCGGTAGAAGGAGTCGGACATGGGCGTGTATCGATGACGGAAAAAGAAAAACGGCCGGAGAAGTATCGGCTGAAGGACCGACGCGGTCACTAATGCGCTAAAAGTGTGGTGTAAATCACATTTCGCAATAGTGGCGCTCAAGTTGGCATGTTTCGTGCGGATATCCCTACTGCACCCGGCGCGGCATTGCGACATGGGCGCAAAGGCTGGAATTGGAACAGGGGCCAGCCGCGCGTGCGTCGGGGTAGCGTAAGGGTCGGTAGTCGGGGGACTGCCGACCCTTAATTTTTTGCCTGACGCCGACCTGCTGCAGACCATCGACCACACGGCCCCAGGACAAAACGCATAAAGCCCCGGCATGCCGGGGCTCTATGCGTTGAAGGCGCCGATATCCGACAGGGCCGGAACAGGGGGGATCCAGATTTCCCTGTCGGACATCGACATAAGTCGGTCCATGCGGCGAGCCGGGTCACAACATGACGTGGCAGGTCACACAGAGCACCTAGCTTGCGTCCAAGTACCAACTGAACGCAAGCCCCACACGTCTCATTTGTGGGACGTGTCTCAGTCAGCGGGTTACGGAATTTGCTGGCGTGGCGTCTGCCGCTGGATTTCCCGGATCACCCGTGGCGGCGCACCGATCCGCGGCGGCGGTCGCGACGGTGGCGCACCGGTCGGCGGCCGGCTGCCGCCTGACGGCTGCGATGGCCGAGGCCGATCCGGGCGTGGGCCGCTGAAGCCGCCTTGCGGGCGCGGCGGTCGGTATTGCGGCCGCCGATCGTAGGGCCGGTAGTAATAGCCGCCACCGCGATAGATCGGATGGATCGGATAGTTGTACAGGCCGAAGCCACCTGCCCCATAGGGCCCGTAGGGCGGACCGTAGTAGAACGGCGAGTACCCCGGCGGATAGCGGTACTGCACCGCAGGGGCGCCGCGGTAATAGCCGCCGGACCCGCCCCCGGTGTAGTCATAGGTTGCACAGCCGCTCAGGGCAATCAGCCCGGCAGCGAAGATCAGACGGAATTTCATCGATGGTGCCCTCCTGCAACCATGGTGTCACTTTCGAACCGGTGCTTTGAATCGGTCCTTAACTCTGCAGCAACGGCGCGGTTGTTCATGGATCCAGCATGCGGCGGCGTGCTGCGTGCGAGCCGTGAAGGACGGGACGATACGTTAATCTTGCGGCATGATCGAAACGGTCCCTCTGGCCCACCGCGACGTGCTGCACGCCGCGGCGCGCATCGCCCCGCACTGCGCACCCACACCGGTGCTGACCTCGCACAGCCTGGACACCTTGAGCGGCGCACGCCTGTTCTTCAAGGCCGAACACCTGCAACGCACTGGCGCCTTCAAGTTCCGCGGCGCCTGCAACGCCGTCTGGGCGCTGCCTCAGGAGCAGGCTGCGCGAGGCGTGGTCACGCACTCGTCCGGCAATCACGGCGCCGCGCTGGCCCTGGCCGCGCGCACGCGCGACATCGGCTGCCATGTGGTGGTGCCCGAGGGCGCGGTGGCCGCCAAGCTGGCCAATATCTCCCGCCACGGCGCCACCCTGTGGCGCTGCGCGCCAACCATCGCGGCGCGCGAGCAGTTATGTGCGCAGGTACAGGCCAGCAGTGGCGCCACGCTGGTCCATCCGTATACCGATCCGGCCGTGATCGGCGGGCAGGGCACCGCCACGCTGGAGCTGCTGCACCAGAGCGGCGGGCTGGACGTGCTGGTGGTGCCGGTCGGCGGCGGTGGGCTCGCGGCCGGGGCGGCGCTGGCTTTGCGCGCGGCGCCGGACTGCGCACTGGTGCTGGCCGAGCCGAGCGGCGCGGCCGATACCGCCCGCTCGCTGGCCGCGGGGCGGCGCCTGATCGATTTCGTTCCCGAGACCGTGTGCGATGGCCTGCGTGGAACGCTCGGGGAACCGAATTTCGCGCTGCTGCAGGATGCCGGCGCGCAGGCGATCACGGTGGACGATGCGGCCGTGGTGCAGGCGATGCGGCTGCTCTGGCAGATCCTCAAGCAGGTGGTGGAGCCGTCCTCGGCGATCGCGCTGGCCGCGGTACTGGCCGAGCCGGACCGGTTCGCCGGGCGCAGGGTGGGGCTGGTCCTGTCCGGCGGCAATGTCGACCTGGATGCGCTGCCGTGGGTGCTCGCATGAGCAGGCGCGCGCGCGGTCTGGGGCTGTGGGGATGGTGCTGGCGGCTGTGCATGCTGGCGCTGATCTGGCTGGTGGGGGTGGCTGGCTGGATCGTCTGGGTTGGCGATCGCGATCAGGCCGCGCCGGCCGATGTGATCATCGTGCTGGGCGCGGCCGCCTACGATGCGCGTCCATCGCCGGTGTTCGAAGAGCGGATCCGGCACGCGCTGGATCTGTACACACAAGGCTATGCGTCGCACCTGTTGTTCACCGGTGGCTTCGGCAACGGCGCACGCTTTGCCGAATCGCAGGTGGCGCGGCGCTATGCGCTTCGGCATGGCGTGCCGTCGGACGCGATCGTGATCGAAACCCGCTCGCGCACCACCCGGCAGAATCTGGAGCAGGCGCGTGCGCTGATGGAGCGTCACGGCATGCATCGGGCAATCATCGTCAGCGACCCGCTGCACATGGCGCGCGCATTGCGGCTGAGCCGTGAGCTGGGCGTGGACGCGCTGGCGTCGTCCACACCCAGTACGCGCTTCCGCAGTTTTCACACCAGCTGGCGTTTTCTGCTGCAGGAGGTCTACTACTTCCACCGCGATCTGCTGTCGCGCGGAGCCTAGCCAGCCGCGCCGCGCCGGTCCTGCCGGCAATGCGCGCGACCTCCGCCACACCGCGCGCGTTTCATTATGATGCGGTTTTCCCAGCGGCAGGTTCGAGCATGAGCGAGAGCAACCGACAACACGCTATCGGCCTGGTTCAGGCCTATTACGAAGCCTTCAATCGCGGCGATTGGGACGGCATGTTGGCGTTCCTGACCGAGGATGTCGCGCACGACCTCAATCAGGGAACGCGCGAGATCGGTCGCGCGGATTTTGCCGCGTTCCTGCAGCGCATGAACGACAGCTACCGCGAGCAGCTGCACGATATCGTGGTGACCGCCAACGAGGACGGCACGCGCCTGGGCGCCGAATACGTGGTGCATGGCGTCTACCACACCACCGACGAAGGCCTGCCCGATGCGCATGGGCAGACCTATGTGCTGCCGGGCGGCGCCTTCTTCGAGGTGCGCGAAGGCAGGATCGCCCGCGTGACCAACTACTACAACCTGCAGGAGTGGATCGCGCAGGTATCGCGCTGAGCGCTCGATCGGCACGGAGCGGCGCTGCGTAGGAGCGCGCTTGCGCGCGATGAGGCGCTGCCGGCATGACCGGTCGCGCCCGGGTGCGCTCCTCGGATGGTGCGACGCTACAGCCGCACGATACCGATCACCACCAGCACGAACAGGCTCCACTTGAGCACCTGATAGAGCGGGTTGTTGCGCTCCTTCAGCGCCTTGGCCTTCAGTCGCGCGGCGTAGAAATAGCGGAATACGCGGTTGATGCCGCCGGTCTTGTCGCCTTCCTGATTGGGCGAGGCGCCCGCCGAGAGCAGGCTGCGGCCGACCAAACGGTTCACCGCCGCCGCCCAGCGCCAGCGCATCGGGCGCTCGATATCGCAGAACAGGATGATGCGGTCCTGATCGGTGTCGTTGCGCGCGTAGTGGATGTAGGTCTCGTCGAACATGGTCCACTCGCCATCGCGCCAGCTGTGGCGCTGTCCGTCCACGTCGATGAAGCAACGGTCGTCGTTGGGCGTGGCCAGCCCCAGGTGCAGCCGCATGGATCCTGCGAACGGGTCGCGGTGCGGGCGCAGCTCGCTGCCCGGCGGCAGCTCGGCGAACATGGCCGCCTTCACTGCGGGGATCGACTTGAGCAGGGCGGTGGTCTGCGGGCACAGCTCGGCCGCCGAGGGATGCGCGGTGCCGTACCATTTCAGGTAGAAGCGTTTCCAGCCGCGGCGGAAGAACGAATTGAAGCCGATGTCGGTATAGCCGTCGGCGGCGCGGATCTTCTGCATCTGCTGCAGGGCCACCGCTTCGTCGCGGATCACGGACCAGTTCGCGCGCAGCGGCGCCAGTTCCGGAAATTCCCGGCCCGGGTCGATGAACGGCGTCGTCGGCACACGCGAGCACAGGTACATCAGCGTGTTGATCGGCGCCATGAAGGTGGAATGGTCCAGCAGCTGCCGACTGAGCCGGTGCCGCACGCGACCGCGGTAATGGATGTACAGCGCCGATGCGATGAACAGCGCGATCAGAAACCACTTCAACATGGGAGAGGCCGAATGGGGGCGGGGCCGTCGCAGGGGGAGCGGCGGGTTCGACGCAGGGGAGGCGTCGTCAACTTGTGAATTCTACCGGGTGATACGGTCTTGCCCACGCATCAGCCCCCGATGCCGGCGCAATGCAGTGTGTCACTGACGCGCTACGCCGCCTGGAGCGGCGCTCACTCGCTGCGGCGGCGGATCGGGATGGAAGCGACCGGGACACTGGCGATGTCCTGGCCGCGCTCGCGGATGGGGGCGCCGGCGGCCGGAGCCCAGGCCTGCGCGTAGATCACTTCCCAGGAGCTGGGCAGTGTCCCGTCCGCTCGTCGCAGCGGCTCGTAGGCAGCGCTGGCGGCGGCGAAGCGACCACGTCCGGTGAGGGTGGTGCGGCGCTCGTTGAGCGCATTGGTCGCGCCCATCGCGCGCAGCTCGCGCATCAGCGCGGGCAGGTCCTGATAGGTCAGCGTGAACAGGTCGCGGTCCAGCACCGGATCGCGGAAGCCGGACATCATCAAGGCATCGCCGAACTGGGCGATCGGCGGGAAGCGGCTGACGTGCGGAGCGGTGTCGGCCTGGGCAAAGGCCTCGCGCAGTTCGATCAGGGTCTCCGGGCCGAAGGTGGAGCACAGCAACAGCCCACCCGGGCGCAGCGCACGGCGGAAGCCGGCGAACACCGCCGGCAGGTCGTCCACCCACTGCAGGCACAGGTTGCTGAAGATGACATCCACGCTGCCATCGGCCACCGGCAGCGCACGCGCGTCGGCGCAGACCTGGGCGAACGGTTTCCACCAGCCGGCCGCCTTGCGTGCCTGGCGCAGCATCGGCATGGCCTGATCGAGCGCGATCACCTGCGCCTTTGGCCAGCGCTTCTTGATGCTGCTGCTGGCATGGCCGGGGCCGGCGCCGACGTCCAGCACCACCTTCGGGACCTGATCGCCCAGGTAATCCAGCGATTCGAGCAGGCGGGTTTCCACTTCGCGCTGCAGCGCGGCGGCGGCGGCGTAGCTGCTGGCGGCACGCGCGAAGGCGCGACGGACGTGGCGGGGATCGAAAGTACTGTTCATTGCGCCGCTATTGTCGCCTGTGGCCGGTGCGGAGGGAATCGATGCGCCATGGCGGCCTTCCGAAGCGCGACCTGGTGCGTTGCATGCGTGCGGCGCGCAGGATACGCGGAGTGCGCCGGGCCCACGGATCGCTCCATCCACCGCCACCGATGCTTCCGGCGATCCGGCGCGCTAGAACGTGCCGGGGTAGCTGCCGCCATCGATCAGCAGGTTCTGCCCGGTGATGTAGCCGGCCTGGGCGCTGCACAGGAACGCGCAGGCGGCACCGAATTCGTCCGGCTCGCCGAAGCGCCTGGCCGGAATGCCGGCACGCTTGCGCTCGGCGACCACCTCAGCGCTATCGCCTTGTTGCTGTGCGATCGCGGTGAAGTTGCTGCGCAGCCGGTCGGTAAGGAATTGGCCCGGCAGCAGATTGTTGAGGGTGACGTTGTCGGCCACCGTACTGCGGGCCAGACCCGCCACGAAACCGGTCAGGCCGGCGCGTGCGCCATTGGACAGCCCGAGCATGTCGATGGGCGCCTTCACCGCGCTGGAGGTGATGTTGACGATGCGGCCGAAGCGGCGCGTGCGCATGGCATCGACGGTGGCGCGGATCAGTTCGATCGGCGCCAGCATGTTGGTGTCGAGCGCACGCAGCCAATGCTCGCGCTCCCATTGACGGAAGTCGCCCGGCGGCGGGCCGCCGGCGTTGTTGATCAGGATGTCGACCTGCGGGCAGGCGTCGAGCGCGGTGCTGCGTCCTTCCGCAGTGGCGATGTCGGCGACCACGCTGCGCACCTCGCCCGCGCCGGGGAGCGCGCGCACTGCAGTGGCGGCCTGTTCCAGCGCATCGCGGCCACGCGCCACGATCACCACGTTGACGCCTTCGCTGGCCAGCGCGCGTGCGCAGCCCAGGCCCAGGCCCTTGCTGGCGGCGCAGACCAGCGCCCAGCGCCCGGCGATTCCCAAGTCCATGCAATGCGTCCTCGATCAGCGAAACTGCATGATCGGCGATTTGCTCAGGGGATGGACGCAACGAAGCGTTGCAGCGCCTCGGCCACCTGGTCGGCATGGCCCAGGAACGGTGCGTGACCGCCACCGGCCACGGTCAGCATCTGCGCCTGCGGTGTGCGCGCGGCGGCGGCCTGCATGCCTGCCGCTGGTACCAGCCGGTCGCGCTGGCCGCCGATCCACAGGCTGGGGCGCGTCAGTTGCGGCAACGCGCGGCGCAGGTCGGTACGTTCCAGCAGCCGGAGCCCTTGCTGCAAGGCGTCGGCAGCCGGCTCGCCGCGTGCGGTGAGCGCGTCGCGCAGGCTGCGCAACTCGGCACGTGCATGCGCCGAGCCCAGTGTGTCCAACGCCAGGAATCGGTCCAGGGTGCCGCGATAGTCGCGCGCCAGATCCTGGCCGAACTGCACGAAGACGTCGCGATCGACTGCCTCCGGCCAGTCGGAGCCGCGCACGAAGCGCGGCGTGGCGGCGATCATTGCCAGCCCACGCACCTGCGGCAGGGTAGCGGTCGCATGCAGCGCGAACAGGCCGCCCAGCGACCAGCCCAGCCATACCGCCGGCGGCGTGGCGGCGGCGATGGCGGCAACCACATCGGGCAGCGCCAGCGGCGTGCTGTCCTGGCGGCTGAAGCCGTGCCCGGGCAGATCCACCAGATGCAGCTGGAAGTGCGGCGACAGCCGCTCCACCAGTGGTGCGAACACCCCGCCGTGCAGCGCCCAGCCGTGCAGGAGAACCAGTGCCGGCCCATGGCCGATGACGTCGATATGCATGCGTGCATTGTCGCCGATCGGCGCGCGTCGAATGCTGCCCGGCATGAGCTGCCCAGGTCAGCGCCTGTCGATGGCGCGCAGCGCCCGGATCTTCGGTGCGAGCACTGCCCATTACGCGCGCGCATGCCCACGCCAGCACCAGCGGTCGGGCCACCGCCAGCGCCGTGCACGCCGTGCGGCGATGGTGGCGGCCAGCCAGTCGGAGTCGAAACCGTCCCACACACCGGCGACGCAGCGCAGATTGCCGATCAACACCGGATGCACCTCATGCAGCAACATCGCACGCAACTGCGGCAGCGTGAAGGGCGAAGCCGCCAACGCCTGCGCGATGCGGGCGTGCTCGTTCTCGCAGGCGGTGTCCAGGTAGAGCAGGGACAGTGCGTCCCAGACGCGGCGCTGTGCCGGCGTGGCAGTGGTTGGGTCGAGCGCGCGCGCGGTCACGGCGGTGGACGCGTCGCTACCGGACGCGCCGCTGCGCAATGTCTGCGCGTGGCGGTGACCGCGTGGAAACGGCGATATGGCCGCCGGCGGCGTGAGGCGGCCGCACCGACCGGGCGGGGCGGTGCGGTGTCGCTCACCTCAAGCCGAGGCGCGCAGCGGTTGCCGGCCGACCGTATCGCGCGCCTGCGCGATCGCCTCGATCAGCGCCTGCACCTGCTGCGGCGTGTGCAGCGCCGACAAGGTCACGCGCAGGCGTGCCTTGCCCTCGGGCACGGTGGGCGGGCGGATGGCACCGACCATGAAGCCGGCCTGTTCGAGCGCGGCCGACATCGCCATCACCGTGGACTCTTCGCCGCACAGCAAGGGTTGGATCGGTGTCTCCGAGGCCATCAGTTCGAAACCATGCCTGCGCGCACCGTCGCGGAATGCGCCGATCAGTTCGACCAGGCGTGCGCGGCGCCAGTCGTCGCGGCGTGCCAGGCGCACCGCGGCCAGCGTGGCGGCCACCTGCGCCGGCGGCAGCGCAGTGGTGTAGATGTAGGGGCGCGCGGTCTCGGCCAGGTGGCGCACCAGTGCTTCGTCGCCGACCACCGCCGCGCCGTAGCCGCCCAGCGCCTTGCCCAGGGTCACCAGCTGCAGCGGGACCTCGGCCATGCCCAGTCCGGCATCGGCCACGCAGCCGCGCCCCTGCGGCCCCAGCACGCCGACGCCGTGCGCATCGTCGACATAGAACAGCGCCTGCTGCATGCGCGCCACCAGGCTCAACGCACGCAACGGCGCCACGTCGCCATCCATGCTGAAGACGCCGTCGCTGGCCAGCATCGCCGCGCCCTCGGGCGCGCCCTTGAGCTGGCGCATCGCGCCTTCCACGTCCAGGTGCGGATAGCGCCGCAGCCGGCAGCCGGCCAGGCGCGTGGCATCGAGCAGGCTGGCGTGGTTGAGCCGGTCCTGCACGCAGACGTCGTCCTCTTCGCTGAGCAGCGCCTGCTGTACCGCCAGGTTGGCGATGAACCCGCTGCCGAACAGCAATGCCGAGGGATAGCCCAGCCACTCGGCGATCTCGCGTTCCAGCATCTCGTGCGCGGTGTGGTGCCCGCAGATCAGGTGCGAGGCGGTCGCGCCGACGCCGTCGCGCGCGGTGGCATCCTGTAGCGCGGCGACCACTTCGAACTGCTGGGACAGCCCCAGATAATCGTTGGAGCAGAAGCCGGTCAGCCAGCGGCCATCGATTTCCAGCCGCACGCCATCGCGACGACCGACCTGCCGCCGTACCCGGACCCGTTCCTGGGCCACGCGCAACTTGCGCAGTGACGAAATCCGTTCGTGCAGATCGGGGCGCGTCATGGGACATTCGGTAAGGGAAAGGGCCGCTAGCGTAGCGTGCCGCGCCTGCCTCGCACAGCCGAGACCGACGACCGGTACAGGCGATGCCGACGCGCGCGCATCCACGGCTGGTTGCGCGCGCTGCCATCGCCTGCCGGTCGCGCAGATGCGCCGCTCGGGTCGCGGAGGTTCCGCAGCTGGCGCGGCTATCGCGGCGCAGGTCGGCGGCAAGCGCGCATGCCGGCCGGTGGTCTGCGACCCCGGAGTGCAGGACTGCCGCCGATCGCGCGACCGATCGGGTGTGGACGGTGCGAGAGTGACGACGGCAAGCGCTTTGCGCCTGACCGCCGCCCGCCGACCGGCAGGATTCGCATGCCGCACTCGCGCAGCGCGATGGCATGGCTTCCGACTCGCGACCGACGCGACCCGGCAGGCGCCGGCATCTTCCGCGGCGCCACAGGCCGCTGGCTCATCGGAGCCATGCCGGCACCGCCTGCCGTCAGGCGCTGGCGATGCTCATGCCGCGCGTTCGCAGGCCGTGCCGCAGGTGATGTCCGCATGCACGGTGCCGGGGTGATCGTGGTCGGCCGCATCGACGCTGACCTGCATCGCACGCAGGCCCAGGCGCTGGAACAGGGCCTGGTCGCGTTCGGTGTCCGGGTTGCCGGTGGTGAGCAGTTTTTCGCCGTAGAAGATCGAATTGGCGCCGGCCATGAAGCACAGCGCCTGCAACTCGTCGCTCATCGCCTCGCGGCCGGCAGACAGACGCACCATCGATCTGGGCATGACGATGCGGGCTACGGCGATCATGCGTACGAACTCGAACGGATCCAGCTGCTGGACGCCGTGCAGCGGCGTGCCGGGCACCTGCACCAGCTGGTTGATCGGCACCGAATCCGGATGCGCAGGCAGGTTGGCCAGGGCCAGCAGCAGGCCGATGCGGTGCTCGCGGGTTTCACCCATGCCGACGATGCCGCCGCAACAGGTCTTCAGGCCTGCATCGCGCACATGCTCCAAGGTATCCAGGCGATCCTGGTACTGGCGGGTATGGATGATGGAGTCGTAGTAATCCGGCGCGGTGTCCAGATTGTGGTTGTAGTAGTCCAGGCCGGCGTCCTTGAGCGCACGCGCCTGGCCGGCATCCAGCATGCCCAGCGTGGCGCAGGTTTCCAGCCCCAGCGCCTTGACCTCGCGGATCATCGCGGCCACCTTGGGGATATCGCGCTCCTTGGGCGAGCGCCATGCCGCACCCATGCAAAAACGCGAGGCGCCGGCGGCCTTGGCCTGGCGTGCCTTGGCGACGACGGCGTCGGTCTCCATCAGCTTCTGCGCGCTGACGCCGGTGTCGTAGCGCTGCGCCTGCGGGCAATACGCGCAGTCTTCCGGGCAGCCACCGGTCTTGACCGACAGCAAGGTGGAGACCTGCACCTGCGACGGATCGAAATGTGCGCGGTGCACGTTGGCCGCGTGATGCAGCAACTCCGGGAACGGCAGGTCGAACAGCGCCTGCAGTTCTTTGCGATCCCAGTCATGGCGTACGACAACAGGCATAGGAGTTTCCTGACAGTCAGCGGCTTGAAAGCCAGGCAGTCTGGTGAGCATGGACGAGGCTGTCAACTTCGATGTCGTGGGTTCGGTTTACAGCTGGCCGCAGCGGGTGCTGCGGCTGTTGCTGCCCAGCCTGTGCCTGGTCTGTGCCGAAGCGGGCATGGCCGATTGCGATCTGTGTCCCTCCTGTCGCGCGGCGCTGCCGGAGCATGGCCACGCTTGCCTGTGCTGCGCCACGCCGCTGTTCGCCTTCGACAGCATGGCGCTATGCGGACAGTGCCTGCAGCAACTGCCGCCGCTGCAACGGGTGCATGCGTGCTTCACCTATCGCTGGCCGGTGGATGGCCTGCTGCGGCGATTCAAGTTCCACCAGGATCTGGCCGCCGGGCGCCTGCTGAGCGAGCTGATGGCCAGGCGCTGCGCGCAGTTGCCGCGGCCGCAGGCGCTGGTGCCGGTGAGCCTGCATCGGCAGCGCCTGCGCCAGCGTGGCTACGACCAGGCGCTGGAACTGGCCCGGCCGCTCGGCCGCGCGTTGCAGCTGCCGTGCCTGCCGTTGCTGCGGCGCGTGCGCGCCACCGCGCCGCAGTCGGAACTGGACGCCGCCGAGCGCCAGCGCAACCTGCGCCAGGCCTTCGTCGCACACGGTGCGCTGCCGGCGCACGTGGCGCTGGTGGACGATGTGATGACCACCGGCGCCACCCTGCATGCCGCAGCGCAGGCCCTGCGCCGCGCCGGCGTGCAGCGGGTGGATGCGTGGGTGTGCGCGCGGGTGCCGTAACCAGGTGCACGCATGAGCGTCAACGTCGCTTGGCGGCAAGGCGCTGCCCGGATCGGCACGCGATAAAACCGAATCCCCAATCCCCAATCCCGGCTCTCAACGCACCGCCACCGCGATGCCGACGAAGATCGCCAGGCCCACCCAGTTGTTGTGCACGAAGGCACGGAAGCAGGGGCCACGCTCGCGATGGCGGACGATGCGAAATTCGTACAGCACCAGCAGCGCCGCCACGCCCAGGCCCGCCCAGTACGCGGTGCCCAGACCGGCGCGCAGGCCGACCGCCGACAACATCGCCAACATCAGCGTGTAGAGCGCGGCCTGGATGTGCAGATCGTGCTTGCCGAACAGGATCGCAGTGGACTTGCTGCCCATGCGGATGTCGTCGTCGCGATCGACCATGGCGTACCAGGTGTCGTAGGCGGTGGACCACAGGATATTGACCGCGTACAGCAACCAGCCCAGCAGGGGCACGCTGCCCTGGACGGCGGCGAACGCCATCGGGATGCCCCAGCCGAATGCCACGCCCAGATACACCTGGGCCAGATGGGTGTGGCGCTTCAGATACGGATAGCTCGCGGCCAGGAACGCGCCGGGCACGCTCAACGCCACGGTCAGCCAGTTGAGGCTGAGCACCAGCGAGAACGCCACCAGCATCAACACCACGAACACCCACAGCGCCTCGCGCCCGGAGACCGCGCCGGTGGCCAGCGGCCGCGATTTGGTGCGCTCCACATGCGGGTCCAGCCAGCGGTCGGCATAGTCGTTGATCACGCAGCCGGCCGAGCGCGTCAGCCACACCCCCGCGGTGAACACGAACAGCGTCCACAGCGGCGGTACCCCATCGGCGGCCAGCCACAGGCCCCACCAGGTAGGCCAGAGCAGCAACAGGCTGCCGATCGGGCGATCGCCACGTACCAGCTTCCAGTATTGGCCCAGCCGTTCGGACCACCTCAGCGCCGGCGCAGCGGGTGCCGGTTCCACACCATGTTCGTTCATGCCGCAAAGGGTAGCAGCGCGGCTTGGCCGCGGTCATGCGGGCCGTGACGGAGCGCGCGACATGGGTCGCCCGCGCTCGCGCTCAGCGGATCCTGCCGTCGGACGGCACTGCGCCCCGCGTCTCCTGGGCGGCAAGGCGATGCCGGCCGCGCGGCGGCGCTTCGAGGACATCCCCTTCGGTAGCGGCGATGACTACAGTCCGGCGCAGCGCTGGAGAGGCCCTGCGCATGCGGGTCGTCGAGGGGCATCGGTTCTGGCATACTGTGCGGCCAGGCGCTCGTAGCTCAGCCGGATAGAGTAGTGGCTTCCGAAGCCATTGGTCGGGGGTTCGAATCCCTCCGGGCGCACCAGTTTCGACAACGATCGGCCCGCTGCCAGTGCAGCGGGCCGATGCGTTTTGCGTGGTTCTCGATATCGCGCGGTGTGGCCGCTGCGGCGCTGCCATGCGGCTGGGCGATCGCGGCGGCTCGGCAGTGCACGCGGTGACGCGGCTGCCCACGCCGGATCAGAGGTTGTCCGGGGCCGGGGCGGTGGCTTTGGCGTGCTGCTTGCCGCGCGCGTGTTCGATGGCGGTGCGCAGCTTGCGGGCGGCGCCGGTGACTGCCGAGGCGGTGGTTTCGGCGCTGTTGGTGGCGGCGATCGGCGGCAGGCCGGCGACGTGCGCTTCGATACTGCAGGTTCGATCCGCCGCACCGCCGCGCTGACCGTTCTCATCGCGTAGATGCACTTCGACGCGGGTGATGTCGTTGGCGAAATGCGCCAGCTGGGCCGAGCAGGTCTTCTCGACATGCTGCACGACAGAGGGATCATGCGGCACGTGGTTGTCGGTCTGGATCTGAATCTGCATAGAGGTCTCCTTCGCGGTCATCCGCTGCGTCTGCCGCAGCGGTGTTCCGATTCTGCGACAGCCCGGTGTTGCCGGGAGGTGACAGGGGCCAGGCATTCACCTGCAGGTCGGCAATGCGCGGCCTGCGCGGCCGCTGTCAGGAGACGATGCACACCCCAGCACGTAGGGGCCACAGGTGGCGGGCGGCTATCGCAGGCCGGCTGAATCGCCCCAGCCCTGTGGGGAGGGGCGTGGCCTGGGGTCCAGGGACAGTGGCTTAAGATTGCGCGATTGCGGCTGCCCGCGCTGTTCGATGCCTGCCTGTGTCTGAAATTCGATCTGTCTTGCGTGCGCGTTCTGGCGTCTGGTTGCGGGCATTGCTGTGCTGCAGCCTGTGGCTGGTATGGGTGGCCGGAGCGGTGGCCCAGGACGACGACGCTCTGTTGAAGACCGCGCAGACGCAGCTCGACGATGCGCAAACGGTGTTGGACCAAGTGCAGGTCGGGATGGAGAAGGCCGATGCCGATCAGCTGAGCGCATTGGTCGATCAGGTCACCGCCGCGCAGCGGCAAGCGCAGGATCTGGCACGTCAGCTGGATCCGCCGCTCAAGCAGCTCAGCATGCGGCTCGACGGTCTGGGTGCGGAGCAAACGACCGATCCGCTCGATCTGCGCAACCAGCGCAAGGGTCTGGCGAAGGAAAAGAACCAGCTGGACGCCGAACTCAAGCGTGCCAACCTGCTGGCATCGGAGGCCGGCGAACTCGCCGACCGCCTCGAGCGCAAGCGCGCGCAACTGTTCAGTGTGCAGCTGTCCACGCGGGTGGGTTCGCCGTTGTCGCCTGCGCTGTGGAGCCGTATCGCGCAGCAATGGCCGGACGACCGTGGCCGCCTGAAGGGGCTCAACGACGACGCGGCACAGATGCTGCGCGCGGCAGTCGCCGCTAGGGGCGTCGGTGTGCTGCTGACCTGCGCGCTGGTGGCGCTGTTGCTGGCGTTTCCGCTGCGCATCTTCCTGCGCCACCTGGGCCGCCGTTACGCCGCCTCGCGCGCGCCGGGCGGGCGCCTGCGGCGTTCCGGGCTGGCATTGTGGTTCCTGCTGGTGGGCACGCTCAGTCTGGGCATGGCGGCCCTGGTGCTGGCCGAAGGCGTGCGCGCGATCGCGCAGGTGCCGGCGGACCTGGACGAGTTGCTGGATGCCTTCGTGTTCATCAGTTTCTTCGCCGCCTTCGTCGGTTCGCTCAGTGCCAGCCTGCTGATGAAGCACCAACCGAGCTGGCGCCTGTTCCCGCTGGACGACGCCACCGTCGACCGGTTGCGCGTGCATTGCCTGGCCACGGCGGTGGTGAGCTGGGTGAGCGGCATGGCGATGAAGCTCAACGAGGTGGCGCGCACCAGCGAGGCGGCCACCACCGCCACCGATGCGGTGGCGGCGTTGCTGTATGCCGGCCTGATCCTGTCTGCGCTGGCGGGCTTGAGCCTGTCGCTGCACGCGCGCGCAGCCAGCGCGGGGGTGGCGGTGGCCGAGCCCGGCAATGGCGAGCCGCCGCCGGTGGTCTCGCGCGGCGGTGGGGTGATCGTGTTGATCCGCCTGCTGGGCCACCTGGCGGTGATCGTCGCCCTGCTGGCGGCGTTGTTCGGCTATCTCAACCTGGCGTTGTTCGTTGCCCGCCAGATCATCTGGATCACCTTGATCTGCAGCCTGCTCGGCCTGTTGCTGGTATTTGCCGACGATCTGCTGACCTGGGTGTTCAAGCCCGATGGCCGTTTCAGCCGGGCACTGTCGCATGCGCTCAGCATCGGTAGCGGCCGCCTGGTGCAGCTGGGCCTGTTGCTGTCGGCGGCGGTGCGCGTGGTGCTGGTGCTGCTGGCCATCGCGGTACTGCTGACGCCTTACGGCGCCAACGTCAGCGTGGTCACCGGATGGGTGGAGAACATCACCCATGGCCTGACCATCGGCGGTGAGCTGGTGATCACGCCCGGCGACGTGGCGCGGGCGCTGTGCGTGTTCCTGCTCGGCATGGGCCTGGTGCATGTGGTGCAGCAGTGGCTGCTCAATACCTATCTGCCGCGGACCGAACTGGATGCCGGCGCGCGCAATTCGATCAGCACGGTGGCGCGCTATCTGGGCTGGTTGGTGGTCACGGTCTGGGGCCTGACCGCGCTGGGGCTGGATCTGAAGCGGCTGGCGCTGGTGCTGAGTGCGCTGTCGGTGGGTATCGGCTTCGGCCTGCAGGCGATCACGCAGAACTTCGTGTCCGGCCTGATCCTGCTGGCCGAACGGCCGGTCAAGATCGGCGACTGGGTCCGCATCGGCGATCAGGAAGGCGACGTGCGCAAGATCAGCGTGCGTGCCACCGAGATCCAGGTCGGTGATCGCTCGACCCTGATCGTGCCCAACTCGGAGTTGATCACCAAGAGCGTGCGCAACATGACGCTGTCCAATCCGATGGGACGGGTGCAGCTGCAGTTCTCGGTGCCGCTGGAAGCCGATGTGGCCAAGGTGCGCGACATGTTGCTGGCGTTGTTCGCCGAGCATGCCAAGGTGTTGGCCGAGCCGGCGCCGTCGGTGTTCATCGACTCACTGGCCGGCGGGCACGTCAATTTCAATTCGTTCGCTTACGTCAGCAGCCCACGCGATTCCTATGGCGTGCGTAGCGAGCTGTTCTTTGCGCTCTTGCAGCGGATGGAGCAGGCCGGCGTGGCCTTGCAGTCGCCACAGGAGATCCGCTTCAGCCGCGCCGGCGTGGCCGCAGCGCGCGATGGCGACGGCAGCACGCCGGCAACGCCGGTATAGGGGAGCGGCCAGGCGATCGCGAGCGATGGCGCGCCGTCTCCGATGCGCCATCGCTCGCCAGGCCACCGCAGCGGTACATGCACGCGGGCCTGTGGTGCAAGCCATTGGACATGCTGGCGTCAGGTCTGGAGATAGGCCTGGAATGCGTTGGCGAGGTGGTCGAACACGGCGCGCACGCGCGGAACGCTGCGCAGATCTTCGTGGGTCACGATCCAGGTCTCCAGGGCGGGCAGTCCGAGCGCGGGCAGCACCTGCACCAGGTCCGGGTCTGCACGCGCGACCGGGCATTGCGCCACGACGATGCCCAGGCCGGCACGCGCCAATGCCAGTTGCGCGGGGTGGCTGTCGGTACGCGTACTCAAGCGTGCGCGGCTCAGATCCGGGTGCAGTGCAGTGGCGAGCGCCAGGTCGGCGCGGCATCGGTCCGGGCCGATCAGGGCATGCTGCAGCAAGGCCTGCGCCGAGGTCGGCGTGCCATGGCGCGCGAGGTAGTCGCGATGAGCGAACAGGCCCAGCGCGATCGCGCCGACCTTGCGTGCCACCAGGGCGCTTTGCGTGGGTGGATGCATGCGCACCGCGATATCGACCTCCTGTTCCAGCAGATCGGCCGCGCCGTTGCTGAGCGAGATTTCCGCGACGATGCGTGGGTGCGCTGCACGCAGGCTGGCCAGCATGGCGGGCAGCACTTCGATTCCGACGAACTCGGAAACGCCGATGCGCACGCTGCCGGCGATTTCGCCTGGCGGACTGTAGGCCAGACGCACGAACTGCGCCGATGCGCGCGCCATGCTGCGCGCCGAATCGGCCAGTGCGCGCGCCTGATCGGTGGGTGTCAGACCAGTGATCGAACGAGTGAACAGCGTGGTGCCCAGCATCCGTTCCAGCGCGGCAAGCCGGGTGCGTACCGTGGGTTGGGTCACGCCCAGCAACCGAGCGGCCGCCGACAGGCTGCCCTCTTCCAGCACGGCCAGAAAGATCCGCTGATCTTCCCAGGCGATGTCCTCGCTCATAAAAATTGATCCAGCCGCTGGTGGAATTTCGATACTTCCATCCTAGCCGCTGCAACGGCACGCTGGCTGCCGCCCTGGCGCGGGGCAACGCTTGGAGGTGTCGCAGGACGCCGCATGCAGGGCCGGTCGATCAGGCAAGGATGGCAGAGGATACGGCTACCGCATGGCCGCTTGCAGGCGGCACCCTGGTTGCCGCTGGAGACAGCACTGCCCGATGTTCTTTCACTCACTAAAGGAGCAAACGCATGCCTTACACCACTTCGCTGGATCGCTACCGCCTGCTTGGCCGTTCGGGCCTGCGGGTGTCGCCGCTGGCGCTGGGCACCATGACCTTCGGACAGGACTGGGGCTGGGGTGCGGATGCAAGCGAGGCCAAGCGCATCTTCGACGCCTATGTGGAACGTGGCGGCAACTTCCTGGACACCTCGGTGAACTACACCAACGGCGCCTCCGAGCGCATCGTCGGCGAGCTCATCAAGGACAAACGCGAGCGCATCGTGCTGGCGACCAAGTACACCATGGCGCGCGATGCCGGCAACATCAATTCTGGCGGCAATCATCGCCTCAACCTCATGCGCTCGGTGGAGACCAGCCTGCGCCAGCTGGCGACCGACCGCATCGACCTGTTCTATCTGCATGCATGGGACTTCACCACCTCGCCCGAGGAAGTGATGCGGGCGCTGGACGATCTGGTACGTGCGGGCAAGCTGCTATACCTGGGCATCTGCAATACGCCAGCCTGGCGGGTGGCGCAGCTGCAGACGCTGGCCGACCTGCGTGGCTGGTCGCCGTTGGTGGCGTTGCAGATCGAGTACAGCCTGGTCGAGCGCAGCGTCGAACACGAGCTGATCCCGATGGCGCGTGAACTGGGCCTGGGCGTGCTGCCGTGGTCGCCGCTCGGTGGCGGCATCCTCACCGGCAAGTACAGCCGCGACGATCTGTCCGACGAGAACGGGGCGGAGGTGGCGGACAGCCGCAAGGGCGTGATCGCCTCGACCGGGCACCTCAACGCACGTGCGCTCGACATCGCCGACGTGGTGGGTGCGGTCGCCGAGGAACTGGGCGCTTCGCGCTCGCAGGTGGCCCTGGCCTGGACCTTGCGCAACCCGGCGGTGGTTGCGCCCCTGATGGGCGCGCGCACGCTGAAGCAGGCCGAAGACAACTTCGGCGCGCTGTCGCTGACGCTCAGCGATGCGCAGCTGGAACGCCTGCAGCAGGCCAGCGCGGTGGCGCCGATCTTTCCGGAGCGCTTCATCGGCCGGCCGATGGCGCAGCAGCTCATCTACGGAACCTCGACCCTGGAACCGCGCCGCTGAGCGCAGGAGAAGCGCATGCACGTCTCCCGTTACGCACTGCTGTTCGTCGCCGCGGCGCTCATGGCGCAGGTCGTGGCGGCAGCACCCGCCGGCAGGACCGCCAATGGCAACTGCGCGGCGGCAGCGACGCCGACCGAACGCAACCGCTGCATCGTCGATACCGCATTCGCGCAATGGGCCGGCGGCGGTGGTGGCTTCTTCGATCGTGTGCTCGCGCCGGAGGTGGTGTGGACCATCGAAGGCTCCGGGCCGCATGCAGGCACGCTGCGTGGCCGCGAGACACTGATGGCGCGCGCGGTGCAGCCGCTGGCCAGCCGCATGTCGACACCGCTGCGCCCGCTGCAGTGGCAGGTCTGGGCCGATGGCGCGCATGTGATCGTGCAATGGGAAGGTGTCGGCCGCGTGCGCGACGGAAGCGAATACCGCAACCGCTACGCATGGATCATGCGCATGCACGAGGGCAAGGCGGTGCAGGTCAACGCGTTCCTGGATCTGCCGCGCTATGGCGAGGTGCTGCAGGACGATGCCGTGCGGGCGGGCAGTGGAGCGGGCGCATGAGCGATGCGCGCATGACGCTGGCGGTGGCGGTGGCATTGGGTGCAGGAGCGGCGGTGTTCCGTACCGATGCAGTCTCGATCGAGCCGCCGCCGCGCGTGGGCGACGACGCGACCGATGCGCGCGGCCCACAGCGGTGGCACGCGCATCCTTACCTGGGGGCGTGGGTCACGGCCGACGGTCGCGCGTGGCGGGAGTTGTTGCCGACCGGGTATTACGCCCAGGCCGGGGACCGTCGCGATCTCAGCCAGGGCCGCTACGTGGTGGACCACGACCGTATCCGTTTCCTGGACGAGCGCGGCTCCAGCGTCGAAGGAATCTTCGTCGGTGCGGACGAACTGCACCACGCTGGACGGATCTTCCATCGGCAACGCAAGACCGCGTCCGCGATGTAGCGGCATGCGGCACGCAGCATGCGCGGCACGCCCGGCATGCCGAACCAGCAGCGGGTTCCCAGTCACCGGCCCCCACCGGTGCTGGCCCACTGCATCCATCCGCAAGCTCCCGCGTGGCATGCGTCGCGCGCGATGCGGTTGCGGCCAGAAACATTCCAAGGGAGAGAGCGATGAAGACCGTACTGATTTCCGGAGCCGGCTCGGGCATGGGCCTGCTCACTGCGCAGACCCTGATCGCCCGCGGCGATATCGTCTATGCCGGGGTGCGCGACCCGGATGGACGCAGCAAGGCGCGCAGGGACGCACTGGAGCGGCATGCGCAGGCGCATGGCACGCGCGTCCACGTGGTGGACATGGACATCCATCACCAGGACTCGTGCCAGCAGGCAGTGGACCGGGTCGTGGCCGAGCAGGGCCGGCTGGACGTGGTGATCCACAATGCGGCACACCTGTACATCGGCATGGCCGAAGGTTTCACCGCCGAGCAGCTGGGCGAGAGCTTCAACACCAATGCGGTGGGCGCTCACCGGCTCAATCGCGCCGCCCTGCCGCAGATGCGTACGCAGGGCGATGGGTTGCTGCTGTACGTGGGTAGCACGATCACGCGCATCGTGGCGCCTTTCATGATGCCTTACGTGGCCGGCAAATACGCGTTGGATGCGGTGGCCGAAGCCACCGCCTACGAGGTGCGTCCGCTGGGAATCGATTCGGTCATCGTCATGCCAGGCACCTTCATGGATGGCACCTCGCATTTCCAGACGGCGGTGCACCCGGCCGATGCCCAGGCCGTGCAGGGCTATGCGCCGGTGCAGGCGGAATTCGACAACTACGAGCCGGGGTTGCGTCGGCTGTATCGCGATGGGCAACAGGCGCCGGTGCAGGCGGTGGCCGACGAGATCGCGCGCGTCATCGCGTTGCCGAAGGGGCGCAGGCCGCTGCGGACCACGGTGGATTTCGCGGACTATGGCGCCGAGGCCATCAATGCCGTCGTCGAAGCGCAGACCGCACGCGTGTTCGGCATCATGGGCATGCAGCGCTTGCGCGATGTCGCGGGCGGCAGCGGTTGATTGAACGGCGCGCGGCAGCCACAAAGGTGGCTACGCGCGGTGCCGATGTCGCTGGCGCGCGGCCTTGGGCACCGCTGCAACACGCATGCCGTCATGCATGGGCTGCATGCCTGCGGCAGTAGCGCGTGCCATGGGCTGCCAATGCATGCAGGCGAACGCGCAGGCATGGTGGGACGCCTTGCATCAGGAACGGTCGGCGACCCGGGCCTGCTTGACCAGGGCCAGGTCGTCCACGCTGACATCTTCGGTGTAGTCCAGCCACGCGCGAATTTCCAGATCGTCCACCGCGTGCTCCAGGCCCACCGGCATGCGGATGCGCCCGGAGGCGTCGGGCACGACCCACTGCTGCGCCAGCACCACCTTGCGGTCGGACGACACCGCTTCCACCCAGAACGCGCGGGTGGGCCGGCGCTTGGCGGATACCTCCAACATGTAGCGGCCGGCCTCGGTCCTGCGTGCGGCCTGGGTGAGCATGATCGGCTGACGCACGCGCGGACGCGGGCCTTGCGCTGGCGCGTCCAACGGCGCATCGATCGCAATGCCGCGAGTCAGGTCGGGGTCGCGGTACAGCTTCATGCGCTGGTCGCGATCCACCACCAGGGCGCACCAGTCGCCATCGGCCGAACCGTCTTCGAACGCAGTGCAGCGGTCCACATAGGCCAACGTGCCCGTCCCGTGCGTGCGGTCGAACTGACGCGAGGTGTTCTCCAGGTAGACCGTCTTGAGCTTGCTGTCGTCGTCGTACTCGAGCAGCACCGGTGGGCGCACCTGTTGCACGCCCACCACCACCTCGCCATTGCCGTTGACGCGCAGCAGGCGCGTGCCCTGTCCGGTCCATAAGGTGCGTGCATAGGCCAGATAGCGCGGGTAGTCCTTGCCGTCGTCGCGGCTGGCCGCTGCGCTGGCGCTGGGCGGTGCGTCGCCGGCCAGCAGCGAACGGCCGAAGCCCAGCGTACGCATGCCCGGCTCCAGCAACTGCAGCAGTGTGGCGCCGGAGTCGAGCGTGCTGCCGGCGCGCGCGGCCACTTGCTGCGGGGCGATGTCCTTGCCGAGGAACAGCAGCAGATTCTCGCGTTTCTGTCGGGCGAGCACGTCGCTCAGGTCGTTGGGCATCGCCAGATGATCCGACGCGATGACGATGATGGTGTTCCTGCCATAGCGACTGTTGCGGATACGCGCGACCAGCTCGCCGATCAGACGGTCGCTGCACTTGATCGCATGCAGCAGGGCGATGTCACCCAGCGGGCCATCGTAGTGCTGGCCCTTGCAGGCCAGCGGCAGGTGGCCTGCCGGATGATGGGTATCCATGGTGAGCGTGGTCAGCATGAACGGCTGGCCGGCACGCGAGAGCGTCTGGAAGCTGTCCCAGGCATCGTCGAGCAGTACGTCGTCGTGCACGCCCCAGGCAGAAAAATGCCTGGAATCCACGCCCTTGTCGTAGAAATGATGCACGTCGTGCACCACGTCGTAACCATGGCTGGACAAGAAGCTGCCCTTGCCGGCGAAGCTGGCATCGGCACCGCCGACATAATGATTGCGGTAGCCCTGCTCCTTGAGATAGTCGCCCAGGCAACGCGCCTCCGGCAGGAACAGGCCCATGCGGTCCATGCTGTTCTCGTCGCCCGGTGCGGTGGTCAGCGGCACGCCGCACATCGAGGCCACCATGCCGGCGATGGTCCATCCGCTGCCCTCGGCGGATGCGAGGTTGCGTACGTCCACCGCTTCGGTGGCGAGCGCGCGCAGATTGGGCATCAGGCCCGGGAACACCGATTCGTCGAAGTAGGTGCGCTCCAGGCTCTCGCCGTAGATCCAGACGATGTTCTTGCGCCTTTGCAGCGGTTGTTGCGGCAGCTGGTACTCCGGTACCACGGTGGCGTAATCGACCGGGCGCCACTGGTAGTACAGGCGCTTGCCATCGCGGTACAGCGGGCTCACGGCGATGCTGACCAACAACATCGCCACGAAGCCTGCAAAAACCGCACCGCCGCCACTCGGGTGCCGGAAGCGGCGTACCCGGACCAGCAGCAGCGGGCTGAGCGAGAGCAGCAACATGCCGACGAACACGGCGATATAGCCGGAGAAATCGCTGACACCGGCACCCTCCATGTCCGCGCGCAAGTGGTACAGCGTGGCGGCGTTGATGCCATCGCCGCTGAGGCGGTCGATCAGCCCCCAGGCGCTCAACGCCAGTAGCAGCAGCGACAGCAGGCCGGCCTTCAGCCACGCCAGCCGCGGCGAGGCGACCAATAGCCACAGCAACAGCAACAACGAACCCAGCAACATCCAATGCATGCGCAGCATCCGAGAGGGAATGATGCGAGCGCGTACCGGACGCCTTGCTCGCCATGTCCCGCGCGCCACATATACATGACACCCGGATGACCGACTATGCCGCGACGAAGCTGACTGAAATGTTTGTTGGCCGGCACCGTGCCAGTGCGGTGCGCCCTTTGCGACGGACGCGGCGATTCAACGGATGGCCGTCAGGAAGGGTTCTGCGCTTGCGTTCGGCGATCCCGCGCGGCCACGGCGGCGTACGCTATGTAGCGCCGGGGGAAGCGCGGGCGCCAGTTTCAACGGGCAATGCACGACCTAGCGATGCCCGCGCTCCTCGCGCGCCCTGACGCGGCGGTCGAACAACAACGCGCTGACCACGATGCCGAGCCCCAGCACCACACCGAGCAGGAACAGCACCATCGCGATGGCCGGATAACCCCAGAGCTTGAAGCCGGTGTCGATGCGCATCATCTGCGCCGAGGCCATGATCAATGCCGCGGTCACGATGCCGGCCGCCACGCGATTGGCGATCTTCTGCAGGCTCTCCATCAGATGCGATTCTTCCAGCCCGGTGACGCGCATCTGCAGGCGATTTTCCGCCGCCAGCGACAGGATCTCCGACAGCCGGCGCGGTCCCTCGCGCACCAGGTGCTGCAGCTCCATCGCCTCGCTGGCGAGGTTGGCCGCAGACATGGATTTCTTCAGGCGTGCGCGCATCACATGTTGCAGGTGGCGCTCGACGATGCGTCGCGTGTCCAGCTGCGGCGACAGGGTGCGGCACACGCCTTCCAGATTCAGCAGGGTCTTGCCGAGCAGGCTCAGTTCCGGCGGCGTGCGCAGGCCGGTGGAGGTGGCGATGCGCACCAGATCCAGCACCACGCGGCCTTCGGAGGTGGTGTCGTGTGCGGCATAGCGCGCGATCATCTGCCCGGTTTCGCGCTGATAGCGCTCTTCGTCGTAATCTTCCAGCCGCGTGCTGAGTGCGATGGTCTCTTCGGCGACCTCTTCGCCGCGGCCATCGACGGCGGCGAACAACAGTTTGAGCAGGCGCTCGCGCAGACGCGGCGGCACGTGCGCGACCATGCCCAGGTCGAAGATGGCCAGGCGTCCATCGGCCAGTACGCGCAGGTTGCCCGGATGCGGGTCGGCATGGATCTCGCCATGCACGAACATCTGGTCCAGATAGCCCTTGACCAGTTCGGCCGCCAGCGCGTCCATCGGCTGTTCGGTACGGCGCAGGCCGGAAATCTTGTCCACGCGCACGCCTTCGGCCAGCTGCATGGTCAGCACCCGGCGGCTGCTCAGGTCCCAGATCGGTTGCGGCACCCACAAGCGTGCGAACGGCTTGAGGTGCTTTCCGAAACGCACCAGGGTCTCGGCTTCGTCCTCGTAGTTGAGTTCGGCACGCAGGGTCTTGCCGAATTCGCCCAGCCAGTCGGCAAAGCGCATCCGGCGACCGATGCCGGTCAGCCGATCGGCCGCGGTGGCGAAGCTCTTGAGCACCTCCAGGTCCGATCGCACCTGCGCGGCGACCTCGGGCTTTTGCACCTTGATCGCCACCGGGGTGCCGTCGCGCAATGCGGCGCGGTGCACCTGCGCCAGCGAGGCGCAGCCCAGCGGCGTGGGATCGAAGTGCGAGAACGCCTTGTTCACCGACACCCCGAGCTCTTCTTCGATGATCTGGCGAATGCGTTCCACCGGCACCGCACTGGTGTTCTCCTGCATGCGCTCCAGCGCCGTGGCGAACTCCGGCGGCACGATATCCGGGCGGGTGGACAACATCTGCCCGAGTTTGACGAAGGTGGGGCCGAGCTGCTCCAGGTCGGAGACGAACTGGTCCGGAGTGCCTTCGGCAGGCACCTCGTAGTCGTTGATGGCGGCCGGGTCCAGGTTCATGCCGGCGAACACGCCGGACCCGCGATACCGCAGCAGCAGGCGCAGGATCTGCGTGCGCCGGCTCATTCCGCCCACCACGGCGTGGTCGGCCGGGCTTGCGACCGGGGCCGGGCTGCGGTGCGGATCGTGGTGACTCAAGGCCTTCTCCGGGGCGTCGTGCGGGCGATCAGTGTGGCCAGCGCGGGGTCGCGGCATGGTGAATCCAGCCGCATGCGACCCACCGCCACGCCAGGGCGGCGCGCTCGGGGGGAGCCGCCGGACGACGCGCCGCCTTGCCGGGATCGCTCAGACAACGGCGCGCAACGGCCGGGCAATGCCATGCCATCACCCCATGCGGGCGCCGGATCGGCGAGAATCCGCACCCACCCACGAAGGACCTTGCGCATGGCCGGTGCCAGCCTGTTCACCCTGCTCGACGACATCGCCACGCTGCTGGACGACGTTTCCATCCTGACCAAGGTCGCGGCCAAGAAGACCGCCGGCGTGCTGGGTGACGATCTGGCGCTCAATGCCCAGCAGGTGACCGGGGTCACCGCCGACCGCGAGTTGCCGGTGGTGTGGGCCGTGGCCAAGGGCTCGCTGGTCAACAAGGTGATCCTGGTGCCGGCAGCGCTGGCGATCAGCGCACTGGAGGCCTGGTTGCGCGGACGCGGCTACAACATCCCGCTGGTGATGCCCTTGATGATGATCGGCGGCGCCTACCTGTGCTTCGAAGGCGTGGAGAAGCTGGCGCATAAATTCCTGCACAGCGAGGACGAAGAGGCGCAGCGGCACGCCGAGCGCACCCGTGCGCTGGCCGACGAGAGCGTGGACGTGGTGGCGCTGGAAAAGGACAAGGTCAAGGGCGCCATCCGCACCGACTTCATCCTGTCTGCGGAGATCATCGTGCTGTCGCTGGGCGTGGTGGCGGAGGTGTCCTTCGGTCAGCAGGTGGCCGTGCTGGTGGCGATCGCGTTGGCGATGACCATCGGCGTCTACGGCCTGGTGGCGGCGATCGTGAAGCTGGACGACCTGGGCCTGTATCTGACCCGGAAGGGCGCGTCGCTGGCCGCGCTCGGTCGCGGCATCCTGGTGGCCGCGCCGTGGTTGATGAAGTTCCTGTCGGTGGCCGGCACGCTGGCGATGTTCCTGGTCGGTGGTGGCATCCTGGTCCACAACATCCCGGCGCTGCATCACATCGTGGTGGATCTGGCCAACTCGGCCGGCGGCATGGGCTGGCTGGTCGAGGCGCTGGGCAACATGCTGGTGGGCGTGGTGGCCGGCGCGGTGGTGCTGGCGGTGGTCACCGGGTTCCAGAAGCTGCGCGGCAACAAGGCCGCGCACTGAGGCCGATGCGGGGCGTCGGCGTTGCCGGTGCCTGCTGGCTGGCTGGCCGCGTCGCGTGGGACCGCCCGGCGTGGCTTGCCAAGGCACGCGCTTCTTCGGGGCGGCATGCCGGGATCCGGCTCGCGGATCCGCTGCCCGGCCATGTGCCTCGGCGTCCGATGTAGCCGGCACACGCTGCCAGCCGGCGAGTGGATGCACTTGGTCGGCCCCGTTGCAATACCTGCGGCCGGAGCCGGCCATTGGATGCCGAGCGGCGCTAATCGGCGCTGATCACCCGGTTCTTGCCGGCGGCCTTGGCGTCGTACATGGCGCGGTCGGCGCGGCGGATCAGTTCGTCCTGGGTTTCGTCCGGGTGGCGCAGGGCCACGCCGGCGCTGAAACTGATGAACACACGCACGTCATCGTGCAGCAGCGAGCGCTGGGCCAGGGCCCGCTGCAGGCGGATGACCGCCGCGCTGGCCTCGAAGATGGTCGAGTCCGGCATCAGCAGCACGAATTCCTCGCCGCCGAAACGCGCGATGGCATCGGTGGTGCGCAAGACGGCCTTGGCCACGTCCACGGTGTGGCGCAGCGCGGCGTCGCCGCCGGCGTGGCCGTGCGCCTCGTTGAGGCGGCGGAAATCGTCCAGGTCCAGCATCGCCGCACAGAGCGGCTGGCCGCTGCGCTGGGTGCGCGCGGCCTCGCGCTGGAACAGTTCCTCGAAGCCCCGCCGGTTGAGTGCGCCGGTCAGCTGATCTTCGCGGACCAGCCCGGCGACTGCGGTCAGCTCCTGCTCCAGCGAGGCGATGCGTTGTTCGGCTTCTTCGACCTGGCGGCGCGCGGAGAGCAGTTCGTCGCGGGCGGCCAGGGCCTGCGCCTGGACCCCGGCGGTGTCCTGCAGCACATCCTGCAATAGTCGATTGAGGTCGGGAATGCTGCGAGCGTCGCCGATCGCCTGCGAATAGCCGGCAACGCGATCGTGATATTCGCCGGTACTGGTCGCCATGCCGTCCAGCCGGTCCACGAACGACACCATCATCTCGCGCATGGCGGTCTTGGAGTCGGCGATGCCTTGCTTGAGCAGGCCCTGCTTGTAGATGACCTCGCGCAGGGTGCCGCGCGCCTGCTCGATCGAGCCGACATCCAGCGGGCCTGCGATCAACTGCCGCACCACCGAAATCTGCCCCTGCAGCCAGCTGCGGTCGTCGAGCAGTTCGCCGACATTCTCCAGCAGCAGGTCGAACAGGCCCAGCAACAGGTTCTGTTGCTCGCTGGCATCCTCGGCACGCAAGCCGATCTGATGGCTGAGTTCGCGCAGCCGCTGTTCCAGCGTGACCAGCTCATGGCCGGGGCGCCAGTGGCGCAGTGCCGAGGCCAGCGTCTGGGCTTCCTCGGCCAGCTCCGGGCTGCGTTGCAGCAGGGTGGCCAGGGCATTGCCTAGCGCGTGACGCAGCAGATCGCGTAGCTGTTCGGCCTCGGTGCGGCCATCGGCCAGCGAGTCGCCGGTATCGATGGTGCGGATGTATTTGTCGATCAGCTGGCGCAGCGTGCGGCCATAGCCGAGCCAGTCGCCGGCCGCGTACGCCGCGCTCAGGCGCACGCCCATGTCGCCGAGCTCGCCATGCAGGCTGGCAATGCCGTCGGCGAACGCCTGCAACAGCGCTTCCGGATGCGCAGCATGGGAGAACAGCCGCATCAGCAGGGCGGTGGCGGCGGCCGGATCGTGCGCACCGGACTTGGCCTTGGCCGGCACCAACTGATGCGCGGCCAGACCGTGCCCGCCGCGCTCGCCGCCACGCACCGTGGGCAAGGCCGCGGCCGGACGTGCGGAGTCGGTGCCGCCCCATGGCAGCAGGCGGCGCAGCCCGCCACGCGGGCGGCTGGGTTGTTCAGGCTGTTCTGCCATGCGCCGGCTCTCGAAAGTCCTCTTGCTGACGCAGGTTATCGGCCCGCCCGCGTCCGCCTTGAGCGAGCCGGAGCAGGCGCGCCGGCCGGGTGGGACGGCGTGACTGCAGGCATTCCGCCAACCATCCACGTCGCTGCATGAACTGGTCATGCAGTGAGCGGGCGTGTCGCGTCACTCGCCCATATTCGGTGCATCGCGCTCCTGGTGCACCGTTACGGGGATCGAGTCGCAAGGCGATGTCTGCTTATGCCTTCGGACATACGCAGCCGTGTGTAACGGAATGAGCGTTGTCGCAGAAAAGTCAGCACATGTTCACGCATATTTTATTTGGACGGGGTGTAGATTCGTCGGCAGGGACAACGTGGAGTACGCGCGTCGTCCTCGCTCCTCATTCGCAGCAGGTCGTCTGGCCGCGTCGGCAGACGATGGTTTTCGCTTCGCCGTTTTCCGTCTCCATCCACTTTACGACGGACGTTTAGATGGTTGCCACGATGCCGCTTCACGCCACTGCCGCGCGCCTAGAGCGCAGCGCATTGATCCCCTCGCTTCTGAAGAAGAGCGGGCGTCCACGTGACGCACGCGGGCGTTTCATCCGCCACCACGAGCGCTTGCCGGTGTCGCCGAGCGATACGCGTGGCGCCTTGTTCGTGGTGTCGGAGATGGCCGACTTCATCAAGGCCGGCGGGCTTGGTGACGTGGCGGCGGCGCTGCCGCGTGCATTGCGGCATCGTTACGACGTGCGCATCCTCATCCCCGGCTACCGCGCCGTGCTCGAGCGCGCCGGCAAGGTGGAGATCGTGGGCCGCGTGCTGGCGCATGCCGCGCTGCCGGCCTGCGACATCGGCCGCATCGTGCAATCGGACGGGTTGCCCATCTACATCCTGCTGTCCAAGGAACTGTTCGAACGCGATGGCTCGCCCTATGTGAGCACCAGCGGTTCGGAGTTCGAAGACAACGCCATCCGCTTCGCCACCCTGTCGCATGCGGCCGCGCAGATCGCCGCCGGCCATGCCGGCCTGGGCTGGAAGCCGCGCCTGCTGCATCTGAACGACTGGCCGTGTGCGCTGGCGGCCGGTTACGTGCGCTGGTCCGGCGGAACCACTCCGTGCCTGTTGACCATCCATAACCTGGCCTATCAGGGACTGGTGCCGTATTCGATGGCGGCCGCGCTGGGCATCCCCGCCGAGCGCGTGGCCGAGCTGGAGTTCTACGGACAGATGTCGTTCCTGCGCGGCGGCATCGTCAACGCCGATCACGTCAATACGGTCAGCGTCAGCTATGCCAAGCAGATCACCGGTCCGGCGCAGGGCTGCGGGCTGGACCGCTTGCTGGCCGGTCGCGCCGCCAAGGGCGCGTTGACCGGTATCGTCAACGGGATCGATGCCAGTTGGGACCCGCGCACCGACGAATATCTGGATACGCACTTCAGCGTGAATCAGTGGCAGGGCCGTCAGGCCAATGCCGCACAGGTGCGCAAGGCGCTGGGGCTGCGCGATAGCACCGGCCCGCTGTTCGCGGTGGTGTCGCGGCTGGTACACCAGAAGGGCCTGGACCTGATCTGCGAGGTCGCGCCGCAGATCGTGGCCGCCGGTGGCCAGATCGCGGTGATCGGCGGTGGCGAGCCGGAGATCGAGCAGCAGGTGGCCGAGCTGACCAGGCGCTATCCCGGTCAGGTGGGCGCCTTCATCGGCTTCGAGGAAGGCCTGGCACGGCGCATGTTCGCCGGTGCCGACTTTCTGCTGATGCCCTCGCGCTTCGAACCCTGCGGCCTGAGCCAGATGTATGCGCAGCGCTTCGGCTGCCTGCCGATCGCCCATGCCACCGGCGGGCTGATCGACACCGTGGACGATGGCGTCACCGGTTTCCTGTTCCAGCATGCCAGCGTGGAAGCGCTGCGCCGCTGCCTGGAGCGAGCGTTCCGCACCTTCCGCCTGCCCAGCCTGCTGTCGGCGATGCGCCGTGCGGCGATGCTGCGTCCCAGCGGCTGGGACGTGGCCGGCAGGAAGTATCTTTCCCTCTACGAACACACCGCCGCCCACGCGCCCGCGCTTGCGACGATGTCATGAGCGAACGGTTGGACGGGCAGGGCCAGCAGACGGAAACTGACGCGGTGACCACGGAAGGCATGTCCGATGTTGCACAGACGCTGCAGGCGCTGGCCGAGGGGCTGCCTGCAGATGCATTCGCGGTACTGGGCCCGCACCCGCAAGCCAACGGGAAACGCCGTGTGCGCGTGTTGGCGCCGGGGGCCGAGGCGATGGGCCTGATCGATCCGCGCGGTAAACTGCTGGCACGCGTGCCGGCCAGCGGGATCGAAGGCCTGTTCGACGGCGAGCTGGCGGGCGATGGCCCGTATCGGCTGCGCATCGTATGGCCGGACGCGGTGCAGGAGATCGAAGACCCGTACGCCTTCGGCCCGGTCCTGGACGAATCGGTGCTGCTGCAGATCGCCGCTGGCGACGGACAGGCGCTACGCGATGCGCTCGGCGCCCAGCACGTGCACTGTGGCGATGTGCCGGGCGTGCGCTTTGCGGTGTGGGCGCCGCACGCGCAGCGCGTGGCCGTGGTTGGCGACTTCAACGGCTGGGAGCCGCGGCGGCACCCGATGCGCCAGCGCAGCGGCGGCTTCTGGGAGCTGTTCCTGCCGCGCGTGGAAGCCGGCGCGCGCTACAAATATGCCATCACCGCGGCCGACGGCCGCGTGTTGCTCAAGGCCGACCCGGTGGCGCGCCAGAGCGAGCTGCCGCCGGCCACCGCCTCGGTGGTAGCCGGTAGCGGGGCGTTCGCCTGGACCGATGCCGACTGGATGCGCCGGCGCAGCGCGCAGACGCTGCCGGCGCCGATGTCCATCTACGAGGTGCACGCTGCCTCGTGGCGGCGGGACGGGCACGACCAGCCGCTGGACTGGCCCGGTCTGGCCAGGGAACTGATTCCCTATGTGCAGCAGCTGGGTTTCACCCATATCGAGCTGCTGCCGATCACCGAGTATCCGTTCGGCGGCTCCTGGGGCTACCAGCCGCTGGGGCTGTACGCGCCCACCGCACGCCATGGCGACCCGGAGGGCCTGGCCGCGTTCGTCGATGCCTGCCACCGCGCCGGCATCGGGGTGATCCTGGATTGGGTCAGTGCGCACTTTCCCTCCGATGCGCACGGCCTGGCGCAGTTCGACGGCGCCGCCGTGTACGAGCATGCCGACCCGCGCGAAGGCATGCATCGCGACTGGAACACGCTGATCTACAACTACGGTCGCCCGGAGGTGACGGCGTTTCTGCTGGGCAGCGCGCTGGAATGGATCGATCGCTACCACCTCGATGGCCTGCGCGTGGACGCGGTCGCTTCGATGCTGTATCGCGACTATGGCCGTGCCGAAGGCGAGTGGGTGCCCAACGCGCATGGTGGGCGCGAGAACCTGGAGGCGGTGGCGTTCCTGCGCCAGCTCAATGCCGAGATCGCTGCGCGCTTTCCCGGGGTGCTGACCATCGCCGAGGAATCCACGGCCTGGCCCGGCGTGACCGCAGCGCTGGCCGATGGCGGGTTGGGCTTCACCCACAAGTGGAACATGGGCTGGATGCACGACACGCTGAGCTATATGCAGCGCGATCCGGCCGAGCGCGCGCAGCACCACAGCCAGCTCACCTTCGGTCTGGTATATGCGTTCTCCGAGCGCTTCGTGCTGCCGCTGTCGCACGACGAGGTGGTGCACGGCACCGGCGGTCTGCTCGGGCAGATGCCGGGCGACGACTGGCGGCGCTTCGCCAACCTGCGCGCCTATCTGGCGCTGATGTGGGCCCACCCGGGCGACAAACTGCTGTTCATGGGCGCCGAATTCGGCCAGTGGGCCGACTGGAACCACGACCGCTCGCTGGACTGGCACCTGCTCGATGGCGCGCCGCACCGCGGCGTGCAACGGCTGGTGAGCGATCTCAATGCCGTCCTGCGGCGCGAACCGGCCTTGTATCGCGGCAGCCACCGTGCCGCCGGCTTCGACTGGAGCGTGGCCGACGATGCGCATAACAGCGTGCTGGCGTTCGTCCGCCATGACCCCGACGGCGGCGGCGCACCGCTGCTGGCGGTGAGCAACCTCACCCCGCAACCGCTGCACGACTACGGCGTGGGCGTGCCGCGTGCCGGCAGTTGGCGTGAAATCCTCAACACCGACAGCGCCCATTACGGCGGCAGCAACCTCGGCAACGGCGGCCGCCTGGCGACCGAGCCGTTGGGCATGCATGGGCATGCGCAACGGTTGCGCCTGACCTTGCCGCCGCTGGCCACGATCTATCTGCAAGCGGAGACATGACGATGAGCGAGTACGACGCGACCACCCCGGCCTGGGGCGCATGGCCAGCGGGTGAAGGGCAAGTGCGCTTCGCGCTCTGGGCACCGGACGCCAGCCGCGTGGAGGTGGTCTTCGCCGACGGCACGCGCGCTGCGCTGCAGGCGGGGGCGGACGGCTTCTTCCGTGCGGTGCTCGCCTGCGCGGCCGGCACGCGTTATCGCTACAGCATCGACGGCGGCGAACCGGTGCCGGACCCGGCCTCGCGCTGGCAGCCGGATGGCGTCCATGGCGCCAGCGCCGTGCAGCCGACCGATGGCTACCGCTGGAACCACCCGCAGTGGCAGGGCCGGCCCTGGGACGAGGCGGTGATCTACGAACTGCACGTTGGCACGTGCGGCGGCTATGCCGGGGTAACGGCGCAGCTGCCACAGCTGGCGGCGATGGGCATCACCGCGATCGAGCTGATGCCGCTGAGCGCCTTCCCGGGTGCGCACAACTGGGGCTACGACGGCGTGCTGCCGTATGCGCCGGCCGACGCCTACGGCACGCCGGACGAGCTGAAGGCGCTGATCGACGCCGCGCATGGCCATGGCCTGATGGTGCTGCTGGACGTGGTCTACAACCACTTCGGCCCGGACGGAAATTACCTGGGCAACTACGCCGGCGCCTTCTTCAACGAAGACAAGCCCACGCCGTGGGGCGCGGCGATCGACTTCCGCAAGCCGCCGGTGCAGCGCTACTTTCTCGACAATGCATTGATGTGGCTGCACGAATACCGCTTCGACGGGCTGCGCCTGGATGCGGTGCACGCGATTTCACCGAATACGTTCCTGGACACCCTGCGCGAGACCATCGAAACCAGTCTGCCGGCCGGTCGCCACGTACACCTGGTCCTGGAGAACGAGGCCAACCAGGCCTCGCAGCTGCAACGCGGCTATACCGCGCAGTGGGACGACGACTTCCACAATGCCCTGCATGTACTGCTCACCGGCGAAACCGAAGGCTATTACGCCGCGTTTGCCGACAAGCCGACCGCGCATCTGGCGCGCGTGCTCGGCGAAGGCTTCGCCTACCAGGGCGAGCCGGATCCGCGCGGGCATGTGCGTGGCGAGCCCAGCGGAGCATTGCCGCCGCACAAGTTCGTGGTGTTCGCGCAGAACCATGACCAGATCGGCAACCGCGCGCGCGGCGAACGGTTGCGCGTGCTGGTCTCGCCGCAACGCTTGCGCGCGGCGCTGGCGCTGACCGCATTGACGCCGATGATTCCGCTGTTCTTCATGGGCGAGCCGTGGGGCGCCACCCAGCCGTTCCTGTTCTTCACCGATTTCGGCCCGCCGTTGGACGAGGCGGTACGCGAAGGCCGTCGCCGCGAGTTCGCGCATTTCGCTGCGTTTGCCGATGCAGCGCAGCGTGCCACCATTCCCGATCCGAACAGCCATGCCACCTTCGCCGCATCGCGTTCGCCGATCGACGATGCAGCGCAGGGCGAGGGCGCGCAGTGGGCGGCCTGGTTCACTGCGTTGCTGGCCGCGCGGCGGCAATGGTTGGTGCCGGGCCTGGCCCAGGCGCGTGCGCTGCGTGCCAGTGTCCTGGCAGATGGCGCGGTGGCCGCCACCTGGGAGCTGCCCGGCGGGTTGTGGCATATCGCCTTCAATGTCGGTACCGCCGCCGTGCCGCTGCCGCCGCTGCGTGGGCAGCTTGCCTACGCCGAGAACGTGGATGCCGCCACGCAACAGTTGCCGGTGGATGGCTTCATCGCCTGGCACGAGGCACAGGCATGAGCACGCAGTCCCTGCGCACCCTGGCCGCCGCGGCCGGGGTGATGGTCGATTGGGTGGATGCCAGCGACCAGCCGCGGCAGGTCTGCGAGCCGTCGCTGCAGGCAGTGCTGGCTGCGCTGGAACTGCCTGCCGCCACCGCCGCACAGCGCGAAGACAGTCTGCGTCGCTGCCAGGCCCAGGCTGCCGAGCCGGCCGCCTTGCTCACCGTACAGGTCGGCGAGCCACTGGTGCTGCGCGTCGCCGCCAATGCCAGCGGCCGTTGGATAGACGACGACAGCGGCACTGGCGAAGCGGCGCAGGCCGACGCGCAGGGGCGCCTGCGCGCGCCGCAACGCTACGGCTACTGGACATTGGAGATCGGCGCAACGACGCAGCGGGTGGCGGTGGCGCCGCCGCGGTGCTTCAGCGTGGCCGACGCCTGCGGGCAGACCTCGCCGCGCGCCTGGGGCATGGCGCTGCAGGTGTATTCGGCCTGCAGTCCCGACGATGCCGGCATCGGCGATGCCGCCGGCACCGTCGAATGGCTGCGGCATGCGGCCCTGGCCGGTGCCGACGCGCTGGCGCTGAGCCCGGTGCATGCCGCGCGCCCGATCACCGGCGGCTACAGCCCCTACTCGCCCAGCGACCGGCGCTTCTTCGACCCGCTGCATGCCGCACCGGTGCGCGTGCTCGGCGAGACGGCGCTGGAGGCGCTGGCTGCCGTGCCCGGCCTGCGCGAGCACTTCGCCAGCCTGCATGCGCATGCCTTGATCGACTGGCCGGCCGCGGCACAGGCCAAGTGGCGATTGCTGCGTGAGCTGTACGCGCGGGTGTCGCCGGATCATCCGGATCTGCTGGCGTTTCGCGCTGCCGGTGGCGCGGAGCTGGACGGCTTCGCCCGCTTTGCGGCCCGCGATTTCGGTGATAACGACCCACAGCTGCATGTGTTCACGCAGTGGCTGGCGGCGCGCAGCTGGTCCGATGCGCAACGCGAAGCGCACGAGCGCGGCATGCGGATCGGCCTGATCGCCGACCTGGCAGTGGGCTTCGACCCCAACGGCGCCGAGGCGGCGGCGGCTGGCGACAGCGTGCTGCGCGGCCTGGTCCTGGGCGCGCCACCGGATGCCTTCAATGCCGATGGCCAGCACTGGGGCATTGGCGCATATTCGCCCACCGCCCTGCGTCGCAATGGATACGCGGCCTACATCGCGCTGCTGCGCGCGGTACTGCGCGACCGTGGCGGCATCCGCATCGATCACATCCTGGGCCTGCTGCGGCTATGGGTGGTGCCCGATGGCGCCGGCTCCAACGAAGGCGCGTATCTGTCCTACCCGCTGCACGACCTGCTCAACTTGCTGGCACTGGAATCCTGGCGCCACCGCGCCATCGTCATCGGCGAGGACCTGGGCGTGGTGCCGCCTGGCATCCGCGAAGAACTGTCGCAGCGCGGGGTGATGGGGATCGATGTGCTGATGTTCACCCGCGACCGGCAGGGTGCCTTCGTCACGCCGGCGCTGTGGCGAGCGGACGCGGTGGCCACCACCACCACCCACGACCTGCCCACCCTCACCGGGTGGCGCCAGGGCCGCGATATCCAGTGGCGGCGTCAGCTCGGCTTGATCGGGCCCGATCAGGCTTCCGACGATGCGCGGACGCGGTCGCAGGATCTGGCGCGCCTGGATGTCGCAGTGGAGCACGCCGGCCTGCAGGCCGAAGACCCGCTGCTGGGCGCGCTGCGGTTCACCGCCAGCGGGGTGTCTCCGCTGATGCTGGTGCCGGTGGAAGATGCGCTGGCGTTGCAGGAACAACCCAATCTGCCGGGTACCGTCGAGGTCCATCCCAACTGGCGCCGACGTCTGCCCGATCCCTTGCCGCATGCGCGCCTGACCAGGGCGATGCACGGCGTTGCCGAGGCGCGTCGCGTCGCGGCTGTTTCGGACTCCCAGTCATGATCGAGCTTCGCGCCACCGCCCGCCTGCAGCTGCATGCCGGCTTCACCCTGCAAGATGCGCGCGCGCAGGTGCCGTACTACGCCAGCCTGGGCATCAGCCATCTGTATCTGTCGCCGATCGGCACCGCGGTGCCCGGCTCCACGCATGGCTACGACAACATCGACCCCACGGTGGTCAACCCCGAGCTCGGCGGCGAAGATGCGCTGATCGCGCTGTCGAAGGCCGCGCGCGAACACGGCATGGGGTTGATCGCCGACATCGTGCCCAACCACATGGCCACCCATCCGCAGAACGCATGGTGGTGGGATGTACTGCGCAACGGCCGCAGCGCCAGGCATGCGGACTGGTTCGACATCGATTGGCGTGCCCCGGGGCGCGACGGCAAGCTGTGGCTGGCAGTGCTGGATCGCCCGTATGCGACGGCGCTGGCCGAAGGCCTGATCACGTTGGTGATCGAAGACGATGGCGGCGCCGCATTGGCGCACTACGACCAGCGGTACCCGATCCGTCCGCAGACCCTGGACATTCCCGACAAGGCCGCACGCGCGCAGTGGCTGCGCGACTACAACGACGGCGCCAGGCGCGGCGATGGTCGGTTGCACAAACTGATCGAACGCCAGCCGTATCGCTTGAACTGGTGGCGTGTCGGCAACGACATGCTCAACTACCGGCGTTTCTTCGACATCACCTCGCTGGTGGCGCTGCGCGTAGAGCTGCCGGCGGTGTTCGATGCGGTGCACGCGCTGCCGCTGCGGCTGGTGGCCGAAGGCCATCTGGACGGCCTGCGCATCGACCACGTGGATGGACTCACCGACCCCACCGGCTATGTGCGCAAGTTGCGCAGCCGGCTGGACTCGGCCGGCCGCGCGCGCGGCCTCAAGCCCGGCACGCTGGGCCTGTATCTGGAAAAGATCCTCGCACCGGGCGAGCACCTGCCGGCCGACTGGCCGTGCGATGGCACCACCGGCTACGACTTCATGGACCAGGTGGGCGGCGTGCTGCACGACGCGGCCGGCTTCAAGCCGCTGGCGCGTGCCTGGCAGAAGATGAGCGGGCGCAGTGGCGACTTCGCGCAGGAAGAACGCGCCGCACGCGACGAGATGCTGCGCGGTGCGTTGCAGACAGAGTTCAATCGCGCGGTGGGCGCGTTGTCGGCGCTGGCGCGACTGGATCCGCCAACCCGCGAGTTCAGCCCGCAGATGCTCGCGCGCGGCCTGTGCGTGCTGCTGCGCTGGTTCCCGGTGTACCGCACCTATGCTGGCAGCAAGGGGCTGACCGGCAGCGACGCCGAGCGGCTGCGCGCTACCGCCGCGCACGCACGCGAAGGCATGCCCGAAGCGATCGTGGCGGCGGTGAACGCCATCGAACGCTGGCTGCTGGACGACGCTGGCGCCGACCGCGCCCAGATCGCCTTGCGTCGCATCCTGCGCCGACGTGTCGAGCAGCTGTCCGCGCCGCTCAACGCCAAGGCGGTGGAAGACACCGCGTTCTATCGGCACGGCGTGCTGCTGTCGCGCAACGAGGTGGGCAGCCATCCCACCCATTTCGCCAACGAGGCGGCCGAATTCCACGCGCAGAATCTCGAACGCGCCAGGCACTATCCGCGCGCGTTACTGGCCACCGCCACGCACGACCACAAGCGTGGCGAAGACCTGCGCATGCGTCTGGCCGTGCTGTCCGAGCAGCCTCGCTGGTGGATCGAGCAAAGTGCCCAGTTCGACACCCTGGCCGAAGCGCTGGACGCGCCGGCGCTGGCCGGTGGCGACCAGCAGATGCTGTGGCAGACGCTGGTGGCGGCGTGGCCGATCGGCCTGGGCGCCGATCAGGCCGAGCCGTTGGCCGGCTACGCCGAGCGCGTGGCGCAATGGCTGCTCAAGGCGGTGCGCGAAGCCAAACTGCATACCAGCTGGACCGATGGCTCGGCCGCGTACGAACACGCGGTGCAGGCCACCGTGGAACAGGTGCTGTGCAGCCGCGCAGGCTTGCCGCTACGGCGCGCGCTGCTGCGCGCCAGCAACCATATCGCTGCGGCTGGCGCGCGCAATTCGCTGGTGCAGACCACCTTGCGCCTGACCGTGCCGGGCGTGCCCGATCTGTACCAGGGTACCGAAGGCTGGGATCTGTCGTTGGTGGATCCGGACAACCGTCGCCCGGTGGACTATGCGCAACGCCAGCAATGGCTGGACCAGACGCGCGACTGGAGCACGCTGCTGCGCAACTGGCGCGATGGCGCGGTCAAGGCCCGCCTCACCGCCGTGCTGCTGCAGCTGCGCCGCGACCATCCGGCGCTGTTCGCCAAGGGCGACTATCAACCGCTACAGGTCGCCGCCAGCGGTGGTGCGCAGGTACTGGCATTCCGTCGTCACCACCGCGGCCAGTCGCTGGTGGTGGCGGTCACGCGGCTGGGCGCCGGCAGCCAGGGCGAAGGCGATCTGCCGCTGCTGCTGCCACCGGCGATCTGGGGCCAGGCCGCACTGGCCTTGCCGGAGGCGTCCTATCGCCATGTGCTCGACGGCAGCACGCTGCAGCCGCAGCGCGGCCGCGTGCCGTTGTCGACGCTGTTTGCACGCGCAGCGGTGGCAGTGTTGCTGACCGCTTGACCCCGAAGATCCTCGAGAGAAACGCACGCAATGAATGAGATGCAACGCCAGGCACGGCTTCGCCAGTTGGCACAGGAAATCTGGGAGGCCGAAGGCCGTCCCGACGGACATGCGGACCGCCATTGGGCGATGGCCGAGCGGCTGGTGGACGCCGAGGAGCGGGCTGCCGAGCAGGCCACCGAGCAGGTGGTCACGCCGATCACTGCACGCCAGTAACGTGGCTTCTGCCACCTTTCAGCCCAGTCTGCCGGGTGATCCGGCGTGCCCCCGAACGGCGTACGCCCGCGTCGTCCCACAGCGCGAATCGCGTGCCTGATTTCACCGTACCGAGGAGTTACCGATGGCCACCCGCAAGTTCACCCAGCGCTCGCGTATCCGCGAAGGCCGTCCCAACCCGCTCGGTGCGACCTGGGACGGCCTGGGCGTCAATTTCGCACTGTACTCGCGCAATGCCACACGCGTGGAGCTGTGCCTGTTCGACGAGCGTGGCCGCGAACAGGAACGCATCGCGCTGCCCGAGTACACCGACGAAGTCTGGCACGGCTATCTGCCCGACGCGCGCCCCGGGCAGCTGTACGGCTACCGCGTGCATGGCCCGTATGCGCCGGATGCCGGTCACCGCTTCAACCACAATAAATTGCTGCTGGACCCGTATGCCAAGCAGATTGTCGGCGAACTCAAATGGGCGCCGCATTTGTTCGGCTACACCATTGGCCACCGCGACAAGGACCTGAGCTTCGACCGGCGCGACAGCGCCGCGTTCATGCCCAAATCGGCGGTGATCGATCCGGCCTTCACCTGGGGCCAGGATCGCCCGCCGCAGACGCCGTGGAACCGCACGGTGATCTACGAAGCCCACGTGCGTGGGCTGAGCATGCTGCATCCGGCGGTCCCACCGGAAAATCGCGGCACCTTCTCGGCGTTGAAGACCGATGAACTGATCGACCACATCAGCTCGTTGGGCGTCACCGCAGTGGAACTGCTGCCCGTGCACGCCTTCGTCGACGATCAATATCTGCTGGAAAAAGGCCTGCGCAATTATTGGGGCTACAACACGCTGGGGTTCTTCGCCCCGCAGGCGCGCTACATGTCCACGCGCACGGTGGCCGAATTCAAGCAGATGGTGGCGCGCCTGCACCATGCCGGGCTGGAAGTGCTGCTGGACGTGGTCTACAACCACACCGCCGAGGGCAACGAGCTCGGCCCCACGCTGTCGTTCAAGGGCATCGACAACGCCAGCTACTATCGCCTGGCCGATGATCGACGCTTCTACATCAACGACACCGGCACCGGAAACACCTTCGACCTGACCAATGTCGGCGCGCTGCGCATGGTGATGGATTCGCTGCGCTACTGGGTGCAGGAAATGCACGTGGACGGCTTCCGTTTCGATCTGGCCAGCATCCTGGGCCGCGAACGGTATGGCTTCGACCCGTCGGGCAGCTTCCTGGACGCGGTGCGCCAGGATCCGGTGCTGAGCCAGACCAAGCTCATCGCCGAGCCGTGGGACATCGGCCCGGGCGGCTATCAGGTCGGCAACTTCCCACCCGGCTGGATGGAATGGAACGACAAGTTCCGCGACAACGTGCGCGCGTTCTGGCGCGGCGATGCCGGACAGCTCGCCGAGCTGGCCACCCGACTCACCGGTTCTGCGGATCTGTTCAACCGCAGCGGCCGGCGTCCCACTGCCTCGGTCAACTTCGTCACTGCGCATGACGGCTTCACCCTGCGCGATCTGGTGAGTTACGAAAGCAAGCACAACATGGCCAACGGTGAGGATGGCCGCGACGGCAGCGACCACAACATTTCGGCCAATTACGGGGTGGAGGGAGACACCAACGATCCGGCCATCAAACAGCTGCGCCGTCAGCAGATGCGCAATCTGCTGGCCACGCTGCTGCTGTCGCAGGGCACCCCGATGCTGCTGGCCGGCGATGAGTTCGGCCATAGCCAGAACGGCAACAACAATGCGTACTGCCAGGACAATGCGCTGACCTGGATCGACTGGACGGCGGCCACCAAGGCCGCCGCCGCCGACCAGGCCGCGTTCGTGCGGCGGCTGATCCGTGTACGGCAGCGCTACCCGCTGCTGCACCGCGCGCGATTCTTCGACGGCAAGTTCGACGAAGCCTTGGGCCTGAAGGACCTCACCTGGCTGGCGCCCAGCGGCGTGGAGATGGACGAGGCCGCCTGGCACGACCCGGAGGCTCGCGCGCTGATGCTGCGCCTGGATGGCCGCTCGCCCACCACCGGCCTGCGCGAGATCGCCGCCAACGTCACCTTGCTGATGCTGATCAATGCCGCGTCCACCAGTGTTTCCTTCACTCTGCCGGCGATGCACGACGAACACTGGCGCGTGCTGGTCGATACCGCACGCCATGGCGGGCGCGTGGTTGCCGGCGGCAGTGAATGGAAGGCGCCCGCGCATTCGCTGACGCTGCTGGCGGTGGAGCGCGACCGCATCGCCAGCAGTGCGCGCATCGTCTCCGAAGGGGCGCGCTGATGGCGAGGATGGCCTGATGGACGTATTACTGGCAGGTGCGACCGGATTGGTCGGCAAGCATGTGCTGCAGCAACTGTTGGCCGATGCACGCTGCACCGGCGTGGTGGCGATCACGCGCCGGCCGCTGACACAGATGCATCCCAAGTTGCGCAACCAGGTGGTCGACTTCGAACGGCTGCCACAGTGGACCGCACCGCGCATGGAAGCGGCCATCTGCGCCCTGGGCAGCACCATGAAGCAGGCCGGCTCGCGCGAAGCGTTCTATCGTATTGACCACGATTACCCGATGGCGATCGCGCATGCGGCCTGCGCGCAGGGCACCTCGGTGTTCGTTCTCAATTCTGCAGCGGGCGCCAATGCGCAATCGCGGATCTTCTACAACCGCGTCAAAGGCGAACTGGAGCGCGATCTGCGCGCCGTCGGCTTCCCCTCGCTGACCTTCGTGCGGCCCGGCCTGATCGGCGGCGAACGCGAAGAGCGCCGCACCGGCGAACACATCGGCAGCCTCGTGCTGGGCGCACTGGGCCCGCTGCTGCCGCGGCGCTTTCGCATCAATCCGGCAGAGCGTGTTGCTGCGGCAATGGTATCCGCCGCGCTCGCGCCGGCGCGTGGCGAGCATAGCGTTGAGGCTGCAGAGCTGGCGGGCTGATGATCGCAGGAGCGCGCCCGAGCGCGATAGGGCGTTACCGGTAGAGGTTCGCCGTGCGTAGGTACGCTCCTGCGGGTGGGTTTGGACTGCAGCACTTTCGCTGGTACCGCTCCCCTTAAACGCCCAGCGATTGCCCGCCATCCACCGCCAGCACCTGCCCGGTGATCCAGCGCGCCCGCGATGAAGCGAGAAACAGCGCGGCGTCGGCCACGTGCTGCACCTGCCCGAAGCCACCGAACGGGATGCTGTCGCGGATGCGTGCATACAACTCCGGTTCCTCACGACTGCGCCTGTCCCACAGGCCGTCGGGGAATTCGATCGAGCCCGGTGCGATGGCATTCACGCGGATACGTTCGCGCGCCAACTCTGCGGCCAGGGTGGTGGTGTAGTAATTCAGCGCGGCCTTGGCGGTGGAATAGGCGATCGCGCGTGGTGTCGGGCGTTGCGCGTTGATCGAGCTGATGTTGATGATCACCGCGTCGCTGCTCTGGCGCAGATACGGCAAGGCAGCCCGGTTGCAGCGCACCGCTGCCATCAGGTCCACATCCAACCCCGCCTGCCAGCTTGCATCGTCGTTGCCGTGTCCAAAACCGGAGGCATTGTTGATCACCACATCCAGGCCACCCAATGCCTGCGCGGCGGCCTGCACGTAGCGTTCGATCTGTGCGGCATCGGCCAGGTCGCAGGGCAGGGTATGCACTGTCGCACCTTGCGCAGTCAGCGCGTGGGCCGCCTGCGCCAGACCGTCGGGGCTGCGTGCGCAGATCGACACCTGCGCGCCATCGCGCACGAAGGCTTCGGCGATCGCCAGACCAATGCCGCGGCTGCCGCCGGCAATCAGGACGCGTCGCGGAGGAGATGCGGAGTCGGACATGACGGAGACCGGAGAGCAGAAACCCGCATTATCGGACAGCGGGCGCTGCATGACGCACTGCTATCGGACCTAGTGGGGTAGGCAAGTGCGTGGCGCCGCAGCAGGAAGTTCCACGCTGCAGCAGCGCCGGCACGAGCGGCAGGTGCAGCATCAGGTGGCGTCTTCAGGCGCGAAACACGAACGCCCAGGCTAGTGGCAGGCCAGGCCGGAGCGACAGCGGAAGCCTGCGACGCAGCCGATGGCGAAGCGTCTTCCAAGCCCGGCAGCAGGCCTCACCGGGTCGGCGTCCGCAGCAGCTCCCTGAGCCGGCACGCATGCCTGCTTCGGCACCGGTTGCCGGATAGCGAGGACGTCCAGAGTGCGCTGCGCAGCGGCGCCCGTACTGGATGCCTGCGTCTGCGATCTGGCCCATCGGTTGCGGTGGCGGCTGCTGTCATCTGGCCGTCATAGGCGCCAAGCGCTGCTTGCCCCGTAAGCCTCATCGCCGCTGGCGATCAGCTCATGCCTTTCTGATTGCTCCTCGCTAACCAATTGTTTACACATCGGCTGCGCGCTGCGGGCACAACGTGCGGGTCATTCAGTGGGAGTTGCACATGGAAACCCATATCACCGTCATCGGTGCCGGCTTCTGCGGCACCGCGCTGGTCCGTGCGCTGGCGCAGACGGCCGATGCGCAGGTGCGCATCACGTTGGTGGGCGTGGCCGACACCTTCGGCAGCGGCATTGCCTACGGCGCGGCGCGGCCGGAGCATCTGCTCAACGTGCGCGCCAAGGACCTTGGCATCGACGCCCAGGCGCCGGGTGCGTTCGCCGATACCTTGCATCTGGGCGAGAGCGGGCGATTGGAATTCCTGCCGCGCCTCGCCTATGGCGACTACCTGCGCAGCGAACTCGATGCAGCGGTGAGTGGTGCGCAGGCATCGATCGTGCGCCTGTCGCAGGAAGCGGTGGCGGTGGAGCGTGTGCGCAAGGGATTTCGCGTGTTTCTCGCCAACGGCGATGCCTTCCACAGCGATCGCGTGGTGCTGGCGGTCGGCGGGTTGCAACCGCAGGCGCTGGCGGGTATCGGCCCGCGTTTGAGCGTGCATCCCCGCTACATCGGCTGGCCATGGCAGGGCGATGCGTTGGCACGGCTGTCGCCGGATGACGACGTGTTGATCGTCGGTGCGGGTCTGACCATGGTGGATGTGGCGCTGAGCCTGCATGCGCGCGGACATCGGGGCCGCATGCTGGCGATCTCCCGGCGCGGGCTGGCGCCGCAGGCGCATCTGCGCCAGCCTGGCGCATCGTTGGAGCTGCCGCCGCATCTGCAGCGTGCGCTCAAGGATGCCGATCTGCGCGGACTGTTGCGCGGCGTACGCCAGCTCAGCGCGGTAGTGGACGACTGGAGGCGCGTGGTGGATGCGTTACGCCCGCATCTGCAGCCGCTGTGGCAGCGTCTGGAGCTGTCGCAACGCGCGCGGTTCCTGCGCCACCTGCGCCCGTACTGGGAAGTCGTGCGGCATCGCGTTGCGCCGGGTGCGGCCGAACAGCTGGCGCACTTGCAGGTCACCGGCCAGCTGGAGGTTGTTGCAGCGCGCTTGCTGCGGGCGCGCTGGGTGCCCGATGGCGTGGAAGCGGTGATCCGCGCACGCGGCGCAGCCGATGCGCAGACCTTGCGGTTCGATGCGGTGATTCGTGCCACCGGCCTGGATACCGATATCGATCGCACCAGCGATCCGTTGATCGCCGGTATGCGCGAAGCCGGCCTGTTGCGCGCCGATCCATTGGGATTGGGTGTGGATACCGATGCGCATCTGCGTGTGCGCGACGGCACCGGGCAGATCGTGCCAGGGCTGTATTGCGTGGGACCGCTGCTGCGTGGACGCTACTGGGAAATCACCGCCGTGCCCGAATTGCGCGTGGCCACGCGCTCGCTGGCCGAACGGCTGTTGCTGGGCGCAACGCCGGCCTTACAGCCGGAACCCGAGCACGTCCCGCGCGAAGTCAACGGGCGCTCGTAAGGCGGGGATGTGTTTCGCCCTCGTCGTTGGTGTGCGTACCTGCACGTGTCCGCCGACCTGGTGTGACGTCACTTCGTCAGTGACGCTGCGCATCGACATGCACGCTGGCCGTATCGACCAAGTGCAGAGCGGCTCTGCGCATGCAGGCATGGTCAAAACTGTGCACCCGTGCACGCGCCTTGTCGAACAGCGCAAACATGCGGCGTGATGCGTAGTGCAGCGCGTGGCATTGGGAAGGATTGGGTCATGGTGTTTGCGCTGGGCATCTCTGATGTCCAGCGCGCTTGATTCCCTCGTCTGCCTGGAGTCTGCCATGCCCCGTCTTGCGCCCTCTCTCCTTGCCGCTGCGCTATGTGCCAGCGCCCTGCCTGCGATGGCCAGCGAATCGCTCAAGTCGCGTGCCGATGTCATTGCCGCACTGGAGGCCGGCTACGATGTCAGCCTGACCACCGATCTCGGCCGCTGCACGCCCGAACAGGGCACCCCGGAAAGCCGGACGCGCGGCGGCCGTCATATCGAGGCCTACCGCATCACCGAGGACGGCACGGCCGCGTTCTCCGGCTCGCACTTCACCGTAGCCAACGACGGCAAGCCGATCCAGCAGTTCATGCGCTACCAGCTGCGCCCGGACGGCAGCGTGCGCTTTACCACCTACATGTACGATCTGCCGGCACTGCAGCAACGCGGGCCGATGCTGGCGTATCAATGCACGATCAATCAGGGCATTCGTTTTCATGCCGATTGATTGCGGTCAACGCGCTACGCGCTACCTGCGTTGGAAGCTCGAAGTTGTGCATCGAAGTTGCACGTGTCGAAGTTGTACGTTCGGACTTGCGATGTTGTAGCGAGACGTGGCATGGCGACGCTCGTGGGGTAATCACAAGGTGCGCAGGCAATCCAGGCTCCGCACATACCCTCATCCGCCCCTGCGGGGCACCTTCTCCCGGCGGGAGAAGGGATGTCTTTTCACTGTGCGGGGGAGTGCGCGCAGCCGGAGCCCCTCTCCTGCGGGAGAGGGGTTGGGGTGAGGGTACGGGGCGAAGCCACACGTGCTCTACCGCTATTGCTATTGCCGCTGCACCGCCACCGCCTCATTGCCTCCAGTCTGCCAGCCACCACCCAATGCCCTGAACGTCGCCACCGCACTGCGCGCAGCCTCGGTGCGCGCCTGCACCTGCGCGTCGGAGGCGCGCAGCAGGCTGTCGTCGGCGTTGAGCACTTCGATCAGGCTGACGGTGCCTTTTTCGTAGGCCAGTGCCGAGGCGTCGCGCGCCTTGCCCAGCGCCTCGACACCCTGCGTCAGCACATGGGCCTGTTGCTCGCGTTTGACCAGCGCGGTGAAGGCGTTTTCCACATCTTCGGTAGCGCGCAAGACGGCCAGGCGGTAGGCGGCCAACTGCTCGGCTTCCTGGCCCTTGGCCTGGGCGATCTGCGCGTTGATGCGGCCGAAGTCGAACAGCCGCCAACGCAGCCCCAGCGCCGCGGACGCCTGGGCGGCATCACCGGAGAACAGGTTGGCGCCGGAGATCGCCGTGGCGCTGCCGAGCAGGCCGCTCAATGAGAACTTGGGGTAGTACTCGGACATCGCGACGCCGATGCGCGCATTGGCAGCAGCCAGGCGGCGCTCGGCGACGATCAGGTCGGGCCGGCGGCGCAGCAGGTCGGCCGGCGAGCCGCTATCGGCGATCTGCGGCGCCGCCGGGATGGGTTTGCTGGCCGCCAGCTCTTTGCGGTGAGTGCCGGGCGCCACGCCCAGCATCACATCCAGCGCGTTCATGGCCGCCACCAGCCCGGCCTCCAGCCCGGGCACCGTGGCCTGCGCCTGGGCCAGTGCACCCCGGGCCTGCTGCAGTTGCAGTTCGGCCGCCAAGCCCTTGCCGTGCAGCAGCGTCACCATCGACACCAGACCTTGCTGGGTGGCGATCTGGCGTTGGGCCACGTCCAGCCGGGCCTGCAGGCCGCGGATGCTGATGTAGATGTCGGCGGTCTGCGCGGCGACCGCCAGGCGCGTGGCTGCTGCGCTGGCGTCGGTGGCCTGGTAGTCGGCCAGTGCGGCCTGGCGCCCACGCCGCAGCCCGCCGAACAGATCCAGCTCCCAGCTGGCGCCCAGGTTGGCGTCGTAGAGGCTGGCGTAGCGATCGAAGTTGGGGGTGCTGTCGAGCACCTGCCCCAGCGGGGTCTCCAGCGACTGGTAGGCACGCGTCGCGCTGCCGTTGAGGTTGCCGGAAGGCAGCAGCGCGGCGGTGGCGGCGGTCAGCCCGGCGCGGGCCTGGGTCACCCGCGCGGTGGCCTGCGCCAAGTCCAGGTTCTGCGCCAGTGCGGCGGTGACGTAGCGGCTCAGGTCCGGGTCGCCAAAACCGCTCCACCAGGTTGCCAGATCTGAATGGCCGCTCGCGGGGCGCGCGACGACCTCGGCCTGGCCAACGAAGCGGTCGGGGAGCGGGGCGTCCGGACGGGTGTAGTCGGGACCGACCGCGCAGCCCGTCGCGAGGCTGACGGCAACGAACACTGCAAGGAGGCGGAGTGACGGCATGACGGGACCAAAGCGTTGAAAGATTGGTGACTATAGTATGAAATGGTCACTTTTGTAAGTCGACGGTGACGGCGCTAAGCTGTCGGCATGAGCAAAGCATCCAGTTACCCGGTATCGGGCCGTGGGCCGGCCGATCACGACGTGCGCGACCAGATCGTGGCCGCGGCCACCGAGCATTTCAGTCGCTACGGTTACGAGAAGACCGCCGTGTCCGATCTGGCCAAGGCGATCGGCTTTTCCAAGGCCTATATCTACAAGTTCTTCGAATCCAAGCAGGCCATCGGCGAGATGATCTGCACCCACTGCCTGCGCGAGATCGAGCAGGAGGTGCAGGCCGCCGTGGCAGAGGCGGAGCTGCCGGCAGAGAAGCTGCGGCGCATGTTCAAGGTGGTGATCGAGGCCAGCCTTCGGCTGTTCTCGCGTGAGCGCAAGCTGTACGAAATTGCCACCTCTGCGGCCGTGGAGCGCTGGCAGTCGGTGGTCGCCTATGAGGCGCGCCTGCAGAAACTGCTGCAGGACATCCTGCAGCAGGGGCGTGCCAGCGGCGACTTCGAACGTAAGACGCCGCTGGACGAAGCCAGTGCTGCCATCTATCTGGTCATGCGCCCGTACATCAATCCATTGCTGCTGCAGCACAGCCTGGAACATGCCGACGAAGTGCCTGCGCTGTTGTCCGGGGTCGTGCTACGGAGCCTCTCGCCGTAAGAAAGTCGCTAGTGACTATTGACGTAATTAGTCACAAGTCCCAGGATGCGAGCCTTCACCAGATCGCTCCGGGATTCCCATGTTTCGGCACCGCCTTGTTGTCAGCTCCGTTCTGAGTGTCCTGCCGCTGGTATTGAGTGCCTGCGGCGGAACGGCACAGCCTGATCCACGTACTGCCACCCCGCTGGTGCGGGTGGCCACGGTCAGCGATGCCGTCGCGGCGGCGCGCAGTTTTTCCGGCACCGTCGCGGCGCGGGTCCAGAGCGACCTGGGCTTCCGGGTGGCAGGCAAGGTGTCCGAGCGGCTGGTCGATGCCGGCCAGAGCGTCAAGCGTGGCCAGCCGCTGATGCGCATCGACCAGGTGGATCTGCAACTGGCTGCACGTGCGCAGCAGGACGCGGTGGCCGCCGCGCGCGCGCGCGCGCAGCAGGCCGCCGACGATGAAGCCCGGTACCGCGATCTGCGCGGGACCGGGGCCATCTCGGCCTCGGCCTACGATCAGATCAAGGCGGCCGCCGATGCGGCCAAGGCACAGTTGAGCGCCGCGCAGGCCCAGGCCGACGTGGCGCGCAACGCCAACCGCTACTCCGACCTGCTGGCCGATGCCGACGGCGTGGTGATGGAGACGCTGGTCGAGCCGGGCCAAGTGGTCGCGGCCGGACAGCCGGTGGTGCGGCTTGCGCACGCCGGTCCGCGCGAGGCGGTCATCCAGTTGCCGGAGACGCTGCGCCCGAAGCTCGGATCGGTGGCCCAGGCCACGCTGTTCGGCAACGCCGCCGTCCGCGTGCCGGCCACCTTGCGCCAGCTGTCCGAGAGCGCGGACCGGCTGACCCGCACCTTCGAGGCACGCTACGTGCTCGACGGCGCGCTCGGGCAGGCGCCGCTCGGCACCACGGTCAGTCTCCGCGTTGCCGACGGCGCCGTATCGGGCCCCCGGGCGGGCGTGCAGGTGCCGCTGGCTGCCTTGTTCGACGCCGGCAAGGGGCCGGGCGTGTGGGTGATTGCCGGCAACCCGGCCAAGGTGAGCTGGCGGCCGGTGACCGTGTTCGGCCTGGAAGACGACCACGCCAATGTCGCCGGCACGCTGGCGCGCGGCGAGCGCATCGTGGCCCTGGGAGCGCATCTGCTGCGCGAGGGTGAGCATGTGCGCATCGCCGGTGCCGGCGCTGCCGGCAGCACTGCCACGACGGCTGGTACCGCCAAGGCGGCAGGAGCGCAGCCGTGAGCGAGGGCCGCTTCAATCTCTCGGCGCTCGCGGTGCGCGAGCGCTCCATTACGCTGTTTCTGATCTTCCTGATTTCGCTGGCCGGCCTGGTGGCGTTTCTCAAGCTCGGGCGTGCCGAAGACCCGGCCTTCACCATCAAGGTGATGACGATCGTGACCGCCTGGCCGGGTGCCACGCCGCAGGAAATGCAGGACCAGGTGGCCGAAAAGCTCGAAAAGCGCATGCAGGAGCTGCGCTGGTACGACCGCACCGAAACCTATACGCGCCCCGGTCTTGCGTTCACCACGCTGACCTTGATGGACAGCACGCCGCCCGGTGAGGTGCAGGAGCAGTTCTACCAGGCGCGCAAGAAGGCCGGCGATGAAGTGGCCAACCTGCCGGCCGGGGTGATCGGGCCGCTGATCAACGACGAATATGCCGACGTCACCTTTGCGCTGTTCGCGCTGAAGGCCAAGGGCGAGCCGCAGCGCTTGCTGGCACGCGATGCCGAGACCCTGCGCCAGCGCATCCTGCATGTGCCGGGCGTCAAGAAGGTCAACATCATTGGGGAGCAGCCCGAGCGCATCTTCGTGGAGTTCTCGCACGAGCGCCTGGCCACGCTGGGCGTCAGTCCGCAGGACGTGTTTGCTGCACTCAACGCACAGAACGCCTTGAATGCCGCCGGGTCGGTGGAAACGCGTGGCCCACAGGTGTTCATTCGGCTCGATGGCGCGCTCGACAGCCTGCAGAAGATCCGCGACACCCCAATGGTGGTGCAGGGCCGCACCTTGAAGCTGTCGGACATCGCCACCGTCAAACGCGGCTACGAAGATCCGTCCACCTTCATGATTCGCAGTGGGGGCGAACCGGCGCTGTTGCTGGGCATCATCATGCGCGATGGCTGGAACGGGCTGGATCTGGGCAAAGCGTTGGACAGCGAAGTGGGCGCGATCAATGCCGAGTTGCCGCTGGGCATGAGCCTGAGCAAGGTCACCGACCAGGCGGTCAACATCGACGCGTCGGTCGGCGAGTTCATGACCAAGTTCTTCGTCGCACTGCTGGTGGTGATGCTGGTGTGCTTCGTCAGCATGGGCTGGCGCGTGGGCATCGTGGTGGCTGCCGCGGTGCCGCTGACGCTGGCAGCAGTGTTCGTGGTGATGCTGGCCACCGGCAAGAATTTCGACCGCATCACGCTGGGATCGCTGATCCTGGCGCTGGGTTTGCTGGTGGACGACGCCATCATCGCGATCGAGATGATGGTGGTGAAGATGGAAGAAGGCTATGGCCGCGTTGCCGCATCGGCCTATGCGTGGAGCCATACCGCCGCGCCGATGCTGTCCGGCACCCTGGTGACGGCGGTGGGCTTCATGCCGAACGGGTTTGCCGCTTCCACCGCCGGCGAATACACCAGCAACATGTTCTGGATCGTAGGCATCGCGCTGATCGTGTCGTGGGTGGTGGCGGTGGTGTTCACGCCCTATCTGGGCGTGAAGATGCTGCCCGAGATGAAGAAGGTCGAAGGCGGCCACGCGGCGATGTACGACACGCCGCGCTACAACCGCTTCCGCGATGCGCTGGGCCGCGTGATTGCCCGCAAGTGGCTGGTGGCCGGATCGGTGGTGGGCCTGTTCGTGCTGGCGATCGTCGGCATGGGCATCGTCAAGAAGCAGTTCTTCCCGATCTCCGATCGCCCTGAAGTGCTGGTGGAAGTGCAGCTGCCGTACGGCACCTCGATCACCCAGACCAGTGCGGCGGCCGCCAAGGTGGAAGCCTGGCTGTCCAGGCAGAAGGAAGCAAAGATCGTGACCGCGTACATCGGTCAGGGTGCGCCGCGCTTCTTCCTGGCGATGGGCCCGGAACTGCCGGACCCTTCGTTCGCCAAGATCGTGGTGCGTACCGACGACCAGCACGAGCGCGATGCGCTGAAGCTGCGCTTGCGTGAGGCGATCGCACAAGGCCTGGCACCGGAAGCGCGCGTGCGGGTGACGCAATTGACCTTCGGCCCGTACTCGCGCTTCCCGGTCGCCTACCGGGTAAGCGGTCCCGACCCGCAGGTGCTGCGTGGCATCGCTGCGCAGGTCGAGCAGGTCATGCAGAACAGCCCGATGCTGCGCACGGTCAATACCGATTGGGGCGTGCGCACACCGACGCTGCATTTCAGCCTGGACCAGGACCGCCTGCAGGCGGTGGGGCTGACCTCGGCCGCCGTTGCCCAGCAGTTGCAGTTCCTGCTCAGCGGCGTGCCGATCACGCTGGTGCGCGAAGATATCCGCAGCGTGCAGGTGGTCGCCCGTTCGGCCGGTGACGCACGGCTTGATCCGGCGCGTATCGCCGACTTCACCCTGGCCGGCGGCAATGGCCAACGCGTGCCGTTGTCGCAGGTGGGCAAGGTGGATGTGCGCATGGAAGAGCCGGTCATGCGTCGCCGTGATCGGGTGCCGACGATCACCGTGGGTGGCGATGTCGACGACCAGCTGCAGCCGCCGGATGTCTCGGCAGCGATCACCAAGCAGCTGCAGCCGATCATCGACACATTGCCTGGCGGGTATCAGATCAAGCAGGCGGGCTCCATCGAGGAATCCGGCAAGGCCACCACCGCCATGCTGCCGTTGTTCCCGATCATGCTGGCGGCCACCTTGCTCATCATCATCCTGCAGGTGCGCTCGATCTCGGCGATGGTGATGGTGTTTCTGACCAGCCCGCTCGGCCTGATCGGCGTGGTGCCGACCTTGATCCTGTTCCAGCAGCCGTTCGGCATCAATGCGCTGGTGGGCTTGATTGCGCTGTCGGGCATCCTGATGCGCAACACGCTGATCCTGATCGGGCAGATCCACCACAACGAAGCCGGAGGGTTGGACCCGTTCCATGCGTTGGTGGAAGCCACCGTGCAGCGTACGCGACCGGTGATCCTGACCGCACTGGCGGCGATCCTGGCCTTCATTCCGCTGACCCACTCGGTGTTCTGGGGCACGCTGGCCTACACGCTGATCGGCGGCACCCTGGCCGGCACCATTCTGACCCTGGTGTTCCTGCCGGCCATGTATTCGATCTGGTTCAAGATCCGGCCCGACGGCGGCAGCGCCCCGGCGGTTGCGCAGCACGTCTGAGCATGAGCGGCAACGGCAGCCACGCCGCCGTTGCCGCCAGCTGGGGCACGCGTTCGTTGATTGCTTCTCCCCGAGCGCAGCCGTCCGCTGCGCATCTGATCGTATCCCCTCTCTTTCAAAGGAATCCCAATGCAACAGCAGACTGTTGTGCTGATCACCGGCGTGTCGTCCGGCATTGGCCGGGTTGCCGCAGAGCGCTTTGTGCAGCGCGGCTGCAGCGTGTACGGCACCGTGCGCAACCTCGCCAGCGCCACACCGTTGGCGAGTGTGGAGCTGGTGGAAATGGATATCCGCGATGCGGCGTCGGTGCAGCGCGCGGTGGATGGCATCATCGCCCGGGCGGGCCGTATCGATGTGCTGGTCAACAACGCAGGCACCAACCTGGTGGGTGCGGTGGAAGAAACCAGCACCGACGAAGCGGCGACGCTCTTCGATACCAACGTGCTGGGCATCCTGCGCACGGTGCAGGCGGTGGCGCCGCAGATGCGCGCCCGGCGGCAGGGACGCATCGTCAACATCAGCTCGGTGTTGGGATTCCTGCCGGCGCCGTACATGGGGTTGTACGCCGCCTCCAAGCATGCGGTGGAGGGATTGTCGGAAACGCTGGACCACGAGCTGCGCCAGTTCGGCGTGCGTGTCACCCTGGTGGAACCGTCGTACACCAGGACCAGCCTGGGCAGCAATTCGCCGGCGGCACGGTCCCCTATTGCCGAGTACGACCGTGAGCGAGCCGTGGTGGTCGGCGCGGTCACCCGGCAGATCCAGACCGCACCGGACCCCGCTGGCGTCGCCACGACCGTGTTGGATGCGGCGCTGGGCACATGGCGCATGCGGCGTACGCCTGCCGGCCAGGCATCGTTGTTGAGCAAGCTGCGCCGTTTGATGCCGGCTAAGGCAGTGGATGGCAGCCTGCGCAAGCAGCTCGGGCTGCGCTGAGATGGAGCGGGATTCGGCATGGCGCGAAGACGGCCGAGAACACAGCGGCGCTGCCACAATACAGCTGCCCACAGCGCCATGGGACTGGTCAGCAGCGCCGCCGGCTTCCGGATTCACCGAGGATGCCGCCTTGGCCTCACAATAGGCGGCCAGTTCCCACAACCGATGTCGCCATGCGCAAGACCTATCAGCTCAACCTCGAAGGCAAGAACCGCGATCGTCTGCTGGAAGCCAGCAAGCACGATATCCGCAAGTACATCCGCCGCGAGCGCCGCAAGGACCTGCCGGAAGGGGCCGATTACTGGGATTTCGACATGCGCTTCGGCGTGGACGAGGCCAGCGCGCAGCCGCTGCCGCCGGCAGAGCTGATCCGCTCGATCAATGCGCTCACCGGCGACGGTGGCGACCAGTTCTTCGTAGAAATCCTGCGCAAGCCCGCCAAGCGCACCCCGCGTGCCAATGGCGAGGCGCCGGCCGGCGGCGAGCTGGATTTCGAGCAGGACTGAGCGCAGCAGTTCGAACGACCGCATGACCGTGCCGCCGCCAAGCAGGGTGCGGCGCTTGCCGGTATCCATGGGTACCGCGGCCCTCCGGGCGCCGCCCGCAACTGCCTGGCGCAGGCTCTGCAGGTCTTGCGTGCCAGCGCGTCGGAGGTCCCGGGCCAGGCATCGCGGGTAGCGATATTGCGTCGTGCAGCGCGCGGGGCCGGCGTGCCCGTCCTGCAGCAGCGAGGTCTGGCAGCCGTACGCAGCCTGCCGATCCGAGCAGCGGCTGCGGCGGTGCGATGCTGCGCTTGCCGCGCGCCTCAGCCCGGTTTGGTCGCGGCCTGTGCGGCCGCACGCAACTTGTCCTTCTTGCTGGGCCGCTTGCCCTTGATGCCGCCGTTGTCATCGGCTGCGCGTGTCCACGTGCCTGTGGCGGGTGCGTCGCTGGGCGTGGGTTCGAAACCGGCGATCACCTCGGCGGCAATACGCAGCCCCTGGCGTTTTTCGATCAACCGCCATTGCTGCGCATTGTCGGCGGTGATGAAGCTGATCGCCACGCCGCTGGCGCCGGCACGTGCGGTGCGGCCGATGCGGTGGGTGTAATCCACGGTGGAGCGCGGCAGGTCGTAATTGATCACCGCCGGCAGCTGCGCGATATCGATGCCGCGGGCGGCCAGGTCGGTGGCGATCACCACCTGCACGGCCTGTTGCTTGAACGCGGACAGCGTGCGCTCGCGGCGCCCCTGGCTCAACTCGCCGTGCAGCGGTTGCGCGCTGATGCCGCCCTTCTCCAGTTTTTCGGCGACCTTTTCGGCGCTGTGCCGGCTGGCGACGAACACCAGCAACTGCGGCCAGCGGTGATCGAGCAGCAACTGGCGCAGCAGCTGGGTGCGTTGGCCGGCATCCACGGCGATGGCACGTTGCGCGATCGCCGGCGCCTGTGCGGGCGTTGCTTCGACGGTGATGCGCAGTGGGTCGCGCAGCCGGCGCTTGGCCAGCATGGCGATGGCGGGCGGAAACGTGGCCGACACCAGCACGCTCTGCCGCTGCGCAGGCAGCAACGCGAGAATGCGATCGAGTTCGGCGCCGAAGCCCAGGTCCAGCAGGCGGTCGGCCTCGTCCAGCACCAGGGTGGTCACTTCGCCCAGGCGCAGCGCGTTGTGCTCGACCAGGTCGAGCAGCCGGCCGGGCGTGGCCACCATGATGTCGGCACCGCCGCGCAGCGCCAAGAGCTGCGGATTGATCGAGCTGCCGCCGGTGGCGGCGACGATCTTCAGCCGTCGTGGCAGATGCGCGGCCAGCTGGCGCAGCGTGGTCTCCACCTGCGCGGCAAGTTCGCGCGTGGGCACCAGCACCAGCGCGCCCAGCACACGCGGGACCGCGTCTGGCGCGAGCAGGCGTTGCTGCAGCAGCGGCAGCGCGTAGGCCAGGGTCTTGCCCGAGCCGGTCTGCGCCATCGCGATCAGGTCGCGACCGGCCACCATCGGCGGGATCACCTGCTGCTGGATCGGGGTGGGCGTGCGGTGGCCGGCCTGGTGCAGCGCGGTCTCGAAAAACGGCAGTAGCTGCGGCGACAGCGAGAGAGCGGAAAATGACATGCGCCATTATCCAGGCATTCGAGCTGCAATGGTCGGTGCTGCGTTACGCGAGGTCGCTGTCTTGCGGCGCGTTGATCATCCGCTTCAGAAAAACCCCTTGTCCAAACCGTTCAAGCGCCTGGTATGGCGACCGAAGCCTGGAGCATTGACGCAATCCGGATGCCTTCAGACCACGCCGGTCGAGCGCGCGATGTCCTGACCGCGTGTGGGACCGGCCGGGAATCCATCCCGGCAGGCGCGGTGGTGGCCTCCATGCCGCCACACGGTCCCGCAAGCGGTCGGGCACCGCACCTGTTACCTGGCAGTGCGCCGATGGAAATCACAACGGAGGCTGCGCCGACCTGACGACCGCCGGCGACGGTCTATCAGCCGCTCTTAGCTGGCCAACGCCAGATCGTCGAGCATCGCGCGCAGGAAGCGCGCGGCTTCGCCGCCGGTGGCGGCGCGGTGGTCGAAGGTCAGCGACAGCGGCATCACCTTGTGGGTTTCCACTCCGCCCATCACCGGAGTGAGCTGGTAGCGCGCGCGGCCGGCGGCGACGATGGCCACGCAGGGCGGGACCACCACCGGAGTGGCATAGCGCCCGGCGAACATGCCGAAGTTGGACAGCGAGATGGTGTAGCCGCTGAGTTCGGAGGCAGCGATGCTGCGGCTTTCCACCTGCTGGCGCAGGCGGTTGACGCCTTCTCGAATACCGTGCGCATCGAGCATGTCGGCATTGCGCAACGCCGGGACGAACAGGCCTTCTTCGGTGTCCACCGCAATGCCGACGTCGACCTGGTGATGCAGGGTGCGGCTGAGCGCGTCGCCGTCGAACCAGGCGTTGAGCGCGGGCACCGCCTGGCAGGCGCGCACGATGGCGCGCACCAGGCGCACGGTGACATCGTTGCCGGGCTGCCAGGCGTGCAGGTCGGCATCGTCGTTGAGCGTGGTGGGCACCACCTTGCTGTGCGCGTCGGCCATCACGCGTGCCATGTTGCGGCGCACGCCCTTGAGCTGTTCGGGTTGTCCCTTGACGCTGGTGCCGGGCGGCTGGGTGCGCATCGGTTTGCCGCTGGACGAGAGCGGAGAGCGGGCAGTGCTGCCCTCATCCGCCCTGCGGGCACCTTCTCCCGCACGCGGGAGAAGGGTCGCCGTTGCCGGTCGATTTCTGCTATCGCAAGCGATCCCAGCAGCTCTCCCACCGCCACCGATCGGACCACCGCTCCCCCCGTCACCCATCGGTCCACCTCTCCCGCTGGCGGGAGAGGTCGGCGCACCCTGCGCGCCGGGTGAGGGCCGCGCGGTGCCCGCGGCTGCTGCCTGCTTCACGTCGGCCAGTGTCACCGTGCCGTCCGGGCCGGTGGCGCGCACCTGCGCCAGGTCCACGCGCAGCTTGCGCGCCAGTGCGCGCACCACCGGCATGGCGCGCACGCCGCCGACGGCAATGGCCTGCTCGCTCTGCACGGCGTTGGAGCTCTGCATGGCGCCGACCACGGTGCCGGCATCGTCGCGCTCGCCCGGCGCATCGGCGCCGGCATCCGCATCGGCGATCTCGCCGCCATTGTCGGACGCGACCACGCGCTCGCTGGGACCGGCCGCGCTCTGGCCGGTGCTGGGCGTATGCACCTGCGCCTGCGCGCCACCGTGCCCATGTCCGTGGCCGGTGTCCTGGCCATCGGCGCGCTGCGGCTGCGAGGCATCCAGGGCGAACTGCGCCAGCATCGCGCCGGTCACGATCACATCGCCGGCCGCACCGGCCAGCTTGACCACGGTGCCGGAGAACGGCGAGGGCACCTCCACCACCGCCTTGGCGGTTTCCATCGACACCAGCGGCTCGTCCAGGCGCACGCTGTCGCCTTCCTTGACGAACCATTCGACGATGGTGGCGTCCGGCAGGCCTTCGCCCAGATCCGGCAGGTGAAAATTCTTGCTTTCGCTCATGGCAGATTCTCTTGTGCCGCCGGTAACGGCGGCAGGGTGTTTTCGAGGAGTTCCAGATCGGCGGCCGGTAGCCAGCCCTGCGCGCCATCGGCGCGTTCGGACCACCACCAGCCTCCGTGTTCGTGATGCAGCAGCACGTCCTCGCCTGCCGGGGCGTCGAGTTCGCGTGCGTCGTAATCGCGCAACGCTTCGGCTAGACCGTCGCCCAGCGGGCGCAGCCAGGCCAGCGGTGCCCAGCCCGCACGGCCGCCGTCGGTGGTGACCCAGGCGAACGCCGGCCATTCTTCGTCGCGCACACCGACGCTGACCCGTTGACCGGCCTGGAAGCGGACCGGGTTGGCGTAGGCGGCGCGGTGATCGCAGAGCAGACGTGCGCGCATGTCAGCCGGCAGCCACCGCACGCCGGGCCGCGGTGACGATGCGCTCCACGCTGGGCAGGTACTTCATTTCCAGCCGGAACAGCGGGATATGCGTGTCGTAGCCGGTGACACGCTCGACCGGTGCCACCAGGTCGTACATCGACTGCTCGGCCAGCCGGGCGGCGATCTCCGCGCCGAAGCCGGCGGTGCGCGGGGCTTCCTGCACGATCACGCAGCGGCCGGTCTTGGCGACCGATTCGGCGATGGTGTCGAAATCCAGCGGGCGCAGCGTGGCCACGTCGATCACTTCGGCGCTGATGCCGTCGCCGGCGAGCTTGTCGGCCGCTTCCAGCGCTTCCTTGACCTGCGCGCCCCAGGCCACCAGGGTGACATCGGTACCGTCGCGCAGCACGAAGCACACATCCAGCGGCAGCGCTTCGCCATCGTTGGCCACCACTTCCTTGTACTGGCGATAGATGCGCTTGGGCTCCATGTAGATCACCGGATCCGGGTCGCGGATCGCGGCCAGCAACAGGCCATAGGCGCGCTGCGGCGAGGACGGCAGCACCACGCGCAGGCCCGGCACATTGGTGAAGATGGCTTCGTTGGCCTCGCTGTGGTGTTCCGGCGCGCGGATGCCGCCGCCCCACGGCACGCGCAGCACCATCGGGCAATGCAGGCGGCCGCGGGTGCGGTTGCGCAGACGCGCGGCATGGCAGATCAGGTGATCGACCATGGGATACACAAAGCCATCGAACTGCGCTTCGGCCACCGGCTTCATGCCTTGCGCGGCCAGGCCCACGCTCAGGCCGGCGATGGTGGTTTCATCCAGCGGGGTGTCCAGCACGCGTTCGCTGCCGAAGCGTTGCTGCAGCCCGGCGGTGGCCCGGAACACGCCGCCGTTGACGCCGACATCCTCGCCCAGCACCAGCACCGCAGGGTCGTGTTCCAGCTCCCAGGCCAGCGCCTGGGTGATGGCTTCGATCAGGGTGATGGGCGAACTCATGGCGATCTCTCCGCGCGTGGCAGCGGCGTTGTATGGGGCACTGGCGTGCTGCGAGGTGTCGGCGGGCACATGCTTGAGCTCATCCATGACGCGCCTCCAGGGCCATCGCTTCGGCGCGCTGGGCCAGCAACTCGGCCGGCGGGTCGCCGTAGAGGTAATCGAACATCGCTTCCACCGGCTGCACCGGGGTATTCAGGTACGCATTGACCTCTTCGTCGATGCGGACACCGCACTCGGCCTTCCAGGCCTCCTCCTGGGTCTGGTCCCACAGGCCCTGCGCGGTGAGATAGCGACGCAGGCGCAGCAGCGGCTCGCGGGTCCAGGCCTGCTTGACCTCGTCTTCGCCGCGATAACGACGCGCGTCGTCGGCGGTGGTGTGGTCGGTCAGGCGGTAGGTCATAAACTCGATCACCGTGCCGCCGTCGCCGGCCAGTGCGCGCTCGCGCGCCTGTCGCATCGCTTCGAGTACGGCGATGAGATCGTTGCCATCCACCTGCAGGCAGTGCAGGCCGCCTGCCAAGCCCTTCTGGGCCAGCGTCTGCGCGCCGGTCTGCGCCGCGCGCGGCACCGAGATCGCCCAGCCGTTGTTGATCACGCACAGGATCAGCGGCAGCTTGTAGGCGCCGGCCGAATTGAGCGCGGCATAGAAGTCGGTCTTGGAGCTGCCGCCGTCGCCGCAGCAGGCCACCGCCACCTGCGGCTTGCCCATCAGCTTGAACGACAGCGCCGAGCCGGCCGCGTGCAGGCACTGGGTGGAGATCGGCACGCAGATCGGGAAGTCGATCGCCGCATCGGCATCGCGCGGGTAATCGCTGCCGCGCTCGTCGCCGCCCCAATACAGCAGCACATCGCGTGGGCGCACGCCGCGTTCGAACATGGTGCCGTATTCACGGTAGCTGGGCGCGAACACATCGCCGCTGCGCATCGAGGCGCCGATGCCCACGTGGGTAGCTTCGTGGCCCAGGCTGGCGGCGTAGGTGCCGAGCTTGCCGGTGCGCTGCAGCGCCACCGACTTGCTGTCGAAGGTGCGCACGAACAGCATGCGCTTGAACAGCGCGAGCAGGGTGTGCGGGTTGGCGGCGTCGGCCGGCAGGTCGTCGCGGACGAGATTGCCGTCCGCATCCATGTACTGCAGATAGTCGATCTGGAACTGCGCGGCTACGCTCATTGCGCGACACCTTGGTCAAGAAGTTTCAAATGATATGAGTTGCCATGTTAAGGACGGAGGTGCGAAACCCTGTCCTGCACCGCAGCACGATCGATGTTGGGATGCACAAAAAAAGGGCGCGGACCGGGCCGCGCCCTTTGCTGCAGTTGAGACCTGCAACGTGTTGCAGTGCGATCAGCGGCGGCCGGCGCCGCCTCCGATCGGGGTGACGATCAGCGCCGAATCGTTGGCCGGGTTCGCATCCGGCGATACGGATGCGGCATTGGCCTGGACGCGAATGGCACCTTCTGCCGGGATCGGCTTGGCGGCCACGCTCAACTGGAAGGCCAATTGCGCGCCCGGCAGTACGGCTGCCGCACTGTTGCACACGAAGCGAGCGCTACGCAGCGACTGCAACTGCTTGTCGCAGCGCCAGCCCTGCGGCGGCACCAGCTGCGACAACGCAGACACCGTATTGCCTTCGATCACCACGCTGGGGCGCTGTGCCGCGGCGGCACCGACGTTGTCCAGCAGCACCCGGTAGGTGGCGTTGAAGGCGCTGGTTGGCAGGCTGGCCGGGCCATCCAGCCGCACCGCCAGGTCGCTGCGGGGTTGCGCCAGCACGGCCACGCTGGCCGTATCGGTGTTGTTGTCCGGCTGTGGATCCGGGGTCTGCGAGGCCACCGACGCCGCCAATAGCAGGGCGCGGCCCGCCAGTGCGCCACTTGCTTCCACCTGCACCGCAAAACTCTGCATGTTGCCCGGTGCCAGCGAAGCGATGGTGCAGGTGACCACGGTCTGGGGGCCGGTCTGCGGCGATTGGCACGTCCAGCCCGGAGCAGCGGCAACACGCGGAGTGACTGCCGCATCAAACGCCAGCGCCACTGCGGCAAATGCTGCGCTCTCCGGCCCACGATTCTCCACATCCACGGTGTAGTCGATGCGCTCGCCTTCGGTGACTTGCGCACGTGCGGCAGTGACCGCCACGCCCAGGTCCGCGTTGACCTGCTTGCTCATGCGCAGCAACACCACGGTGGGATCATGGTCTGACAGGCGCGTGGGCGTATTGGCATCGTTGCGCGCGGTGCCGGGGAAGTCGGCATTGATGCGGGCGTGGCCCACCGACAGCGAGGCGATCTGCGGTGCGCGCATCAGTGCGTCGTTGGCGAGGATGTGATCCAGCGACTGCACGTTGCCGTCGAACGCGTACGAATAGCTCTGGTCGGGCGTGTTGAACCAGGTCAGGTCGGTGTAGTCCGGGTCGACCAGATCGGCGCCATCGCCGCCCACCACCGTCTGCGCATCCGGCGCCGGTTTGCCGGTGACGGTGCCCATCGCGTCCACATAGCCGTCGTTGAACTCGAAGGCGTTGAAGTCACCCATCACCAATACTTTCTCTTCAGGGTTCAATTGCTGACGTGTCTGCAGCAGGCGCGCCAGGTATTCGGCCTGGGCCTGGCGCTTGGCGCGGATGCGGGTGCCGGCGGCATCGTCGGTGTCGGCGCCGTTGAGCGAGCGCTGATGCACCACGATGGCGGTCAGCGGCAGCGTGCGGCCATCGGCCTGATGCACGTTTGCGCTGAGCACCAGCGGCGGGCGGTCGTTGAGCAGGCTCACGCCGCCGCCCGGCTCGGTCCAGGTCGCGGTCTTGCCTTCCTGCGCGATGGAGAGCACTTCCACGCGCGGCACGCCGCCGGCGACCCAGGCGCTCTTGACCAGGAAGCCTACGTCGATGCCGCCGACGTCATTGCCTTCCTGCAGATACGCCACGTACCCGGGATCCTGCTGACCGGCGGCCACCGCGTCGGCATTGATGCGTGCCGCCAACGCCTGCAACACGCTGAGGTTTTCCACTTCCACCGTACCCAGGATGTCGGGCAGATGCAGATAACGGCGGATCGCCAGCGAAGCCTTGTTGAGGCGCGCCTGGAACGCGGCCGGGGTGAGTACCGGTTCGCCGATCGCCGGGTCGTTCTGGTCGTCGAAGAAGCGCTCCATGTTGTAGGTGGCCACGGCCACGTCGTCGGCCTGCGGCAGCGGTGCCGGGCGCGGTTGGTCGGCACCGTTGCAGCTGATCTGCGGGGTGCGTTCCGGGTACAGCGTGTAGCGGCGGAAGCCGTAGTCCAGCGGGCCGACCACGTTGAACACCAGGCAGCCCGAGGCCAGATCCAGCCGTTCGCCGCCCACGCCGGCACTGCCGACCGCGATGACTTCCGGGTTGGTATTCCAGCGCGGTACCCCGGCAGGCGAGCCGGCCGGCAGCGGGTCGGGCAACTGCACGCCCGGCTCGCGGTAGGCACGCGGCACGCCGGTAACCACCGCGTGGAACACGCCATTGCTGCTCGCGGTGGCATTGGTCTCGTTGACGCTGCCGCCAGTGGGGGCATTGACGGTGAGGCTGGACGCGGCCACGCGCATGCCTTCCAGCGCTTCGAGCTGATCGAAGGCGCCGTTGGGGTTGGGGAAGTCCGGGCGCAGCATCACCGGTGAAGGCAGCGGGTTGCCGGTGGAATCGGCCAGCACGGTGACGCTGCCGCCGATTTCGGTGAGCGGCGGCTGGGTCGGATCGGCGGTGGGCACGTATTCGATCACCGTGCCCTGCACGCGGACCCGGTTACCGATGGCGGCCGCCTCCGGCGGTGCGCTGCCGGTATAGACATAGACGCCTTCGGAGGTGGCCGGATCGGCATCGGCTTCGATATCCGGTGCCTGCAGGAAGAAGCCGGCGCTGCGGCGTGCGGTCACGATGCCCGAGGTGGCCACCACCTGGCCATCCAGCGGCGAGCGTGCGCCCTTGCCCTGGATGGCGTGGATCGGCAGCAGGCTGAAGTCGTCGTTGAGGAGGGTGCCGGTGGCGCGCAGCGTAGCCGGCAACGCGCCGGTGAGGCCGCTGATCTGCAGCGCGAAGGTCTCGTCGGACTCGGGCGTGGTGTCGCCCAGCACCTCCACGGTGATGCTGGCGCTGCGTTCGCCAGCGGCGATGCGCAGGGCGGTGGCGGGCAGGGCGACATAGTCGCTGCCGGCGGTCGCAGTGCCATCGACGGTGGCGACGCTGAAGCTCACCCCGCCCGCACCGGCCGGCTGGCTCAGGCTCAGCGTGAACACGAAACTGCGGCGGCCGCTGTTGCCCTCGGCCTGGCTGACATCGGCCAGCGTGGCGATCGGCTGGCCGCCGCCGCTGCACAGGCGCGCGGTACTGGCGGAATTGCGCGGAGCTGGCGCGCCGGTGGAGAAATCGGCCGCGTTGTTGTCGGTGTCGGTGCAACCCTCGTTGCCGCGTAGCACCGCCAGCGTATTGCTGGGGGCCGGCGTCGGCGCGTTGCCTTCGGCGCAGCTGGCAGTGCTGCCGTAGCCAACCAGGTCGGCGTTGCCGGTGGGGCAGGTGCCGCTCAGTGCCGCCGTCGCCGTGCTCAGCGCCACCTTGCCCGCGGTGCCGCTCATGGCCAGCGTGCCGGTGGCGTCGGGCGTGGGCAGCGCCACGCTGCCGCCGCTGCCGTCGGCCTGCTTGATCAGGTAATAGCCACCGGCCGGCACGCTGCCGGACAGCGGGGTGACCTGCCAGCTGCTGCCGGCGGCCGAGGCATACTGCACCGACCAGCCATCGAGGCTGACCGTGCTGGTGCCGATGTTGTGCAGCTCGACGAAATCGCTGCGAAGGGTGGCGCCGCTGTTGCCGCCACCGCCGTAGACCTGGCTGATGACGACCTGGGCCTGAGCATGGCCGGCGAATGCCAGCCCACACAAGAGTAAGGCTGCACGATGCTGCAACACTGACATGAGATGAGAGTCCCCTGGATCCACGAGACGTAGAGCGCGCCCCTGCACCGGCCACGTCCCTGGCCGGCAGCGCCGTTGAATTCTGCATGAATCTGCAGATCTACGTTGACCATAAGGTGACAGCGGCGCAATCGCTGCGACTGCGCCGACGGCACACGAGGTGCTTCAGCGCTGAAACAAACGGTCAGCGGCTTGGGTCCGGCGTGGCACCCGAAACAGCGGTTCTGCCAGGCACGGCACCGTCGCGCGCTGCCCCGGCATCCTGCCGACCACACGGCCGCGAGCAGACCAGGCAAGTGGGTGGTCCGGCTCGTAGCCCGTTGCCTGACCGGGCGCGGCCGCCGGGACCGACCGCCGCATCAGTCCGCCATCGATCGGTGGGCGCTCGTGTCCACCGCCCCCGCCGCCCGGAGCGACAGCTGACGTCGGGGATCGCGATCCACGTCCAGAGCCGGTAGTTCGGCCAAGCCCACTGGGCGATCGACACTCCACGCGACCGCCTCCCCAATCCCTAATCCCCGCCCCCCACCGTCGCTGCGCTACCCTGGCCGGCCCGATCCATCTACCCCCGCCATGCCCGTCGACAAGAACCTGCGTGACCTGGAACCCGGCATCCACACCGACCTGCAGGGGCGTCTGACCTATGGCGGCTACCTGCGGCTGGACCAGTTGCTGTCGGCGCAGCAGCCCCTGTCCGAACCGGCGCACCACGACGAGATGCTGTTCATCATCCAGCACCAGACCTCGGAGCTGTGGCTGAAGCTGCTGGCGCACGAGCTGCGAGCGGCCATCGTGCATTTGCAGCGCGACGAGGTCTGGCAATGCCGCAAGGTGCTGGCGCGCAGCAAGCAGGTGTTGCGCCAGCTCACCGAACAGTGGTCGGTGCTGGAGACGCTCACGCCCAGCGAGTACATGGGATTTCGCGACGTGCTCGGGCCCTCGTCGGGATTCCAGTCGCTGCAGTACCGTTACATCGAGTTCCTGCTCGGCAACAAGAACCCGCAGATGCTGCAGGTGTTCGCCTACGACCCGCCCGGCCAGGCGCGTCTGCGCGAGGTGCTGGAAGCGCCCAGCCTGTACGAGGAATTTCTGCGCTATCTGGCGCGCTTCGGGCACGCGATCCCGCCGCAGTATCAGGCGCGCGACTGGACCGCCGCGCATGTCGCCGACGATGCCCTGCGTCCGGTGTTCGAGCGCATCTACGAGAACACCGATCGCTATTGGCGCGAGTACGCGCTGTGCGAGGACCTGGTGGACCTGGAAACCCAGTTCCAGCTCTGGCGGTTCCGCCATATGCGGACGGTGATGCGGGTGATCGGCTTCAAGCGCGGCACCGGCGGTTCCAGCGGCGTGGGATTCCTGCAGCAGGCGCTGGCGCTGACCTTCTTCCCGGAATTGTTCGACGTGCGGACCTCGGTGGGTGCGGAAAATCGTCCATCCCAGGGCAACGCCAGTACGGCAGATAGTTGAGCAACGCAACGCTACGAAGCTGAGCTGGACTGGCCAGGCAGGTTGCTTGGTCAGGCAAAACCAGCAACGACAAGAAATCAGGAACGCGAGAAGCAGGCACTGCAAGGAGCGAACACCGCAAGAGCCGCAGCGCATCGGCGCAGCCGTGCGCTCAAGCCCCTCTCCCTGCGGGGCGAGAAGGCACGGCTTGCGCGCCACTGGCGCGCGTGCCTTGGCGTCCGCGTCGCAAACGCGGGCCGGGGCGCGGAGCGGGGGTTGGGGTGAGGGTACGGGCCTTATCCCGGGGACCAGCCACCATGCCAATGCTGGGAGATGGCGATCTGCACCGTCCGGCGACTTCGCACCCTCATCCTCCCTTCGGGCACCTTCTCCCGACGGGAGAAGGGGGGCGGTGCAGAGGTTCTTCCTACCCACCGGCATCAGGTCGCCGACGCCGGCGAATTTGACGCGTACATGACGTCTAAGTGATCCTCGCGCGTTGTCCGGGGATCGCCCGGGTGCCCCGCCATTACTGAATACGCAAGGGACTTCTATGAGCGTTGACGCTGCCGCGCCGACATCCGCTTCCACTCCGCCGCCGCCGGCGCCTCCCGAATTCCCCACCTTGCTGGGCCATCCGCGTCCGCTGTGGATGCTGTTCATGACCGAATTCTGGGAGCGCTTTGCGTTCTACGGCATCCGTTGGGCGCTGGTGCTGTACATCGTGGCGCAGTTCTTCGGCGGCGACGCCACCGGCCAGGCGCCGGCAGGTCGAACCTACGGCGCCTACCTGGCGCTGGTGTATGCGGCGGCGATCTTCGGCGGCTACGTGGCCGACCGCGTCCTCGGCTATCAGCGCTCGATCCTGGTCGGTGCGGCGGTCATGGCCACCGGCCTGTTCCTGATCGCCATCCCCGACCAGACCATGTTCGAGATCGGCCTGGCCACGGTGGTGGTCGGCAATGGCCTGTTCAAACCCAACATCTCCACCATGGTGGGCAAGCTGTACTCGGTGGCCGATCCGCGCCGCGACAGCGGTTTCACCATCTTCTACATGGGCATCAACCTGGGCGCGATGATCTCGCCGGTGCTGACCCAACTGCTGGCCGAGAAGGTGTTCGGCACCCAGGCGATGCCTTCTTACAAGATCGTGTTCATGGCCTCCGGCGTGGGCATGCTGATCAGCCTGGTGTGGTTCTGGATCGGCCGCGCCCAGCTCCGCGGCATCGGCGCGCCGACGCCCGACGCGCAGGGCATCGGCCGCGTGCTGATGGTGCTGGTGGGCTGCCTGCTGGCGATTCCGGGCGTGTACTTCCTGCTCGCCGTCGGTGCGGACGTGTTGCAGATCGTGCTGACGGTGCTGTTCATCGGCTTGTCGGTGATGCTGCTGGTCGAGGGCATCCGCGAAGGCAAGGTGCAGCGCGACAAGGTGATCGCCATGCTGATCATCTTCGCGTTCAACGTGCTGTTCTGGATGTTCTTCGAACAGGCCGGCAGCTCGTTCACCTTCCTGGCCGACAACATCGTCAACCGCGACTTCGGTGGCTGGACCTTCCCGACCGCGTGGTTCCAGTCGGTCAACTCCATCGCCATCATCACGCTGGCGCCGGTCGTCGCCTGGATCTGGGTCAAGTCCGGTCGCTTCAATCCGTCGATCCCGCGCAAGTTCGGCCTGGGCCTGATCTTCAACGGCCTGGCCTTCCTGCTGCTGATGTTCGCGCTGTCCAGCCTGGTCAGCGATGCCGGCAAGATTCCGTTCTGGACCTTGTTCATGGTCTACGTGATCCAGTCGGTGGGCGAGCTGTGCCTGTCGCCGATCGGCCTGTCGATGGTGACCAAGCTGGCACCGGTACGCCTGGTCGGTTTCGGCATGGGCGGCTGGTTTTTGTCCACCGGCATCGGCAACAACCTGTCGGGTATCTTTGCGGGACATGTCAGCGGAAGCGAAGGCATGAGCGTGTCTTCGGCGCTGGGCGGGTATACCTTCGGTTTTTGGGCGCTGCTGGGCGCCGGCGCGTTGCTGTTCCTGATCGCGCCGCTGATCAACAAACTCATGCACGGTGTGAAGTGAGGAGAAACGCGATGCCGATCAAACCGCTTGTCTGTGGCCTGTTGCTGACCGGCCTGCTGAGCGCCTGTGGGCAGCCTGACGACCAGCAGCAGGCACCGCGGCCGCTGGATACCTCGATGCAGAAGCCGCCGAGCGCCGATCCCAGCCAGCCGGTGTCCTCGGGCAACACCCCGACCGCCGCAGACATCGCTGCGGCGGCCGCGCTCAATGCGCAGTACGACCCCTCGCGCGACCCGGCCGCGGATCTGGAAACGGCCAAGGTCGAAGCCAAGCGTGGCGGCAAGCGCATCGTGCTGAACGTCGGCAACGCCGCCTGCGAGCCATGCAAGGCGCTGGACGAGGTGGTGGGCGGCGATGCCGAACTGCGCAGTTTCCGCGATGCGAACTTCGTGGTGGTCAAGGTCAACCGCGATGCGGCCAACGAAAACGCCGCGTTCCTGTCGCAGTTCGCCCAGCTCAACGATTTCCCCTCGCTGCTGGTCCTGGACAACGATGGCAAGTTGCTGACGACCCAGCCGGGCGCGGAGCTGCGCAAGGGCGAGGGATTCGATCGCAAGAAGCTGTTCGACTTCCTCAAGCAGTGGGCGCCACCGCAGGCCTGAGTGGTCTGCATGGTCTGGCCTGCATGTAAGGCGCGTGTCAGACCAGAGCGCGCTCCTGTGCGCTGGGTTCGCCTCGCAACGTCGCTGCGCGACGAGTGCGCCCCTCATCCGGCGCGATGCGCCACCTTCTCCCGCACGCGGGAGAAGGGAATGCCGTGGCACTGGTTCCCCGGTGCAATGCTCCCTTCCCCCGCTTGCGGGGGAAGGTGCCCGCAGGGCGGATGGGGGGAGCGGACGGGCGAAGCGCCCGCAGTCAGTCCTTGCCGGCCATGCGCGGCAGCCCGTCCTTGGCCAGCGTGTCGATCAGACGTTCCAGCAACTGCTGTTCCTCGGCACTGAAGACCGACATCAGCCGTTGTTCCATTTCGTTGACCAACGGAGCGACGGTCTCGTAGACCTGGCGCCCGGCCGGCGACAGCGCCAGCATCGAACGGCGGCGGTCGTCACCGTGGGTCTCGCGGCGAATGAAACCTCGCTCCAGCAGCCGGGCCACCGCCCGGCTGACCGCCACCTTGTCCATCGCCGTGCGGTCGGAGACCTCACTGGCCGACGACCCGGGGTACAGCGCCAGGATGGTGATCACGCGCCACTCGGGAATCGCCATGCCGTAACGATCGCCGTATACCTTGGCGATGTTGCTGCTGATGCGATTGGACAGCACGCTGAGGCGATACGGCAGGAACTGCTCCAGGTTGAGCAGCACGGGGTGTTGCAGCGGCTGGGGGGCGTCGAGATCGCTCATGCTGCGCTGTGTCTTGATTTTGGTTTCATTTGCAACTACAAACCGAGGGTGGCCTGCGCATTCTCGCGGGTCTTCTGCCACTCCGCATAGCCCTGCGGACACCCCAGCGTGGAGAAACGACGATGAGCGCACAACCGAACACCACCGCACACCGCCCGGATCCGGGTATGCAGGTCACCACCTTCGACAATCCGATGGGGATCGACGGGTTCGAATTCGTCGAGTTTGCCGCCCCGGCCGGACAAGGTGCGCAACTGCACGACTACTTCCGCAAGATGGGATTCAGCGCGGTATTGCGCCACCGCAGCCGTGCGATCACCGTCTACCGCCAGGGCGGGGTCAACTTCCTGCTCAACGAGGATCCCGATTCGTTCGCCGCCGACTTCGCCGCCGCGCACGGCCCCTGCGCTTGCGGGTTTGCGATCCGCTTCCGCACCCCGGCCGAGACCGTGCTGCAGGCCGTGCTGGGCAACGGCGGCGAAGCGGTGCAGAACAAGCCCGACACCCGTGCGGTGCCGGCGCCGGTGGTCAAGGGCATCGGCGACTGCATGCTGTACCTGGTGGACCGTTACGGCGAGGCAGGCAGCATCTACGACGCCGACTTCGAACCCATCGAAGGCGCCGATCAGCACCCGGCCGGTTTCGGGCTGACCTTCATCGACCATCTGACCCACAATCTGTACTTCGGCAACATGCAGCGCTGGTCGGACTACTACGAGCGCCTGTTCAACTTCCGCGAGATCCGCTACTTCGACATCAAGGGCGCCAAGACCGGGCTGGTGTCCAAGGCGATGACCGCGCCGGATGGCATCGTGCGCATCCCGCTCAACGAATCCTCCGACCCCAAGAGCCAGATCAACGAATACCTGGACGCCTACCAGGGCGAGGGCATCCAGCACATCGCCTGCTTCACCGACGACATCTATACCAGCGTGGAAAAGATGCGCGCCGCCGGCGTGAGTTTCCTGGACACGCCGGACACCTATTTCGATGTGGTGGATCTGCGCATCCCCGCGCACGGTGAAGACGTCGAACGGCTGCGCCGCAACAAGATCCTGATCGACGCCGACCCGGACACCAAGCAACGCAAGCTGCTGCAGATCTTCACTACCAACTGCATCGGCCCGATCTTTTTCGAGATCATCCAGCGCAAGGGCAATGAAGGCTTCGGCGAAGGAAATTTCCAGGCGCTGTTCGAAAGCATCGAGCGCGACCAGATCAAGCGCGGGGTGCTTTGAGGGCGGGGATTGGTGATTCGTCATTCGGGATTCGCTGAAGGCGATACGTCCAGTCGCCACATCGTCGGGAACCGGTTGTCCGACAAGACAACCAAGAAAGACTCACGCAGTTGAAGCCCCTCTCCCGACGGGAGAGGGGTTGGGGTGAGGGTACGGTGGAGCGATGAGAATCAAGCCGCCATTACCCACGGTTGCACTCGCCCACGCACGCGCATTGCGTCGCGACATGAGCGACGCAGAGCGTGCACTGTGGCGCCGTCTGCGTGGGAATCAGTTCCAAGGCTTCAAGTTTCGAAGGCAGCATCCGATTCCGCCGTACATCGCAGATTTTTGTTGCATTGAAGCCAGGTTGATTGTCGAGTTGGACGGATCGCAGCATCATGCCGTCGGCGACCAGGCAAGAACGCAATGGCTGCAATCGAAGGGTTGGGCGGTGCTGCGCTTTTGGAACAACGATGTACTGTTCTCACTCGATGCGGTGGTCGAGGCGATCTGTCATGTCATTGCGCCGCCGTACCCTCACTCCGACCCCTCTCCGACGTGAGAGGGGCTTGATCCACCCCAAGCCCAGCCTTCTGCGGTCGAGGAGGAGGGTCAACATCCGGACGCGCCACCATGCACAACCCGCAGCACTACATGACCGGCTTCGGCAATGAATTCGCAACCGAAGCTGTGGCCGGTGCCCTACCGGTCGGACAGAACTCGCCGCAGCGCGTGGCGCATGGCCTGTACGCCGAACAACTGTCCGGCACCGCCTTCACCGCACCGCGCGGTGCAAACCGGCGCAGCTGGCTGTACCGCATTCGTCCGGCCGCCGTGCATGGCAGCTTTTCGCTGATCGAGCAGTCGCACGTGCACAACGATTTCGGCAACGGCCCGGTGCCGCCGGACCAGATGCGTTGGAGTCCATTGCCGCTGCCAACCACGCCCACCGACTTCGTCGATGGCCTGTACACCATGGCCGGCAATGGAAGCCCGGAAGCGATGAGCGGCGTGGCAGTGCACCTGTATGCGGCCAACGCGTCCATGCGCGATCGCTTTTTCTACGACGCCGATGGCGAGCTGCTGCTGGTGCCGCAACTCGGCCGGCTGCGCGTGTGCACCGAACTCGGCGTGCTCGAACTGGAACCGCAGCAGATCGGGGTGATTCCGCGCGGCGTGCGGTTCCGGGTGGAGCTGCTCGATGGGCAGGCGCGTGGCTATGTCTGCGAGAACTTCGGCGGCCTGCTGCGTCTGCCGGATCTGGGGCCGATCGGCGCCAACGGCCTGGCCAATCCGCGTGATTTCCAAACCCCATGCGCGGCGTTCGAACAGCGCGAGGGCGCATTCGAACTGGTCGCCAAATTCCAGGGCCACCTGTGGCGCGCGGACATCGATCACTCGCCGCTGGACGTGGTGGCCTGGCACGGCAACTACGCGCCGTATCGCTACGATCTGCGCCGCTTCAATACCATCGGCTCGATCAGCTTCGATCACCCGGATCCGAGCATCTTCACCGTGCTGACCTCGCCCAGCGACACCCACGGCACTGCCAACATGGACTTTGCGATCTTCCCACCGCGCTGGCTGGTGGCGCAGCACACCTTCCGTCCGCCGTGGTTCCACCGCAATGTCGCCAGCGAATTCATGGGCCTGGTGCACGGCGTCTACGATGCCAAGGCCGAGGGCTTCGCGCCTGGCGGGGCATCGCTGCATAACTGCATGAGCGGGCATGGCCCGGATGCGGCCACCTTCGACAAGGCTTCGCAGGCGGATCTGTCGCGCCCGGACGTCATCGCCGACACCATGGCCTTTATGTTCGAGACGCGTGCGGTGCTGCGCCCCACTCGGCAGGCGCTGCAGGCCGCCCACCGGCAGGGCGATTACCAGCGCTGCTGGAATGGCCTGCGCGCCGGCTTCGAGGCGCCCACGACCGACGCGGCAGGCTAGCGGCGGCGATCGAACCCGCTGCGCGGCCGGCCGTGGCGTACAGCGGTGTCCGTAGGCGGCAGTCCATGCCGTCACGATGATTGTGTGGCCAAGCCCGCTTCCCGCCCAGCACTGCATGCAGCAGGCTGGACGGCGTGGTGGTCCCGGCCGTTGCCGATCGCACGCGATGGACGATGGACCACGCGTGTCTGGCCGCATCAGGCCGCCTGCAGCGCCTCGGGAAGCAGCTCGCCGATCCGGATACGCACGCGCTCGGCAGACGCCAGGGTGAGCGCGACCGATGAAGCGACGATGACATCGGCGGCGGCGTGCCGGCCGTGCATGGGCCTGCGCAAGGCAGGGATGCAGGTCCTGCACATCGCTGCGATGCAGCCTGTGTAGGCTGCGCAGAGACATCGGGAGCGAACGCATGATCTTCAGAACGCTGGGCTTGATGGGCATGCTGGCGGCCGTGGCCGGCTGCCATCGCACGGACGACGCGCCCGCGGCGTCGGTGTCGCCCGCACCGGTCGCGTCCGTTGGCGACCAGCCGACCGGAGCGGTGCCTCCGGCGACCGCCCCGGCAGGGACGTTTCCACCGCATCTGCGGCAGGCAGAGACCGCGCTCGCACGGATGGACGGCTACGGCGACCTGCGCCTGGGCATGGATGCAAGCCAGGCTCGCGCGGCCTGGGGCGGCGATCTGCGTGGCGATGCGGCCCCCGACGGTGGCTGCTACCTGCTACGCCCGCAATGGGCCGACGACGCGCGGCGCTTCGGTTTCATGTTCGAACAAGATCGCCTGGTTCGCTATCAGACCAACGAACCGAAGGAACTCGCGCCGGGCGGCGGCCGGGTCGGCATGACGCTGCCGCAGTTGCGCAGCCTGTACCCGGATGGGCTGGAGGCGCAGCCGCACAAGTACGTGCCCGGCGCGCAGACCCTGCGGCATGCCGATACGGCAGCGCGGTCGGCGCTGGTGTTCGAGACCGACGCCGACGGCAAGGTGCTCAGTTGGCGGGTCGGCCTGCCACCGCAGGTGGACTATGTGGAGGGTTGCGGATGAGCGATGTGGCGTGCCCGCGGACCAGTGCGTCGCCACGCCGGCCACGTACGCAGCGCTGGCAACGCCTCACCGGCAACGCCTCACGCCAGCCAGGTGGTACGCGGCACGTGGCCTACCGGGTCCAACGCCCGCCCGCAGCGCAATGCCGCGCGGCATTCAGCGCGGATCGGAGGATGGCCGCTCGTGCTGCCTGGCGCTCTCTACATTCTCGCCGACGTCCCCTTGCGTCGTCGGCGTTGGCAAGCCTTCGTTCTCCATCTCGCCGTGGTTGGGGACTTCCGGCCGGTCTTCCATCATCAGCGACAGCGCGGCCTTGGCCATCAGGTGGGCGCTGATCGGCGCGGTGATGAACAGGAACACGGTGATCAGCAGCTCGCGCGGCTGCGGGTCCACGCCCAGGAACAGGTGATATCCCACCGACGCCAGCAGCACGCAGCCCACCCCCAGCGTGCTGGCCTTGGTCGGCGCATGCAGGCGTTTGAAGAAATCCGACAGTTTCACCAGCCCGAACGCACCGATCAGGATGAAGAAGGTGCCCACCAGCAGCAGCGCACCGAGCAGGTATTCGGTCAGCGCGATCATTCGACGATGTCCCGCCGCAACACGTACTTGCTCAGTACCACGGTGCTGCCGAAGCCGAGCATCGCAATCACCAGCGCGGCCTCGAAATAGATCGGCGAGTCCAGATACATGCCCAGCAGCATCAGCTCGGCAATGGCGGTGATCGACAGGGTGTCCAGCGCCAGGATGCGGTCGGGCACCGACGGGCCGCGCAGCAGGCGCCAGAGCGCCATCAGCATGGCCAGGCCTACCGCGTGCATGCACACGACGATGGTCGATTCGATGAACGTGTGACCGGTCATGGAAAGATCTCCATCAGGGGCTTCTCGTAGCGATGCTTGATCTCGGCGATCAAGGCATCGGGATCGTCCAGATGCAGCACATGCACCAGCAGGTATTTGCGGTCGTCCGACAAGGCCGCCGAGACGGTGCCGGGGGTGAGCGTGATCATGCTGGTCAGCGCGGCGATGCCGTGGATGTTGGCGATCTCCAGCGGTACCCAGATGAAACCCGGATGGATACGCGATTCGGGTCCCAGGACCTGCATGGCCACCTTGATGTTGGAGCGCACGATATCGCCGGCGGCCACCAGCAGCATGCGCGGCACCGAGCGCAACGAGCCGATGCGCGCGAATTCGCGGTCCAGCCGTGCAGCGAAGATCGGCACCACCACGCCGAGCAATGCGCCCAACACCCACTGCTGCGGGCCGAAGCTGTCGCTGAGCAGCAGCCAGAACACGAACACCGTCACGCTCAACGGTGCCGACGGAAAGATCCGGCGTCGCCATGGCACACGGATGTTCATGGCGCCCTCCTTAGCGGCGCGCTGGCACGCACCTGGTCCACATAGGCGCCGGGGTCGCGCAACTGCGCGCCGGCGGCATCGGTGTAGCGCATCAACGGGTCGGCCGCCACCGTCATCGCAACCAGCGCAGTGAGCAGCAACAACGTGGCGGCGGTCTCCACCGGGCGCATGCGGCCACGGCGCTGCGGTTGCAGTTCGGGCGTGTCTTCGGCCGCGGCGGGCACGCGCCAGAACAGGCGCACACCGGCCCGGGTCAAGCCGATCACCACCAGCAGGCTGCCTCCCAGAATGGCGCCCCAGACCGGCCCGACCAGACCCTCGGGGACGTGCTGCAGCAACGCGGCCTTGGCCAGGAAGCCGGACAAGGGCGGCAGCCCTGCCACCGCGATCGCGGCGATCAGGAACATCGTGCCGGGAATCGCACGTCCGGGCAGGGGAGCGATGACTTCCTTGCGATCGCTGGCGCTGCCACGGCGTCGCCGGATCAAGTCCGACACCATGAACAGCGCGGCCGCCACGAAGCTGCTGTGCGGCAGGTAGTACAGGCCCGCGCCGAGCGCGCGCGCATCGTCCAGCGAGAAGGCGATGAACAACGTCGCCGCCGAAAACACCACCAGATACGACACCATCACCCGCAGGCGCGATGCCGCCATCACGCCGAAGGCGGCCATCAGCAGGGTCGCGATGCCCAGCCATAGCAGCGCATGCCGGCCAAATCCGTGCAACGCGCCAGCGCCGGCGCCGAACCACAGGCTGGAGATGCGCAAGGTCGCATACAGCCCCACCTTGGTCATGATCGCGAACAATGCCGCCACCGCCGCCGGAGCGCGCGAATAGGTTTCCGGCAGCCACAGATACAACGGCAGCAGTGCCGCCTTGCTGCAGAACACCACCAGCAACACTCCCAGCGTGGCCTTGGCCAGCGGCAGGTCCTGCGCCGGCAGCTCGGCGATGCGCTGCGACAGCTGCGCCATGTTGAGCGTGCCGAAGACGCCGAACAGCAGCCCCAGCGCGATCAGGAACAGCGTCGAGGCGCAGACGTTGAACACCACGTAATGCAGCCCCACGCGCATCTGCAGTCCGCGTCCGCCGCTGAGCAGCAGCCCGTACGAGGCGATCAGCATCACTTCGAAGAACACGAACAGGTTGAAGATATCGCCGGTCAGGAAGGCACCGTTCAAGCCCATCAGCTGGAACTGGAACAGCGCATGGAAATGCGGCGCGCGTCGGTCCCACCCGGCACAGGCATGCAGCAGGCACGCGGCCCCCAGCAGCAGCGTGGTCAGCAGCATCCACGCCGACAGGCGGTCGCCCATCAGCACGATGCCCAGCCGCGCCGGCCAGTTGCCCAGCAGATAGACCAGCACCTGACCATCGGCCGCGCGCGCGAACAACGCGATCACCGCGATCGCCAGCAGCAACAAGCTGGTCCACGCCACGCTGCGCTGTACGCGCGGCCCATAGCGGCGGTGCTCGACGAACAGCGAGGCGCAGGCGCCAAGCATCGGGATCAGGATCGGCAGGATCAGCAGATGATTCATCGCTGCGCCTCGCGCGTATCCACCCCGGTGGTCGCATCTTCATGCGCGTCCACATGATCGCTACCGTTGTCGCTGCGGCTGCGGATCGCCAGCACCAGGCTGACGGCGGTCATCGCGAATGCAATCACGATCGCGGTCAACACCAGCGCCTGCGGCAGCGGGTCGGTGTAATGCTGCAGGTCCACCGGTACCCCATCGCGCAGCACCGGCGCCTGGCCGCTGCGCAAGCGCCCGCCCGCGAAGATCAGCAGGTTGGTCGCATACGACAGGAAGGTCATCCCCAGGATCACGTCGAAGCTGCGCGCACGCAGCAGCAGATAGATCGCCAATGCGGTGAGGACGCCGATCGCGCTTGCCACTGCCAGTTCCATCAATGCTGCTCCGCGGTACGTGTCGAACGCCGGGCAGGATCGATCTCGCCACGCTGCGAGGTGCGCGTGCGCGACGGTTTGATCGTGCCCATCATCGACAGCATCAACATCGCCGCGCCGAATACCACCAGATACACGCCGATATCGAAGCCCAGCGCGCTGGCAAGTTCCAGCTCGCCCAGCAACGGCAACCCAACCGTGGCATGCCCGCTGCTCAGGAACGGCAGGCCGAACGCCAGCGCTCCCGCGCCGCTGAGCAGCGCGCACAGCAGGCCGACACCGATCAGCCGGATATAGTCGAAGCCAAAGCGCGACTCCACCGACGCCGCGCCCTGGATCACGTACTGCATCAGCAACGGCACCGCCAGCACCAGGCCGGCAATGAAGCCGCCCCCCGGGGCGTTGTGGCCGCGCAGGAACAGGAACAACGAGACCGTCAGGGTCAGCGGGAACATGATCTGCGCCAGATCGGCCGGCACCGGCAGCCGGATCGCCGGACCTGGCATGCTGCGCTCCGGCGCCATGCGCGAGCGCCGCAGCAGCGCATGCACCACCAGCCCGGCGATGGCGAACACGGTGATCTCGCCGAAGGTGTCGAACCCGCGGAAATCCACAAGGATGACATTGACCACATTGCGCCCGTACGCCTCCGGCAGCGCGCGCTGCAGCATCTCGCCGGCCACGGTGGGGCTGGGTTGGGTCATCAGCGTGTACGACAGCGCGGCCAGGCCGGCGCCGGCGATCACCGCAAGGGCGACATCGCGCAGCTTGCGCAGCCGCGCCTTCTCGGGCAGCGAGCGCTCGGGCAGGTAGTTCATCGCCAGCAACATCAGCACCAGGGTCATCATTTCCACCAGCAGCTGGGTCAGCGCCAGATCCGGCGCCGACAGGAACACGAAGGTCAGGCTGACCGCCAGCCCGGTGCCGCCCAGGACCAGCACCGCCAGCAGGCGTTGCCGGTACAGGAACAGGCTGCCCAGCGCGCACGCGATCATCAGCAGCCACACCATCCAGCCCAGCAGCGGCATCGGCGCCGGCGCGGGCCAGACCGGCAGCGCGCCACCCTGCAGGAACGGCATCGACGCCACGACTACGGCACTGAGCACCAGCAGCATCAGCATGCGCTGCAAGCTACCGTTGGTGACCGCATCGGTCATGCGCGCGGTGGAGGCGAACAGCGTGCGCAGATTCCAGTGGAACAGCGCCTTGCCGGGCGACCGGTTCTCGATCGCGTGCAGGTCCAGCGTACGGCGCAAGGTCATGTACAGCAGCGTGCCGCCGACGATGCCGGCGATGCTCATCGCCAGCGGCCAGTTGACGCCGTGCCACAGCGCCAGGCTGTAGTCGGGCAGCGCCTGGCCCAGGATGGCGGCGGCCCCGGCGCGCAGCACCGGCGCCACCGTCCACGCCGGTATCATGCCTACCGCCACGCAGATCAGCACCAGCACCTCCACCGGAATCTTCATCCAGCGCGGCGGCTCGTGCGGCGTGGTGTCCAGATCGCGCGGGCCGTCGCCGAAGAAGGTGTCGTGCACGAACCGCAGGCTATAGGCCACGCCCAGCAGACCGGCCAGCAGCGCGGCGATGCTGGCCAGCACACGCATCGACTGCGGCGCGTCGGTTTCCAGCGCCACCGCGAAGAACATTTCCTTGGACAGGAATCCGTTGAGCAACGGAATCCCGGCCATCGCCAGTGAGGCGGTGATCGCCAGCGCACTGGTGAACGGCATCAGACGGCGCAGGTTGCCCAGCTTGCGCATATCGCGCGTGCCGGTTTCGTGGTCGATGATGCCCGCGGCCATGAACAGCGATGCCTTGAACACCGCGTGGTTGAGCAGATGGAACACGCCCGCCACCACCGCCATCGGCGTGGACAGCCCGAACAGCATCGTGATCAGGCCCAGGTGCGAGATGGTCGAGTAGGCCAGCACGCCCTTGAGATCGTGCTGGAAGATCGCGTACCACGCGCCCAGCAGCAGCGTGATCGCGCCGATGCCGGTCACCGTATAGAAGAACAGGTCGGTCCCGGCCAGTGCCGGGTGCAGGCGCGCCAGCAGGAACACGCCGGCCTTCACCATCGTGGCCGAGTGCAGGTAGGCCGACACCGGCGTCGGCGCCGCCATCGCATGCGGCAACCAGAAGTGAAACGGAAACTGCGCGCTCTTGGTGAAGATACCCAGCAGCACCAGGCCCAGCGCATACGGATACAAGGCGCTGGCACGGAGCGTATCGCCAGCGGCCAGCACCGCATCCAGCTGAAAGCTGCCCACGATACGGCCGATCATCAGCACGCCACCCAGTAACGCGAGCCCGCCGCCGGCAGTCAGCACGAAGGCCATGCGTGCGCCGTCGCGCGCATCCCTGCGATGCGACCAGAAGCCGATCAACAGGAACGAGCTGATGCTGGTGAGTTCCCAGAACACCATCAACAGCAGCAGATTGCCCGACAACACCATGCCGAGCATCGCGCCCATGAACAGCAGCAGATAGGCGAAGAAGCGCGAGGCGCTGTCGCGCGCGCTCAGGTAGTAGTGCGCATACATCACCACCAATGCGCCGATGCCAAGCACCAGCAGCGCAAACATCCATGCCAGCCCGTCCATCCGCAACGAGAACCACAGGCCGATCTGCGGCAGCCACGCGTGTTCGCTGGCGACGATCTCGCCACGCAGCACCGCAGGCGTCAGCCAGGCCAGCACCAGCAACCCGGCCACCGGTGCGGCCGCCGCCACCCATGCGGTGATCGCGCGTGACGTGCGCCAGAGAAGCGCAACGGCCGCCGCCATCAGGAAGGGCAGGCCGAGCAGGATTTCCAACGGAAAAGGCATGCAGGGAACACGAGATTCGCGAGCAGGCCGTCGAGTTTAACAAAGCGTTGATTGACGCTGGCGTCAACGTGGCGCGACGCAGAGCAGTCGAGCGGTGGCTGCGGCGTGCCTGCGCGCCAGCGCGGTGGACTCGGTATGCTGTTCTCACCGCCGCCACCTTCGCTGCCCTGTGACCGCTGCCGATCCTGTTCCGTCCCCCGCCGTATCCGCGCCCCGCGCCCTGGTGTTCGGCGGTAGCGGCCAGATCGGCGAGCGCCTGCTGACCCGGCTGCTGAGTCGCGGCTGGCAGGTCACGGCATGGTCGCGTCAACCGCGCGCGACGCGGACGGGGCTGATCTGGAGACAAGGCGGCCTGGCGATGCCTGCGGCAGCAGGCGAGACGTTCGAGGCCATCTTCAGCTGCGGGCCACTGGATCATTTCGCGCGCTGGTACGCCGAAAACCCGGTGGTCGCCGCACGCATCGTCGCCTTCGGCTCCACCAGCGTCGAGGTCAAGGAACATTCCAGCGATCCGGCCGAGCGCGACGTGGCTCAGCGCCTGGCCATTGCCGAGCAAGCGCTGTTCTCCGCGGCGCAGGCGCGCGGCTGCGCCGCCACCGTGCTGCGCCCGACCCTGGTCTACGGTGCCGGGCGCGACAAGACGCTGACCCAGATCGCCGGGCTTGCCCAGCGCACCGGCGCCTTCCTGCTGCCCGCCAACGCCACCGGCCTGCGCCAGCCGGTGCATGTGGACGACCTGGCCAATGCCGCACTGGCCGTACTCGGGCAGGTGGCCACGCAGCAACGCAGCTATGCCGTGGGTGGTGGCGAAGTACTGGCCTACACGCAGATGGTGGAGCGGGTACTCGCCGCACTGCCACGACCGGCGCGCCTGTATCAGGTGCCGCCGAGCCTGTTCGGCCTTGCGCTGATCGCTGCCCATCGAATGGGACGCCTGCGCGGCATGAACGCGGCGGCGCTGCAGCGCATGCGCGATGACCTGGTGTTCGATCTGGAACCGGCGCGCCGCGATTTCGGTTATGTGCCACGCGCGTTCCGGCCGCTGCCGGAAGAGCTTGGCATCGGCGACTGAGCGTGGCCGACAGAACGTAGCGAGCAGTCGCTCCACGGGCGTGGAAGGCGCGCGCAGAACCGGAGGCTGCGCGCGTAGCGCCGATTCCAGGCGCCGGCCGGAATCAGCTGGCGGTGAGTGCAGCCGTTCTATCGGCTGTCCAAGCCGCCGGCAGACTGCCGCTGCCTCAGTAACGCCAGCCCAGTTGGCGATAGAGCTTGGCCAGCACCCAGATCGGCCCGATCAGCAGATAGGTCAGGTCGGTGAGAAAGCTCGGTTTGCGCCCTTCGATCTTGTGCCCCACGAACTGTGCGATCCACGCCAGCACGAAGACCGCCAGGCCGGTGGCGAACAGGCCGTCGAGCCCGATCCTGCTCTCGACCAGCCGGCACAGGCAGCCGAAGAAGAAGAAGATCCCCAACATGCCCAGACCCAGCGGGCGCGACAGCCGGTTGTAGTAGGACCATGCCGCGAACATCGTCAGCGCTGCCCAGACCCCGCTGGTGAACCAGGTACCGCCGACCGGAATGCACCACAGCAGGGCCACCACCGACCACAGGATGGCCGGCACCGCCAGCACATGGATCTGCTGGTTGGTGGCATTGCGGTGGTCGTCGGAATAGCTGGCGAAATAACGGTCGATCGGTCGCGCGGTCGTAGTGCGTTCGGTCATGTTCCCTCCCAGGAATGACCCAAGCATACGCGTGCGCACCGCTGCAGTGGTGCGCACGCATCAGCGCTGCCCTGCCGTGCCGTCGGTGGGCGGCACGGCACCGATGCGGTCAGTTGACCGACACCGCGCTCCAGGCGGCCGCCACGGCGCGGTACTGCGTGGAGCTGCTGCCATACAGGTCGGTGGCCGCACTCAGCGTGGCCCGGCGCGCGGCTGCATAGTTGGTGGACGAGGTCATGTAGACCGTGAGCGCGCGGTACCAGATGCGGCTGGCGGCGGCACGGCCGATCGCGGTCAACGCGGTATTGCCATTGCAGACCAGCCCGGCCGGTGTCAGGTTGTAGCTGGTGCCCGCACCGAAACCGCTCGGCACTACTGCACCTTCGGCCAGCAGATAGTAGAAATGGTTCGCCACGCCGGAGCTGTAATGCACATCGATCGAGCCCAGGTTGCTGCGATAGCAGTCCGGCGAATCGCCATCCAGGCTGGGCTTGAACATGTAGCGTAGCGCCAGCGTCCCGCTGCTGTTGCCGGCGATGAGTTTTTCGCCGATCAGATAGTTGCCCGGCTGCGCGCTGTTGTTGGCGGAAAACTCCACCATCGCGCCCATGATGTCGGAGGTGGCCTCGTTCAAGCCGCCCGATTCGCCCCCATACACCAGCCGCGCCGAGCGACTGGTCACGCCGTGGGTCATCTCGTGGCCGGCAACGTCCACCGAGACCAGTGGCGTGAACGTGCTGCCGTCGCCATCACCGAAGGTCATGCAGAAACAGCTGTCGGACCAGAAGGCGTTGTTGTAGCGGTTGCCGTAGTGCACGCGGCTGCGCGCACCGCGCCCATCGTTGGCGATGCCGCTACGCGCGTGGATGTTCTTGAAGTAATCCCAGGTCAGCGAGACGCCGTAGTGCGCATCCACCGCCACCGTGGCGGCGTCGCTGTTGGCACCGTTGCCCCAGGCGTTGTCGGCATCGGTCAGCAGCGTGCCGTTGCCGGAGGTGCCGTTGCGCATGGTATAGGTCGCACCGCCACCGCGACCGAGATCGGTCAGCTCGAATCCACTGCTGCACCGCGTGCTGGCCAGCGGTACGCTGCCCGCGTACAGGGCGCGCCCGCTACCGGCTGCGGCGGTGCCGCCCGCGCACGCGGTATGCACCGTATCCCAGGACTCGAGAATGCGCCGATCCACCGCATCGACGATGTAATGCATTTCGGTCGGCGTCTGGTCCGGCTTGATGCCGCTGTAGACCACATCGTAGACCAGGCGTGGCGCTCCCTGGCGCGCATAGATCGCCAGGCTGGCACGCGGTGCTGCGTCCTGCGCCACGTCGAATTGCGCAGCGGCCACGCGTAACGCAGTGGCGGCATCGATCCCGGGTACGAGGCTGGGGCGCAACGACGTATCCAGGGTCTGGCTCAGCTGCCGCATCACCCCGCGGCGCGAATGCACCACCACATCGCCGCCGATCACCGGCAGGCCCTGGTAGGTACGATCGAAACGCACATGCTCGCTGCCATCGGCATCGACGATGCTGTCGCGCGCGATGAAGACATCGGCAGGTGCACGATTGGCCAGGGCCGAGGCGGTGTTGCCCAGCAAGCCCTGCGCACGCGAGACCGCCGCGTTGGCAGACAGATCCGCCGCGGTGGCGGCAGCAGAAAACGACAGCGCGCAGCAGATGGCCGCGCCCAACAGATGGAATTGCATGACGACTCTCTCCCAGAACGTGCAATGCAAGAAGCCGGCGGGATACCACACCAGCGCCGGTCGCGATCGGCAGCAGCTGCCGGCAGACAAGCTGGCACACTCCAGAACGGGGAAGTAGTAAAAGTTAAAGCCGTCTTACGATCTGTGCGCACGGCCACCTTGTGCTGCGGAAGCCCATCGCAGAGCGGGCAGGTTTGCGCGCCACGGCGGCGGGCAAATACATCGTTATCTGTACCGCTAGCAGCTGCACACCCGGCGCGGCGCCTACCCGCAGCGATTGGTCCGGGGCAGCCTGCCGTGCGCGCAACATCAGGGAGTGGTAAAAAAAAACCGGCCAGAGGACTGACCGGCTTTCATCATCACTTTGCTGCGGCGTCAGCGGCCGCCGATGGCGACCTTCTGCTGTTGGTCCTGCATCTGCTGCTGTTGCGTCTGACCGGCGAGCAGCTGCGCGCTGGTCTGCTCCAGCGGGGGTGCCGGCTGATTCAGATCCACCGCGGCCCTGAAGCCGCGCGTGGTCCCCATCACGAACGCCTTGCCGTCCTGCACCATCACACTTTGCAACTTGTCCGGGCTGTCGATGCCGTTTTGCTTGGCCTGCAAGGTGATATTGGCAGCGGCCTCGTTGGAAATCACGCTCGGCAGTTTGCTGCGAATTGCGTTGTGCAACGCATGGTCCGGATGCGATGCATCGTTGAGCGACAGACCTGTCGAAGCCGCGACCGGGGCATCGGCCGCCCTGGCCGCAGGCGCCGACAACGCCGCCCGCGTATCGCGGCCGACGACTCCGTCCTGCTGCAGCCCATGCTGCTTCTGGAATGCCATCACCGCTTCGCGCGTGTTATCGCCAAAGCGCCCGTCCTCGGCGAGTCGATTGCCCTGCGCGTCGCGTACACCCAGCCGGTTGAGATCTTGCTGCAGCGACTGCACTTCGCCTCCGCGAGCTCCGTGCTTCATGAGGTGATGAGAGGTGATTCCGTTCGAGAAAGGGTGAGCTGGCGACACACTGGTGTGTGTCTGAGTGCGTGCTGCAGGCGGCTCGGACGTACCATGCAGTGGTGCACGCACCTGGAACTCGGGTTTCGGAGTCAACGCGCCGACAATACGCGTTCCGCCGCCGTCCCAATAGCCACCGGGACTGATCGTGACCTCTGCAGGTCCCGTGCTGCCTTGAGAGCCGATGAACTGGATGTTTCCTTTGGCGTCGTAACCCTTGAAGATGCCGACATGCTGGCCCTGCGATGATGAAAACATCAGGATGTCGCCCTGGTGCAGGCTTCCATTTGGCTTGCGTGCTTCTGCAGCCGAAGTGACATCGAAATGTTCGCGTGCATATGCTGTGGTATTGGCACCATTGAACAATTTGGCAGTCGTGAAGCCAGCCGCGTTTTCGCCGGGCACATCGTATCCGGCGTTCTTGAGCCCGCGCCAGACAAAGGCGGAGCAGTCCACGCCCAGGCGTCCGTCGCCATCTGCGTCACGCTCCAACCGACTACTGTCGCGGCCTGGGCGTGGATGATCGGGGCGACCGTACTCGTACCGCCGACCTTCGCCCAGGAAATGCTGGTACGCCTCGTTGTAGACGGCAGCGCCGGTGGCGGCTGCTGCCGTTTGACTGGCTGTAGGTGCGGTTGTAGCGGGCGTCGTGGATGATGGCGTCTGTGGCTGTCCCACTGATGGCGTATGTGAAGGCTGCTGGGTGATCGTTACCTCGCCCGCGCGCCAGCCCTCGAAACGCCGAATTCCGTCCGCGAGCACCTCGCGTTCGCGCACGCTCATCTGTCCGACGGTCTTCTCGCGCAGATCCACGCCGTGTCGATCTCCTTCCGCAAAGATCGCGGCTGCCTGTTCCTTGTGGTGGGTGCGACCACTGTAATCAGCGGTTGAATAACTTGGCAGAATTTCTTCGACTGTCTTTTCAGCGAAGCGATGCTCCAGGAGCTGGATCTTGGCAGCCCGACCGGCTTCGTAGCTTTCAAAGACGGCGTTACCCCATTGATCCAGCCCGACCACGCCTTGATAGCGATTCTGTGCCGCTTCGAGTGCCTGCTCGCGGGTGCGGGGGTTATTGACGGTCTTATCGGCACTTCCGGCAAATTCGAATTTGAGGTTGCCGGGATTGTTGTTACGCCACGAGACGGTGCCACCGGAGCGGGTGATGACGCTGCCGTCATCCATTTCCAGCGTACGCGTCGTGCCCACACTACTGACCACACGGGTAATCTTGGGATCCGACATGAGCTGTTCCTTTGCTGAGTGGTTGGTCGAACCTGATGTGTGTTGTCTGACTTACAGTCCGTCCGAAAATACGTCCAGTGCCTCCGCGCTGACCCATCCCTGCGCGCAACTGCCAACATACCGTCCGGGTGCTGCTGCATGGCAGGCATCACCACGTGCAGGCGTCATACGCTTGATCGGCCTATCACCATACGTCTTGCAAAGCACATTGTTTTTGCACTTTGCAACGCTGTCTGCTGGGATTGCGACGACGTAATAATAAAGCGGGTTCTGTCCTGCGCGGCCGATCGCCTGGACGCAGACGAGCTGACCTTGTGCCAGGCTGGCATTCGCCGTTGCGCTGCTGCCTGTGGTGGGCACCGTACTCAATGCATCCACACCCTTGGCTTGTGCAACGCCAGCGAAGAACCCATCAACGCCACAATCGGGCGACAGCTCTACGTCGTAAAAATCACCGCTATCGACATTGCCTGCGGTGCAGCCTTTCGCCGTCTTTGCATCCGTGCACTTGACGCCGCTGGCTTGTATCAGCGCGGCAATTGTGTCGTTTAACGATGCACTTGCAGGTGCTGAGGGTGCTGAGGGTGCAGTTGACGCAGTAGGCGCGGCTGGCAATGCGGCAGGCGCGGCAGACTCGCCTGCACTGCAGGCGCTCAATACGAGCAGTGAACCGGAAAGCATGGCGCCGCAGAGCGCGCGTGAGTGGCCGAGAAGTAGACGTGACAGAGCCATTGCGACCTCATTGGAGAGAGGCGCGCCATCGCGGCGTGCCTGATGGGGTATGTGCCAATGCACGTGGATGGCCGTTGTGAACTTTCACGCACGGCTGCCAACGGGCTCCGGCGGCCTCTTGGATCGGGTCCAGGCGCGCCGAGTATGTCGGCGCTCAAGTCATGGCGGCGTCAGTGCGACTCAAAGCCCCTGACAGCGGGGCGCCACCCCATCAATCGACCGAAATACCCGCCAGCCGTTGCAGTGCTTCGGCATACTTCGCACGCGTGCGATCGATCACTTGCGCTGGCAGGCTGGGGCCCGGCGCGGTCTTGCCCCAGTCCAGGGTCTCCAGATAGTCGCGCACGAATTGCTTGTCGTAGCTCGGCGGGCTGGTGCCCAGTTCGTATTGATCGGCCGGCCAGTAGCGCGACGAATCCGGCGTCAGCATCTCGTCCATGATGTAGAGACGACCATCGGCGTCGGTGCCGAATTCGAACTTGGTGTCAGCCAGCAGGATGCCGCGTTCGGCGGCGAAGTCCGCCGCGAAACGGTAGATGCGCAAGGTGGCATCGCGCACGCGCTCGGCCAGCTCGGCGCCGACGGTCCTGACCATCGCATCGAAGTCGATGTTCTCGTCATGGTCGCCGACGGCGGCCTTGGTGGACGGGGTAAAGATCGGTTCGGGCAGTTTCTCGGCCTGGCGCAGGCCGTCGGGCAGTTCGATACCGCTGATCTTGCCGGTACGCTGGTAATCCTTCCAGCCGCTGCCGATCAGATAGCCGCGGGCGATCGCTTCCACCGGCACCGGCTTGAGCTTGCGCGTCACCACCGCACGTCTGGCGTACAACGCCGGGTCCACGCCGTCGGGCAGCACCTGCTCCACGCCAATGTCGACCAGATGATTGGGCATCAGGTGTTCGGTCTTGTGGAACCAGAAGTTGGAGACCTGGCAGAGCATTTCGCCCTTGCCAGGAATCGGATCCGGCAGCACCACGTCGAACGCCGACAGGCGGTCGGTGGCCACCATCAACAGGTAGTCGCCCGGCGGAGCATCCGCGGGCAGACGGTCGCGCGGGATATCGAAGACATCGCGGACCTTGCCACGGTGACGCAACGGTAGGCCGGGCAGATCGGATTGCAACAGCGTGGTCGACACAGGCACTCCTAAGGACGTCGCAATGACGCTGTCCCCGGGACCCGGCGGGCCCGCGGGTGGGCAGCGGGCCGCGTAGTGTACGGCGCTTCGTGGCGGTCCGCTGGTTTTATCTGGTTGCCGTGCAGGCACGCCGTGGACGCCGCGTCAGCCAGCCCGAACAGGCGTTCGGGTAAGATCGCCTGCCCGCCTTCCCCGCCCCCGATCGCCCATGTCCTGGTACGGAAAACTGCTCGGCGCATTGGCCGGCGCCCTGCTGTTTCGTGGCGCGCCCTTCGTGGGGCTGATGATCGGCCTGGCGATCGGGCACGCGGTGGACGCCGGCTGGTTCAAGCGCCGGGCAGAGAACCCGTACGAGGCGCTGGGGCTGGAGCCGGACGCCACCACTGCCGAGGTCGATCTGGCCTATCGCCGGCTGATGTCGCGCTACCACCCCGACAAGGTGGCCAATGCCGAGCCGGAGGCGCGCCGCCAGGCGGAGCGGAAGGCCAGCCAGATCAACGCTGCCTACGACCGCATCCAGCGGATGCGCAAGCGCTGAGCGCAGCGCCCGGGCACGATGCCCGGCAGTCGCGCGGGCGCGCCATGGCCGCGTCGTCGGGCCTGACATGGCAGCCAGGCCCGGGGCATGCCTCAGAAGCGGTAGCCGACGGTCAGACGAACCGCATTGGTCGAAAAATCGGTATCGGTACGGCGCAGATCGGTGCCGGCCGGATTGACCCGCAGGAACGGATTGGTCGCCGGCGCAGTGCCCGGCCCGACGCGCACGCGGGTGTCGTCGTCCTGCAGGCGGGTGTACAGATACTCCACGCCCACCGAGACATGGTCGCTCAAGCGCCGCTGCAGGCCGATGCCGGCCTGATAGCCATCGGCACTGTCGCCACCGCGGCCGGTGAAGCTGTTGGCGGTATTGCTGCTGGTGAAGCCGTGGTCGAACTCGCCGCGCGCCACGCCGGCGGTGACGTACGCCAGGTAATCGCCCTGCGCGCCGAACGCGTAGCCGAGACGGCCGCGCAATGCCGCGGTACGGTTGAGCTGGCGGGTGAAGGTGTACAGCGCCGGGGTGGTGCTGAAGGCGCTGACGCTGTCGCGGATATCGTTTCGGGTGTATTCGGCCACCACGCCGTAGACCCAGCTGCCGGCCTGCCAGTCGTAGCCCAGCCGCGCGCCGTACTCGGCACCGCCCTTGTCCTTGCTGCAGCCGTTGGCCGGGGTGCGTCCGGCCGCGGCGCCGCCGCAGAACCCGGGCGAAAACGCATCGGCACCGGTGGCGGTGCTGACCTGGTCGCCGTCGCGGCCGTTCAGATCGGTGTCGAAGCCGAAGCGGCCCCCAGAGACACCGGCCGGGTCGGCACCGCCGACATTGGCGCCTATGGAGAAGCCGGACCAGTCGGCCGGGCCGGATTGCGCCCAGGCCGTGGGGGCCAGGGCCAGCAGAACGAGGGCTGTGGAAGCGAGCGGGGTGGTTTTCATGTGGTCTCCTCGGATCGGGCGCGGCGCGCCGGTCTTGGAGCATACGCAGTCGAGTCCGCCACGGATGCATGCCTTTCCTCACACGGCAGCGGTTGCGACAATGGTCCATTCCGTCTTCCTACGAGCTGCCCATGCAATCGACGGCGATCGCCCCGTCCATCCTGTCCGCCGATTTCGCCCGCCTGGGCGAGGAAGTGAACAACGTCCTGAAGGCCGGCGCCGACTGGGTGCACTTCGATGTAATGGACAACCACTACGTGCCCAATCTCACCATCGGCCCGATGGTCTGCCAGGCGCTGCGCAAGCATGGCATCGTCGCGCCGATCGACGTGCACCTGATGGTCGAGCCGGTGGACCGCATCGTGCCGGATTTCGCGCAGGCAGGCGCCACCACCATCAGCTTCCATCCCGAAGCCAGCCGCCACGTGCATCGCACCATCCAACTGATCAAGTCGCATGGCTGCCAGGCTGGCCTGGTGCTCAATCCGGCCACCCCGGTGGATATCCTGGATTGGGTGCTGCCGGAGCTGGACCTGGTGCTGGTGATGTCGGTCAATCCCGGTTTCGGCGGCCAGGCCTTCATTCCTTCCGCCCTGGACAAACTGCGCGCCATCCGCAGCCGGATCGACGCCACGGGCAAGCCGATCCGGCTGGAGATCGATGGCGGGGTCAAGGCCGACAACATCGGCGAGATCGCTGCGGCCGGGGCGGACACCTTCGTTGCCGGCTCGGCCATCTTCAATGCATCCGACTATGCTCAGGTGATCGCGCAAATGCGCGCGGCAGTGGAGGCGGTGCGGTGAGCCCGGCCACCCCGCGCATCCGCACCGCCACGCCAGACGATGTGCCGCTGCTGCATGAGCTGATCACGGCGCTGGCGGTCTACGAGCGCGAGCCGGAGGCGGTGAAGGCCGGCCCCGACGATCTGCGCGCCAGCCTGTTCGGCGACGCCGCCACCGCGCACGCGCTGATCTGCGAACAGGATGGCCAGGCGCTGGGATTTGCGGTGTATTTCTTCAATTACTCCACCTGGCTGGGCCGCAACGGCCTGTATCTGGAAGATCTGTTCGTGCGGCCGGAAGCGCGCGGCAAGGGCGCGGGCCTGGCGCTGTTGCGGCACCTGGCACAGCTGGCCGTGCAGCGCGGCTGCGGGCGTTTCGAATGGTCGGTGCTGGACTGGAACCAGCCGGCGATCGATTTCTACCAGGCGGTGGGCGCCCGCCCGATGGATGGCTGGACCGTCTACCGGCTCGACGGCGAGCGTCTGGCCGCCTTTGCCGCCAGCGGTTGAGTGGGGCGTCAACCCTGGCGCGCGCGGGCCGATTTGGTACGACGATTCAGGCTGGGCGCTAATAGGTCGCCCCTGAAAAACCCCTCTCAAGCACCAACTACCATGTTTGCGGGCCACACGGTGCTTGAGGACGTTGAGGAAC